>CAZENL010000010.1:4800-46210 GCA_964513505.1 uncultured Anaerolineaceae bacterium
CCCCGCCGCCGCGCCACCCCGCCGCCGTCGGCGCCACGACCCTGCGTCCTCAGCCCAGCCCGGCGATCGCCTGGACGGCCAGCTTCGCGTCGCTGGTGACGATCTCCTCGATCACGCTGCCCGACACGCGCAGGTAGGTCTTGCGGCCGTCCGTGCCGGCCACGCTCTCCAGCACGTCCCGGCCCCCCACCGTGGCCTGCTTCCAGATCTGGGGCGGGAACTGCGCCAACCGTGCCTGGATGGCCGCCGGGTCCACGCCGTCCAGGCGGAACGCCGTCAGCACCAGGTCGCTGGTGCCCGTCGCCGGCACGCCGAGCGCCACCGTCACCCGGCCCGGCGTCGCCACCAGTGAGCCGACCGCGTCCAGCACCGTGCCCGTGCCGATATCGCCGCCGACCAGGTCCTCCCCGTTGAGTGACCGCACCTGGAGCGCCACCCCACCGACAGAAGCCGGCAGGTCCGCCTCAAGGACCGGGTCCGCATGGCCGTCAGCCGTTGCCGGTGGCGCCGGCACGTCTCCGGAATCGGCGCCGGCCAGCGGCGCGAGGCTGCCGGCGATGGCCAGGAAACGGCCGTCCGACGCCGGGTCGACGGTTGGCGTGATCAACGTCATGACCAGCACCAGGTAGCGGCCGGTAGGCGTGCGCACGTGAACCTCCAGGTGCGCGCCGAGGTCCGTCGCGTCCCGGTACTCGGCCAGGTAGCCGGTGCCCGAGGGCAGCTCCACCTGGTCGATGGTGCTGCCTTCCAGCGGCGTGGCGCGGTCGGCGACCGCCGACTGGACGATGCCCTGGAGGTCGGAATCGGCCACCCGGTATGGCTGACCGGCGAGCAGCCCGACCTGGGAGAGCGTGTCCGGTTCGACGCCCCACAGCCCCAGCTGGCCGAAGACGCCCGGCGCGGTCGAGAGGATCGAAGCCTGCTGGGTCAGGCCGTCGGCGATCGGCTGAGCCACTGCTGCGATCGCGTCGAACGACGGCACCGGCTTGGTCGGGTCATCGCCGCTCACCAGCTCGAAGGTCGGCGGCAGCTGGATGGAGAAGCCCAGGGAATGGACCCGCACCAGCTGCCAGTCGGCGGTGTCTATGGCGCCCGCTGGGGGTGATCCCGGGATCAGCGAAGGCGACCCACCCAGGCCATCGGCGCCGGCAGATGAAGAAGGCAAGCCGCCGGTGCCAGGCGAGCCGGAGACCTGCCATGGCAGCCCGTTCCAGAGGGCGAGTGCCGCGGCCACCAGCACGAAGACGACCAGGACTCCGAGTCCTCGTCCACCGGGGAGATGTCGCACTCACAGAGCATGAACGAGAGCGGCCGGGACGGCCGCCGACGGGCGGGAACGTTCCGCTTCGAACGTCCCGCCCGCGTGAATCACACGAAACGGAGGCCGCTCCTCAGGCGGCGGCGCTCAGCGGCTTGATCTCCGGCCTCGGCCCTTCCTCGGCGCGCTCGCGGATCCCGAGCAGCTGCTTGCGGCTCATGATGAAGACGCCCAGGCCGAACACCGGCAGGACCATGCGCTGGACGGGGCCACCCTGCGGCGACTGGACCCGGAAGCGCTCGATCAGGCGCGTGTGCTGCTCGTCGATGGGCTTGAGGACGAACGTCCACGACGCCTTGAACTCCGGCATCGCCATGCCACCCATGGCACCGGTGGCCTTCAGGCCCGCGCTCGTCTTCTGCTCCGTGCCCTGGCTCGCGGCCGCCTGGCTCACCACCATCTCGGTGTCCAGGTAGAGGACCAGCGAATGTTCAACGTCGATCTGCTCGACGCGGAAACCACCGCCCGGATGGGTGGGCAGGATGCCGCCGACTTCGAGCTGCTGGTGGTCGGGAAGGATGGACCAGGTGCTGCTGGCCTCGTTGTCCAGCCGGTCGTAGCTGTACCAGCCGGCGCGGCCGTAGCCCATCTGGACCAGCCACGGCCAGATCTTCTCGGGGGTCGCCTCGATGGTGATGCCGCGCGTGTCGGTGGCATTCGGCTCGGCGACCAGATCGTCACCGGGCAGCGGACTGGCGCCCTCTTCCGGATCGATGCCCCAGCTGCGCACGGCCGGCCGGATGGCCGCCGCGTAGACCACGAAGGCCGTCACCACGGCCGAAAGGAACATGGACAGGAACACGCGCTTGATCATCGGTCGTCCCTCCTGGGTGGCAGCCGCCGCACGTGCGTCGCGCCGCCGGCACGAATCGAAACTGCGGTGGTCGTCGACGCTACAGCGGGACGCCGCCTTCGCGCCCCTGCCGAAGCGTCCGGAATCGAGGGGGCCGGAGGTATACTTCGCGCCCTTGGCGGCGCCTTCGCGGCAGCCGCGATCCGTGGGGATGTAGCTCAGCTGGGAGAGCACTGCGTTCGCATCGCAGGGGTCAGGGGTTCGAGTCCCCTCATCTCCACCACCCTCTTCGGGTCGGCCATTCTCGGCGCCCGATCAACGCGGCCGACCGGGTTGCTCACCCGGCCGGGTCGGGCCTGACGGGGTATCCTCGGGGGCACCGCCACAACGGAGGACGCCTGTGCTTGCTCGCGCACTGCTCCTGGTCTTGACCTGCCTCATCGCTGTCGCCTGCGGCGGTTCGAGCGCAACGCCAAGCGGATCCGTCGCGCCCAGTTCGCCGCTGGCTTCGGCGGCAGGCAGCGCGGCTCCGATGTCGTCCGGGCCGACCGTCGACGAGACGTTCTGCGGCACGATCGCCGATCTCGAGAGTGCGCTGGCGGGCTTCGAGGCGATCAAGATCAAGGCCAGCAACGGGAACAAGCTCAAGGACGCAGCGGCCGGAGTCGCGGCCGCGCTGACGCCGATCACGGACACCGCGACCGCGGACCTCAAGAACCTGACCAGCGCCATGAAGACGGCCGTTGACGGGCTCACCAGCTCCACGGAGAACTACGCCACGACCCCGCCATCCGGCTTGGCCGCGGCAGAGAAGAAGCTCAAGAAGTCGCTCACCACGCTGCACACGGCCATCACGCAGCTGCGCCAGGCCGCGACCTGCTCGACCTAGCGACCGCTTCCCGCCTGGAACAACCAGCCGGCTGAGCCGCCGGCCTTCAACCGCCCGAGCCCCTTCAGCGGCCCGAGCCGCTTCAGTCCAGGGCCGCCATCAACTCCGCATGGTTGGCCCGCAGCCACGCTCTCGCCGCTTCCGTGTGCGGCGTATGGCGGCGCACGACGGCCCAGAAGCGCACCGAGTGCCCGGCCACCCGCAGGTGCGCGAGTTCGTGGATGACCACGTAATCGAGCACCCACGGAGGCGCCAGGATCAGGCGCCAGTTGAGCGAAAGGCGTCCCGAGCGCGAGGCGCTGCCCCACCGAGAGCGCTGGGCCCGGATGGTGACGATCGGAACGGCCACGCCGACGACCGGCGCCAGGGCCGCCACCCGGCCGACCAGGACCCGGCGGGCCTCGCGGCGCAGCCACCGATCCAGGATCTCCGACGGCGGCGCGGCACTGCCATGGCCCTGGCGTACCTCCAGCGTTCCCGATTCCCCATCAGCCGGTGGATGGACGGCCACGGAGCTTCGAGTTGAGACGCCCGAAGACACAGCGACCCGATAGCGGACGCCACCGACCGACAGGCTCCGTCCGCCGCCGAGGCTTGGCCGGTCGGCAATGCGGGCGTTGGCGGCCTGGATGCGATCGACCTGGCGCCGCAGCCAGGTTGCGTGTGCCGCGACCAGTTGCTGTGCCATGGCCGCCGGTGCGCGGCGCGGCAGGACCACGACCGCCTGACCGTCCGGCGTGACCGTCAGCCGGGCCCGACGCGCGCGGTCCGAGCGACGGACCGAGTAGGACGGCTCAGCCACGTCCGCTGTCCGCCGCGGCCGCGGCCGTGGTCGTGGGTGACAGGCGCCGCGCAGCCTCGTCGAGTTCCGCCTGCCCGCGAAGGAAGGCCGCCTGGGCGTCGCCAAGCTCGATCGCTTGGAACGCGACACGGTGCGGGGCGCGAAGCTGGCCGAGCGTCGGCAAGTCGGCCGACATCACCACCGCGATGACGGGATACCCACCGACCGTGGGGTGATCCGCCAGCAGGCAGATCGGTGCGCCGCCGGGCGGCAGTTGAATGGCGCCCCAGGTCATCGGCAAGGAGGCAAGCGAGCCGCCGGCGTCGGTGGAGGTGTGGCGCGCGTTGCCAGCCGATGGGATCAGCCGGACGCCCATCCGGTCGCTGCGCGGATCCACGTCCCAGGTGGTGCCGATCAGCCGGTCCCAGGCCTCCGGACCGAGCCGGTCGGCGTGCGGGCCGCGAACCACACGAAGGGCCACCGTTCCCGTGGCCGCCGGGCATCCTGACGAGGCGCCGGGGCCCAGCCAGGTGCGCGGAGCCGGACTGACGTCATCCATGCCTTCGAGATCACCGATTGCGATCAGGTCGCCGGGGAGGAGGGCGCGACCGCCAATGCCCCCGAATCCGGCCGTCAATGCCGTTGACGCCGACCCGAGTACCAGGGGAACGTCAATGCCACCGCGCAACGCCAGGTATCCGCGCGCCCCATCGCCGGCTGCGCCCATTCTCAGCGTGGTGCCGGCCGAGAGCAGCATGCTGCTCCCCGGTTCCAGCCGCACGCCGGACTCGGCAATGCTGGCCTCGAAATCGGCGCCGGCGAGAGCCGCCAGGCACGGCCGGAGGACGCGCAACTCGGGGCCCAGGAGTGACATCTCCAGCGCGGCGGCTCCCGGCGCGTTACCCACGAGCAGGTTCGCGGCGCTAAGTGCGAGCGGGTCGCAGGCCCCGGAGTGCGGCACGCCCAGGGCCGCTGCGTCCGGCCGGCCCAGATCCTGCACGGTCGTGAGCAGGCCGGGCTGCAGCACCTCCAGGGTGGCTGGCGAGGGCATCGTCAGGCCCGCGCGGGTGAACGCACGTTCAACCCGCCTGGGGCAGGAAGCGGACCAGCTGCCCGGGTCGCAGCAGCGACGGCGACTCGGCCGTGACGTCCCACATGCGCACATCCGTCCGGCCGATGAGGTGCCACCCGCCCGGCGTCGCCGTGGGATAGACCGCCGTCTGGCGCCCGGCGATGGCCACGCTGCCCGCCGGCACGCGCGGCCGCGGTGCCTCCCGGCGAGGCAGCGCCAACGCTTCCGGGAGCGTGCCGAGATACGCGAATCCGGGCACGAACCCGAGCAGGAAGACACGGTAGGTGGTCGAGGCGTGCAGCTCCACCACCCGTCGCTCGGACAGGCCAGCTGTCCGCGCAACGTCCGCCAGGTCCGGCCCATCCTCGCCGCCGTAGCGCACGAGGATCTCCGCCACCGGCAGGTCTGCCGCGTCAGGCGGCAGCTCTCCCTGGAGCGCCTCTCCCACCAGCGCCTCGAGCCGGCGCTGCGCGTCCACGAACGACAACCGCCGCACGTCGTACGGCACCAGCAGGCTCGCATACCCGGGGACCGGCTCGCCCCATGGAATGTGGGTCGCGGCCCGTTCTTCGCGGACTGCCGTTGCCACCGCGTGGACACGCGCATTCAGCGACTCGTCCACGCGATCGCCGAGGATCGCCAGCAGCGCCTGGTCGCCGAAGGGCACCACCTGTGTCGCAAGCCCAAGACCCGTCACGCCGCCCCCAGCGATCGGATCTCCACGCCGGCCGCCTCCAGCGCGCGGCGAACGGCCGCTGCGTACGCCGGCGCATTCGGTGTGTCCCCGTGCAGGCAGATCGTGTCGGCACGCACTGGGAGCCAGCTGCCATCCATGGTCCGGACGCGGCCGTCCACGGCCAGCGAGACCGCCTGGGCCGCCGCGGCACTCGGGTCGTCGAGCACGGCTCCCGGCAGGCGCCGTGAGCGCAACGATCCGTCCGCCTCGTAGGCGCGGTCCGCAAAAGCCTCTGCCGCCACCCGAAGGCCCGCCGCGCGGCACGCATCCAGCCCCGCCGAACCGGCCAGCCCCACCAGCACCAGGTCCGCGGAGAACCGCCGCACCGCACGTGCCACGGTCTCGGCCAGCGTCGCATCCCTGGCCGCGCGGTTGTACAGCGCGCCGTGCGGCTTGACGTGGATCAGCTCAACGCCCCGGCTGCGCGCGATCGCCCAGAGCGCACCGAGCTGCGCCAGGAGGCTGGCCTCCAGCTCGTCGGTCGTCATGTCCAGGTCCCGCCGCCCGAAGCCGTCGCGATCCGGGTAGCCGGGGTGGGCCCCGGCCGCCACACCGAACCGCGCACACAGCGCCACGGTTCGATCCATCACCAGCGGGTCGCCCGCGTGGGCGCCGCAGGCCACGTTGGCCGACGCGATCAGCGGAAGCAGCGCCTCGTCCTGTCCCATGGTCCAGGCGCCATAGCTCTCACCGACGTCGGCGTTCAGGTCGATCTGCACAGCGTCGATGCTAACGGCAGGAGCGCTACAATCCGGCGTCCGGGGCGATAGCTCAGCTGGGAGAGCATCTGCATGGCATGCAGAAGGTCCGGGGTTCGAGCCCCCGTCGCTCCACCAACCTTTTCCACGGCCGGCCGAACGGCATGGGCAGCAGCCGGCGCCGGCGTTCAGTGCACCGTGAAACCGAAGGTGCCGTTGACCTGGGGCGCACCCGGCACGCCTGAGCTGGCGCGATCCCATAGCTGTGAGCCCGACCCGCTGAGCTGCGTGCCGTTGCTGTAGATCACGTTCACCGCACCCGCGGAGTGAGTGCCGCCATACGACTCGCCCGGCACGCCGACGACCAGATCACTCGATTCGGTGCCCTTGTAGTCACCGGTCGCCACGTCGTAGCCGAACTGGTCCAAGGGTTCCGCGACACCGGGCACGCTGGCGCTGTCCTGCGACCATACGGCGCTGCCGCTCGAGATCAGGCCGCCGGAGGACCCCTTGAGCACGGTCACCAAACCGCTTTCCTTGCCACCGATCACGCCGCGGTAGCCGCCGATGGCCAATTCGTCCCTGCCATCGCCGGTGAAGTCGCCCGTGGCCAGGCCCAGCCCAAAGACCTCGTTGTCGGTGGCCGTCCCGGCCACCCCGCTCGTTTCTGGGTCAAAGAGCTGATTGCCGGTCGCGGTGAGGCCGGATGGCGAGCCGTAGATGATGTTCACGGCTCCCTGGCAGCATCCTGATGCACCGGGAATGTCCTCGCCAGCCACGCCCACGACGAGATCGTCGTGGTGATCGCCGTTGAAGTCGCCGGTGGCAACGTCGAGGCCGAAATCGTCGTTTGACTCGGCTGCGCCCGCGATGCCGGGACTGTTCTGGGTCCACAGCTGGTTGCCGGCCGCCGTCAGCCCGCCGGCCGACCCGTAGATCACGTTGACGCCGCCGGACGATTGCACACCGGAGCTCGAATCGAAGGTAGCGCCGATGGCCAGGTCGGCCCGCAGGTCGCCGTTGAAGTCGCCTGCGGCCAGGCTGTCCGCGAATCCGTCGCCGTCCTCCGACGCTCCCAGGATGCCCGGGCTGTCCCGTGTCCAGCGTTGGCTGCCGGTGGCGCTCAGCCCGCTCGCCGATCCGTAGAGGACGTTGACTGCCGAGGGACCGGAGTCGCCGCCGGAGCCGATGGCCAGGTCAGCCTTTCCGTCGCCGTTGAAGTCACCGGCGGCGAGCGATTGGCCGAAACTGCTGGCACTGGCTGGGTCGCCATCCACGCCGATCGAGAGGAGGCTCCAGAACTGGCTGCCGGCTGCCTTCAGCCCGGTGGCGGAGCCGTAGAGGATCAGCACCGCGCCATCTCCGCCCTGGCCGCCGAGTTGAGCGGGAAGGGAGTAATCGGGAGCGCCGATCGCCAGGTCCGCCCGGTGGTCGCCGTTGAAGTCGCCGGACGCGAGCGCGAAACCGAAGTGATCGCCGCCCTGCGACGCCCCGGGGACGCCTGCCGAGTTGAAGGACCACAGCTGCGCTCCCAGGGTGCTCAGGCCGGATGCCCTGCCGTACAGCACGTTGACCTGGCCGGGAGCGGTGCCGCCGTCCTGGATCGAGGCGATGGCGAGATCGCTTCTGCCATCACCGTTGAAGTCGGAAGGGCGGGTCGCCGGGCCAACACGTGGTCCGGCAGACGCCGGGCCGACACGCAATCCGGCAGAGGCGGGAGCGCACAGCGCGGCGAGCAGGCCTACCAGAACGATCGCACCGCCGATTCCTCGCATCGATCCCCTCACGTTGGCCCCCAGCACTTGTGGCGGATCGTAGGGTGCGGCCGAGGAGAATCAAGAGGGTTTTGCCGCCTACCATGGGCAGCGGCACGACTGCGCGGCCAGCCGGTGGCCGCGACCCCGCCAATGGAGCCCAGAACTCGATATGAACGGCGAACTCGCCCAACTCGTCTGCCTCGCCTCGTACGGCACCGCGTGGCTGGCGGGCGACGGGACGGCGGATCCACCGGACCTCCAGCACCAGAACTCCACCTTCCGCTTCGTCGGGACGCTCGAGTTCGTGGATCCCGGAACCGGCCCTACGCTGACCACGGTCCGCGACTGGCTGCTCCTGCTGCGCAGCCGCGGCACGCGCCGGCTCTGGCTGGTCATCGCCGATCCGAAACCGCGCCCGGCAGCCTGGGGACCGGTCGACGAGCACCTGATGGTCGCCTTCGTCAACACGGGTGCGTGGACGCTGCTGGCGACCTCGGACACCGACGCGACCATGTGGCGCAGGACCTGGGTGCCGGGCCATCCGGACGCGCCGGATCGGCGGGTCTGGGGCGTTCGCTACGACGCGCAACCCGTCGCTGCCGAGGTTCCGACGCCGACATCGGTCGAGCAGGCTTCGCGGGCCTTGACCGAGGTGATGACCCGGGCCCGCGTCTTCTCGGCCCGCGAGGACATGGATCGCTGGGTGAAGCACTTCGACGGCGTGCTGGCCGGCGACGACCGCGACCTCGAGTTCTCGGACATGCTCTCGCCGGCCTACCCACCCGCGGCGCAGCGGCTCGCCCGGAGCGCCAACGGCGCGTGGGTCTTCGGCGGCATGGGCTCCTGGAACGACGAGGGTTTCGCCGACGAGCAGGTCAACGCCACCTACCAGGACATTTCGCGCACGCTGTACCTGGCCGTGCTCCAGGCCCTGGTGGCCAGCGCCGATTGCCCGTTGGCGGGTCCGGTCGCGGAGGCCTCGGGGGGCTGATCGCACCGCGCGCTCACCGCATCGATCGCCGCGCCCCGCGGTTCGCTACCATGTGCAGCCTCATGGCACCCCAGGCCGATCGCGCACGGAGCTTCGTGCTCTCGCTTACCGGGGTCGCCACGGCGCGCTGACGCCGTGCGCGACCGATCTGCTGCGTCCGCCTCCCTGACCCCACAGAGGGCCGTGCCATGACCGCCGAACCTGAATCCGTCACCCAACCGCGCGTCGAGCGCTACAACCCCACCGAGATCGAGCCCCGCTGGCAGCAGCGCTGGGACCAGCTCGGGCTGTACCACACGGACCTGCACGACCCGTCGCGCCCGAAGTTCTACCTGTTGACCATGTACCCCTACCCGTCGGGCGACCTGCACATCGGGCACTGGTACATCGTCACGCCCACGGACGCGATCTGCCGCTTCCGGCGCATGAACGGCTACAACGTCTTCTTTCCGATCGGCTTCGATGCCTTCGGCCTGCCGGCGGAGAACGCGGCCATCAAGGGCGGCACGCAGCCGCGCGAGTGGACCATGCGCAACATCGTGAACATGCGCCGCCAGTTCCGATCCATGGGCGCGACGTTCGACTGGTCGGCGGAAGTCGTCACCTGCGAGCCCGAGTACTACCGCTGGAACCAGTGGTTCTTCCTGAAGATGCTGGAGGCCGGCCTGGCCTACCGCCAGATGGCGCCGGTCGACTGGTGCCCCAAGGACCAGGTGGTACTGGCGCGCGAGCAGGTCGAAGGCGTCAACCGCGTGTGCTGGCGCTGCGGCACGCCGGTCATCAAGCGGGACCTGGAGCAGTGGTTCCTGCGCATCACCAACTACGCCGACGAGCTGTTGAAGTTCGACGACATCGACTGGCCGGACCCGATCCGCATCCAGCAGACCAACTGGATCGGCCGATCCGAGGGCGCCGAGGTGGTCTTCAGCACGGCCCCATCCGACCACCACGCCGGCGGCGAGGAGCTGCGCGTCTTCACCACGCGGCCGGACACGCTGTTCGGTGCCACGTTCATGGTGCTGGCGCCGGAGCATCCGATGGTCGAGCGACTGACCAGCCCGGAGCAGAAGCAGGCCGTCGAGGCGTACCGCTACGAAGCCAGCCGCCAGACGGAGATCGAGCGGCTGTCCACCGACCGGCCCAAGACCGGTGTGTCGCTGGGCGCGGACGCCATCAACCCGGTCAACGGCGAGCGGATCCCCATCTGGATCGCCGATTACGTGCTGGCCGGCTACGGCACCGGCGCGATCATGGCCGTGCCCGCCCACGACGAGCGCGACTACGCCTTTGCGACGCAATTCGGCCTGCCCATCCGCCGCGTGGTGGCCGCGCCCGGCACGGCCGACGACGCGGCGCTGGACGGCGCATACATCTCGCATTCGCCCGATGAGCGGCTGGTCAACAGCGGCCCGTACAGCGGCCGGCCGGCGCCGGAAGGCGCCCGTGCCATCACCGCGGCGCTGGAAGCCAAGGGCCAGGGCAAGACGGCGGTCACCTACCGCATCCGCGACTGGCTGATCAGCCGGCAGCGGCCGTGGGGAACGCCGATCCCGGTCGTCTACTGCCAGACGGACGGCATCGTGCCGCTGCCCGAATCCGCGCTGCCGGTGCGGCTGCCAGACACCTTCGACTATCAGGCCGAGGGCGGCAACCCGCTGCTGCGCGACCACGCGTTCCTGGACGTGACCTGCCCGAAGTGCGGCGGTCCGGCTCGCCGCGAGACGGACACCATGGACACGTTCGTGGACTCCAGCTGGTACTGGTGGCGCTACCTGTCGCCGCACGCTGACGACCGGGCCATCGACCGGGAGATGGACGAGGCCTGGTGCCCCGTCGAGCAGTACACGGGCGGCGCGGAGCACGCCGTGATGCATCTGCTGTACAGCCGCTTCTGGGCCAAGGCCCTGAACGACCTGGGCGTCATCAAGGAGCGCGAGCCGTTCAAGAAGCTGTTCAACCAGGGCCAGATCCTGGGCGCGGACGGCGAGCGCATGAGCAAGAGCCGCGGCAACGTGCAGGACCCGGATGAGCTGGTGCTGCGCTACGGCGCGGACACGATCCGGCTGTTCCTGATGTTCATGGGCCCGTGGGACCAGGGCGGGGCGTGGAATCCATCCGGCATCGAAGGGATCCATCGGTTCCTGCGCCGGGTGTGGACCGTGGCACTGGATCCGGCCGGCCGCGAGGCCGGTGATCCCGACAGCGGCAGGTTGCCCGCGGGGCAGGATCTGGCGGCGGCCGGGCAGTCACTGCGCGTTGCGGCGCATCGGACGCTGCAGCAGGTCACCGAGGAGCACGACGGGTTCCGCTGGAACACGATGGTCGCGCACCTGATGGAGCTGACCAACCTGCTGATGCGCTACCGCGGGACGGAGATCGCGAGTGGCCCGGCCTGGGACGAGACGATCGGCCTGTTGCTGCTGATGCTGGCGCCCATCGCACCCCACTTGAGCGAGGAATTGTGGTCGCGCCGCCTGGCGGCGGCCGGCGCCGATTGGCGCTCCATCCATGCCGAATCGTGGCCGGCCTTCGACCCGGAGCTGGTAGCCGTCGATCGAATCGAGCTGCCGGTCCAGGTCAACGGCAAGCTGCGCGACCTGGTCCCGGTGGCGACCGGCCTGTCCCAGGCCGAGATCGAGACGCTGGTCATGGCACGGCCCAAGGTCCAGGTCAACCTGGAAGGCAGGACCGTCGTCAAGGTGATCCACGTGCCGGGGAGGCTGGTCAACATCGTCGTCCGGTGACCGCGTCACCACCACTGTGGCTTGTTTCCTTCATTGAGTCAGCCACGGACTGCGAGGAGGAACGCAGAGCTCCCCACGAGGTGGCCCAGGCGGTCCCGGTGGTCAGCTGCGCCGATGCTGAGCGTGGATTCGGCCGGAGGGAAGCCGCTGGGCATGCGCCGGCCGCGTGCGACTCCCAACCCGTAGTCCCTGGGTGCCTGGGTGACGAAACGTGGCGGCACCAAGCGCTTGATTGGGCAGGTGCTCGTCATCGGACGAGGCGGGTGAGCGTGCGCCGTCGGCTCCCGTCAGATCGAGCGATTCTGGTCGCCGAGGACGCCCAGACCGGGTCGGAGGCCCTCTGGCGGCAATCAAATCGGGCAGAGTCTGCCCGTCTTGACGACAGTTGGAGGCGATTCAGCGCCTCCGAGCGTTCCGCGGGTGCCGAGACCGCTCGAATTGATCGTTCGGCTCGCGGCCGGGAACTGGACCCCAGCCGGGCGGCGCTAAGCGCGGTCTAGGAAAGCCCGGCGGCCGGGACAGTCACGGTCGAGTCGTCCGCCTCTTCCTTCTTCCGCGCGCGGTGGCGGGCCACCTTGGCGCGGTTGCCGCAGGTGGACATGTCGCACCACTTGCGCTTGCCCGTCCGCGAGGTGTCGTTGAAGATCCAGCGGCACTCGTCGTTGGCGCAGATGCGCAGCCGCTCCGGATGGCCCTGAGAGACCTCTCGCGCCAGGCTCTCCGCCAGCCGCGCCAGGGCACCATCGACCGGATCTCCGTCATGGCGATGGTCCATCGAGACGCCGTCCGGCCCGGGCACCAGGTAGTAGACGTAGTGCGTTCGGAGCGCCCGATTGACCTCGTCCACCTGGTGGCTCTTGGCGGGTCGCCGCTCCACGGTGGCATCGGCAAGCTCGCGCATGGCGCCACGGAGGCGGCGGAGCTTGGTCAGCGTCTTGTCGCCGGACGGCGCGTCCTCGCGGGAGCGGCGCAGCTCGTTCTTGAGCATGTCGCGGTGCAGCAGCTCGTGGCGGAACAGCCAGACCAGGGCGGTCTCCACCGAGTCGAAGCGGTCTACTGGCTGCCCCTTCTCGAACTCGAGCGTGTTGATGAAGTCGAGACCGGTCTCCAGGTCCACCTGGTGGCCGTGGGGCATCTCGTTTGCATGCTGGGTCGGAAGTACGGTCATTTGCTAACCACTATACGCCGCTTAACCAGTGTTTGCCACTTGACAGGTTACGGTGGCTCCGCTAGGATGCACGCATTGGTAACCGCTCTAACCGATAACAAGAGTTACATGAAAGGAGTGCTCCGATGGACGGATTGATCCTCTTCGAAATCTCAGCAGTGATCCTCGCGGTCTTCGGGGCGCTCGCGACGCGCTTCGGCGTCGACTCGCGCGACGGCGTCGAGGATACGCACCAGGCACACAACAACACGGGGACTCGCTGATGTGGCAGATCTACGCAATGGTGGCGCGTGGCCTCCTTGAGGACCGCCGCCGGGAAGCCGCCGTTTCGCGCAGGGACCACGTACCTGCCAAGCGGCACCGCTCGACCACCGGGCGGTTCAAGCGACTCGTGACCGGACGCGGCGAGGACTGACCTCCTCCCGCGTCTTTTCTTTTGGGCTCCAAGGCCTGGATCGCGGCACTTCGGTAGGCTGGTCCAATCAACTGACGGACCACGGAGCTGCTCGATGCCCCACCTCTCTGCGCCCCTGAAGCTCGGCGTCAACTGCTGGAACCAGTACACCGACTGGCCCGGCTTCCTGGCCGCCCAGGTGCGGGCGGACGGTCTCGGCCTCGATTCGCTATGGACGTGGGACCACCTCTATCCCATCCAGGGTGACCACACCGGGCCGATGCTCGAGGCCTACGTGGCCATGGCGGCAGTGGCCGCGCAGACGGAGCACGCCAGCATCGGCCTGATGGTCGGGGCCAACACGTTCCGCAATCCAGCGCTGGTGGCCAAGATGGTCACCACGCTCGACCACGTGAGCGGCGGCCGGGCGTATCTGGGCATTGGCGCCGCCTGGTTCCAGACGGAACACACCGCCTTCGGAATTGAGTACGGCGAGGGGCCGCCGGAGCGGCTGCGCTGGTTGTCGGAGGCGCTGCCCATCATCCGCGGCATGCTCCACGGGGAGCGGCCCACCGCCGCCGGCCGCTACTACCACGCGGCGGACGTCATCAACAACCCTCCCCCGCTGCAGGAGCGCCTGCCCATCCTGATCGGCGGCAGCGGCCCCAACGTGACGCTGCGCCTGGTGGCCAAGTACGGCGACGCCTGCAACATCGGCGGGACCGCGGAGAGCGTGGCCGAGAAGGACGCGATCCTGCGCCGCCACTGCGAGGAGATCGGCCGGGACGAGAAGGAGATCGAGCGCACGGCCGGCATGGGCGTGGTGGTGATCCGCGACTCACGCGAGGAGGCTCGACGGGTCTTCATGAGCCTCTGGGATCACAACGGCAAGGCCCGCCCGTGGGAAGACCAGCCGGTTGGCACGGTGGAGGACGTCATCGAGCGTTTCGAGCCGTACCTGGAGCTGGGCTACCACCACCTGATCTTCAGCTCGCCGTCTCCGTACGACGATGAGTCGATGACGCGTGTCGCCAAGGAGGTTCGGCCGGCGCTGGAGGCGAAGCTCGGGGTTGCCGGCACCTGACGCGGGCTGCGAGCCGTTTGGGACAACGGCGAGCCATCCACCAGATAAGTCGCTG
Source organism: uncultured Anaerolineaceae bacterium (assembly GCA_964513505.1). Lineage (GTDB taxonomy): Bacteria > Chloroflexota > Limnocylindria > Limnocylindrales > CSP1-4 > JAFMJV01. The sequence goes on from CAZENL010000010.1 coordinate 19,281, forward strand.
ATAAGGGGACGCTCCTAAAGTTCGTCTGGACCGGCGACCGACCGATGTGCCCCGGGCGGTCGCCGGACACCTTCCCGTTCGTTCTTCGGTCCGCCGTCCCCGCCCCGCCGGCCGCCGAACGGCCCGCCGAGCACCCTCCTGGGTGCGGCCGTCGCTGAACCTGCCCGCCGGAACCAATGTCGAGCCCGCCTGCAGCTCGCTGGAGGTGGCGCATGGCCGCGGAACCGTCGGAGTGGCATGCCTTTGGAGATCCGCCGGAACTGCCGGCGCTGAAGGAGGGCGTTCAGCCCTCACCCGCGGGGAGCCGCGGGGCGGCGGGTCCGTCGGCGGTCGCCATGTCGCATCGTCGCGCCTGGATTGCGGTCGGAGCCACCATCCTGGCGGCGATCGTTGGCGTCGTCGTGTTCGTTGCCACGGTCGCGATGGCGATGGGCGGTCACGCCAGCGACGTGGTCATCGCCGCGCGGCACGCAGCCACACCACCGGCGTCGGCGCCTGCGCTCCTGCTGGAGCTCAGCAGTCCGGACGGCGGAGCCCTCCTCCTGCTCGTGGATGTCGAGGGGGCGGTGCGTTCGCCCGGTCTGCACCAGGTGCCAACCGGGTCCCGTGTCGGCGACGCGATCACGGCCGCCGGCGGCTACGCAGACCGCGCGGACCTGGTCGCGGCGGCCGGTTCCATCAACCTCGCGGCACCCCTCGCGGATGGCGCCAAGATCCGCGTCCCACTCCTCGGCGAGACGGATGCGTCCGCCGTCGACGGAGGGCCACGGCCGAGCTCCGCACCTGCGAGCAACGGCACCGGCCCGGTCGCAGGCCTCATCGATCTCAACCACGCGGACGAGTCGGCGTTGGAGGGCTTGCCCGGAATCGGTCCCGTGACGGCCGCGAAGATCATCGCCGCGCGCGAGAGCACGCCCTTCGCCTCGGTGGATGACGTCGTCACCAGGAAGGCATTGAGCGCATCGGTCCTGGACAAGATCCGATCGCTGGTGACGGTGACGCCGTGACACGGATCCAGAGATCCGGCCGCGTGGCAAGTCGCTGAACCGTGCCGCGGACAGGCTGGCTCGCCATCGGCGGGCTTGGGGCGGCACTCGCGTTCGCGGCCATCAGTGGGTGGCCGGCGCCGGTCACGGCTGCGGTCGTGGCACTGGCCACGCTCGGCGGCGTACTGGCGCTCCTGGCCGCGTGCCTGATGCGGCGGGGGCGCACGGCGCTCCTCGTGGCCGGAGTGCTGAGCGTCGGCCTGCGGCTGGCCCTCGGACTGACGCTCAGCGCGCAGCAACCGGCAGCTGGGCCGCTGCCCACCACGGACGGGTCGTGGCAGGCGACAGTGGTGCGGCTGGGATCGACCGACGGCGCGATGCAGCGGGCACTGCTCGCGGTCGTGCCGGCGGCAGAAACGGACGCGAGTGAAGGCCCGTGGTCGGTGTACGCGTGGTTACCGCGCTATCCGGTCGTTGCTGCCGGGGACCGCATCGCGTTCGACGGCCGCCTGGAACCGGCGCCGGACGGTCCCGGGTTCGGGGACGTGCTGCGCAGCCAGGGAGCCGTGGCCAGCGTCAGGCCCAGCTCGTTCGACGTCGTGCCGAGCGATCTCGGTCTGCTTGGCCAGATCGAGCCGATCCGCCGCGCCGCCGGGGAGCGGCTCTTCGCCGTGCTCCCGCAACGAGAGGCGGGACTTGCCGCGGGGATCCTGGTCGGCCTCCGCGAGCTCGTCGATCGCGGCGTCGCGGCCAGCTTCACCACCGCCGGGCTGAGCCACATCGTGGCCATCAGCGGCTGGAACATCGCCCAGGTGGCCGCAGTGATGGTCGGGATGCTGCGCTGGCTGCCGCGCCGGCCGCGCTCGCTCATCGTCATCGCCGCAATCTGCGTGTACACGCTCCTCGCGGGTGCCTCGCCGAGCGTCGTCCGCGCGGCGCTGATGGGTGCGGTGGTGCTCCTGGCGCGCGAATCCGGCCGCAGAGGCGGGGCACCAACTGCCCTGTCGCTCGCGGTCTGGCTGCTCCTGCTGGCGGATCCGAGCATCGCCACGGACGTCGGATTTCAGCTGTCGGCGGCAGCGACCGCCGGGCTCCTGGCATGGGCAACGCCGCTCCAGGAGCGACTCGCTGCCCGCGCCTGGAAACGCGTGCCAGGCTGGCTGGTGGAGACGATGGCGGTCTCGACCGCCGCGCAGGCTTCGACGCTGCCGCTCGTCCTGGTCCACTTCGGGCGCCTGTCGCTGGTGTCGCCGCTCGCGAACCTGGTGGCGGCGCCGCTGATCGCCCCCGTGATGCTCCTCTGCCTGGTGGGATTGCTCGCGGGCGTGATCGCTGCACTCGGCGTGCCCGTGATCGCGCTCTCGCCGGCCATCCTCGCGTCATGGGCGGGGCTCGCCGCGTTGATCGCGGTCGCGGACGTCAGTGCGGCGCTGCCCTTCGCCAGCGTGACGCTCGCACCGCCACTCGACGTGTGCACCGGCGCGTTCATGGGTGCTGCGGTCTTCCTGGGTGGCACTCCAATCGGACGCAGGTGGCTGAGGCTGTGTGCGGCGCGCCTTCGCCGGCCACGCAAGCACGGGGACGCAACCGCCTCCCGGCACGCGCCAGTCTCTCCAGCCGCTCCTCGCCTGGCTCGGCAGGAACCCCCGCCGCCCGGCCGGCACGTCAGGAAGGCGGCGGCGGCGCTGGCCGCTGTGCTGATTTTGGGGAGTGCCGCGGTCGTCGTGGCGCGACCGGATGGCCGCTTCCGTGTCACGGTCCTGGATGTCGGCCAGGGTGACGCGATCCTGGTGGAGGGCGATCGCGGCGCGCGGATGCTGATCGATGGTGGCCCGGACCCAGACGTGTTGATGCGCCGCCTGGACGAGCGCATCCCCAGCTGGGATCGCCGCATCGACCTGCTGGTGCTGAGCCACCCGCACGAGGACCACGTGGGCGGCCTGCCGTTGCTGCTCCAGCGCTACCGCGTCGGCACCATCGTGGAGACGGGCATGATCGGCACGGGCCCGGCCGACCACGCATTCCGCGGCGAGCTCGCCTCTCTCGGCATTGCGACCGTGAAGCTCGCGGCCGGCGACCACGTTCAACTGGACGACGCCTCGGCAAGCGTCCTCTGGCCGCGCGCAGGTGAGGTGCCGCTGCACCCGGCCAACTCCGGCAACGCGGTCAACGATGTCTCTATCGTGTTCGACATTCGCTTTGGCCAGCGGCGCTTCCTGCTGACGGGGGACATCGAGCAGGAGATCGACCCAGAGATCCTGGCCGAGGGCGTCGGCGGCAAAGGCCAGCCGCGCGTGGACCTGCTCAAGGTGGCCCACCACGGCAGCAAGACGGCCTCCACGGACGCCTTCCTGCACGCAGTCCAACCGCGCGTTGCCTTCGTCAGCGCGGGCATCGGCAACCCATACGGACACCCGGCCCCCAGCACCATCCAGCGTTTGAAGGACGCGGGCGCCGAGGTGCTCCGTACGGACACGGATGGCACGCTCACGGCCAGCTCGGACGGCACCGACTTCCAGGTCTCGGCAGGCGGGCCACACGCCCCGCCACCCACGAGCGCGCCGCGACCGACCGCTCAGACGCTGGCCTTCAGTTGCGCCATCGTGCGGCCCGTGGTCGCATTTTCGGCCGCCGCGCCAGGCGCCGGCGGTGCCCCGCAGGTCACGGCCTCGCCAGCCCTCCCGTCTGCAGCCGCACCTGCGGCCTCCCCGGGCCCCCTTTCGCCTCCACCCCCGTGGAATCGGGCTCGCCCCGGCGACTTCCACGTGAGGCAGCAGCTCGATGTCCGTGGCCTCCCGGCGGGCGAGCGGAACGGCCAGAATCCGGCACCCGGGGCACCTTGTTACGATCGGTCGGATGATCCCATCACGCGAACAGGCCGCCGCCGTCCTGCTCGACCTGCGGCCGGGACCGCACCTCCTGCGCCACATGACGGCCGTTGGCGAGATCGCGGCCTTTCTGGCCGCACGCCTGGCGGAGAACGGCGTGCCGATCGACCGGCACCTCGTGGAAGCGGCCGCAGTCCTGCATGACCTGGACAAGGCGCTGCCTTCCGCGGATCCGCTCAGAGCGCTCGGCCATGGCTATGCCGGGGCGCAATGGCTGATCGACCACGGCTTCCCGGAGCTTGCCGCGCCGGTGGCCCAGCATCCGGTCTCGCGCCTGGGGCTGGACGCCGCCTATGCCGCGTTCCTGGAGGCAGCCACGTGGGAGGTCCGCGTGGTGGCCTACGCGGACAAGCGCGCCGCGCAGCGCCTCCAGCCGATGGGCATGCGGTTTCGGCGATGGAAGCGCCGCCACCCCGAACTTGGGTCGTCGCTGAAGAGTTCGCGCAAGCGGGCAGGGCTCCTGGAGGCAGAGATCTGTGCAGCGGCCGGCATCACGCCCGAGCAGGTGCGTCGCCTTCGCTGGGTGGCCGTGGCGACCGCCAGGGCACGCAAAGCCAGGAAGGCCGCGTGACGCCGATCAACGCCACCGCCGCTGTCCCCATCGCCTACTTCTGGGGCGAGGACGCCTTCGAGATCGAGCGGGCGGTGAACGCGTTTGCCAGGGAGGTCGGGGCGGCGGCCGGCGAGCCGTTGGAGGTGTGGCGCTCCCCTACGGACGATGAGGCTTCCGCGGAGTCGGCGGACGGCGGGAGCAACGCCTCGGCATCCAAGCGGCGCACGCGGATCCTGGATGAGGCCGCCATGCGGCTCGGCACGGCGCCGCTGTTCGGCGGCGGGACTTTGGTGGTGATCCGGCAGGCCGGCGCGATGGCCCGCGAAAAGACCGCCGAGCAGCGCCTGGTGGACCTGGTCCGGCAGGTTCCGCCGGGCAACGCGCTGGCGTTCAGTGACATGACCGCGTCCGGCAGCAAGGCCAAGGTGGCCGATGGACCGGTCGCGATTGCCGTGCAAGAGGCAGGTGGCCGCGTCCGCGAGTTCCCGGCTCTCGCGCGTGAGCGCATGGAGGGCTGGATCACGGATCGCGCAGCGGATGTGGGCGCCCACCTGGGTCCGGGCGCAGCGCGGTTGCTCGCGGAGCGCGTCGGCGCGTTCGTGCGCGAGGGAGACGTGGATCGGCGGCGCCAATCCGCCCTGGCTCACGCGGAGCTGGAGAAGCTCGCGCTCTACCGGCCGGACGCCGTGATCAGCCGCGAGGACGTGGCGGAACTGGTGGCGGAGGCCATCCCAGGCTCGACGTGGGCCTTCCTGGACATGGTCGCCATCCGCCGCGGCGGAGAAGCGTCACGCCTGGCGCAACGCTTGCTGGACGACGGCGTGGCCATGCCCGTGCTGGTCGGCCAGCTGCACCGCCGCATCCGCGAGCTGATCTCCGTACGGGAGCACGTGGACAGCGGGGCGCGGGCCGGTGACCTGGTCCGGATCATGAAGATGCAACCATTCCGGGCACAGAAGCTGGTGGAGCAGGCGCAGGCGTGGCCGATGCCGGATCTGGAAGCCGCGCTGGACGGCCTCGTGGACCTGGACCTTCAGTCCAAGGGCATCACCCTGGACGGCAGTACCGTGCAGATGAGCGAGGCGCGGGACGCGCTGGGTCTCCAGGTCTGGGTCGCGGAGCACGCCGCGCGGCGCTGAGACCGGACGGGTGGGTTCGGCGCGCCGCTGAGACCGGATGGGTCCGTCGGCGCGGCGCGGACGCCGCGGCGAGCCACTTCGAGCGGCCGCGGACGCCGCCGAGTCCGGGACGGGTCAGATGGCCGAGAAGCCGCCGGAGGTTGCGGCGCGCTGCTGGATCACTGTGTCGGACTCGATCGCGAAGGTGCAGCGACCATTGGGAATGTCCAGGATCTCGATCATCTCGGGGTCCAGGTACAGCTGGTGGCAGTCACTGCACAGGGCTGCCGGGATCGCGAAGCAGAGGCGCTCGCTCGCGTCGGGCATGCGGAATGCGGTGTCGAACTTGGAGTTCAGCAGTTGTCGGCTGCACTGCGGACAGCGATCTCGGAGCCACGTCATCGGAAGGTGATCCTTGCGTTCGTGACCGGTCAAGCACCGACCAACACAGGGATGCTAGGTGCGCTCAGGGCCGGTCCCCATGGCCCGACGGTACGGGGACTCCCCGCCCGGATGGGACTATTCCCTAGAGCACACGCAGCAGGAGCGGCGCCTCCGACCAGAGCTTCTCCAGGGCGTAGAACTCGCGCTCCGGCTGCGCCATCACGTGGATGATCACGGAGCCGTAGTCCAGCAGCACCCAGTGCGCGGATGGGCCGCCCTCGCGGCCGATGGGCAGCGTTCCGCCGTCGTGCTTGAGCCCCTCGACGATGCCGTCGGCGATGCCCTGGAGCTGCCGCTCCGATCCGCCGGAACAGATGATGAAGTAGTCCGTCAGCGTGGTCAGCTCGCGCAGCTCCAGCAGCACGATGTCCGATGCCTTCTTGTCGGCCGCCAGGTCCACCGCTTTGTGCGCGAGGTCCAGCGCGAACGCGCGGGCGATGTCCTCCGCCTCTGACGTCTGGCGCCGCTCCGCAGCGGAGGCGCCGGCTGCCGCGGCACCATCGCGCGACGGCAGGCCGGAAGGATCCTTCGGCTTGGTCGCGGCTCGGCGGCGCGGTCGAGGCGTCTTGACGGGAACGGAATCCTCGGGCACGGACGGGGTCTCCTTGCGGGTCTTTGGACGGCGCGGTTCCGCGGTCACGGCTTGTTCCATCGTTCGGTGGCGTAGAGGTGGTTTCGGTCGATGTAGGCTGCCACGGCATCTGGGACCAGGTACCGGATGGAGCGGCCGAAGGCGGACCGGCGGCGAATGTCCGATGCGGAGTTCCCCAGGTCAGGTCCGCGGAGCACCGTGAAGCGATCCTCACGGCCGGGGAAGTGCTCCGTGAGCCAGGCCGCGTCCGGCGTGGCGAAACCCAGCCGGGGCGCAACGGCGATACGGCACGCGGCCAGAAGCCGCTCTGGCTGATGCCACGTGGGCAGTCCAAGCAACGCCTCCGCCGAGAGGATGAAGAAGGGCTCGGAACCCTCGAGCGCGCCACCCTCGGCGCCGAGTTGCTCGACGGTGTCCGCGGCGTAGCTGGGCCCGGGCCGCTCCACCTCGACGCGACTCATGCGGAAACATGGGTTGCCGCTGATCGCGAGCTCCACCATGACCACGCGATGGGCAACTGGCGTGACCATCTGGTCACCTTTATGCGGCGGCTGACCAGCCGGCACGAACAGCACACCGGCGAGTTGCAGCTCCTCCAGGGCCTGCTGGGCCACCGCAAGGTGGGCGAGGTGAACCGGATCGAAGGTGCCGCCCAGAATTCCCCACCTGCGGATGGCCGTGGACGGAGCCGCGCTCACGCCCAGTCCTCTCCCCACTCCAGCTCCTGGGCACCGATGCGCACCATGTCGCCCTGTTCCACGCCCTGTTTCTGCAGCTCCCGCTCGATGCCCATGCGCGCCAGCGTGCGCTGGAAGCGCTGCGCCGATTCCTGATTCTCGAAGTCGGTCTGCGCCGCCAGCCGCTCGATGTTGTGGCCGTGGACAAGATAGGTGCCGTCCGGGTCACGTTCCACGGCAAAGGCCGAGCCACGTGCCTCGAAACGATGGATGACCACGCCGGTCGCCTCACCCGGCGCAGCCAGCTCTTCCGCGCTGGGGAGCAGCCGGGCAAGGCTCTCGAGCAACTGTTCGATGCCATCCTTCTCTCGCGCGGAGATGCCGACGACTTCCAGGCCTTCCTTGCGGCGTGCCTTTTCGAAGGCCTTGAGGTTCCTGGCCGCTCCCTCGATGTCCAGCTTGTTGGCCACTACGAGGGTGGTCTTCTCCAGCAATTGCGGGTCGCGGGCCTCCAGCTCCTCGCGGATGACCTGGAAATCGCGCTCCGGGTTGGCCGCGGCCAGGTCCACGATGTGCACCAGCACGCGCGTCCGCTCCACGTGGCGCAGAAATGCATCCCCGAGACCGGCACCGGTACTGGCGCCCTCGATCAGTCCGGGCAGGTCCGCGATGGTCGGCCGGCGGTGGTCGTCCGAATCGCGCGCCTCCAGGTCCAGCACGCCCAGGTTCGGCTCCAGCGTGGTGAACGGATAGTCCGCCACCTTGGGGGTAGCCGCGGTCACCGCGGCTAGCAGCGTGGATTTGCCCGCGTTCGGCAGCCCCACCAGGCCGACGTCCGCGATCAGGCGAAGGTCCAGCCTCAGCTTGAGTTCGTCACCAGGCAGGCCCTTGGTGGCGTGCGTGGGTGCCTGGTGCGTGCTGGTCTTGAAGTGCGTGTTGCCGCTGCCGCCACGGCCGCCCGTGGCCACCGTGAAGACCTGTCCCGGCACGACCAGGTCCGCCAGCAGGTCCCCGCTGGCGATGTCGAAGATCAGGGTGCCCGGAGGAATGGGCAGGACCAGGTCCTTGCCGTTCTTGCCGTGCTTGCGCGAGCCCTCGCCGCGGCCGCCCTCGCCGGCGCGAAAGTGGTGCTTGAAGCGGTAGTCGCCGAGCGTGGTCTGGCCAACATCGACGACGAACGAGACGTTGCCGCCACGGCCGCCGTCACCCCCGTCGGGCCCGCCCTGGGGGACGTGCGCCTCATGCCGGAAGCTGGATGCGCCGTCTCCGCCACGGCCTGCCGTGACGGTGAGCGTGACCTGGTCGAGGAACATTCGGGCGACCGGCTAGGTCAGCTCTCCGCTGCGGCGTTCTTGGTGAGCGTGGCCAGGAACTGGGCGTTGTTGTCGCTCTTGGCCAGGCGGTTGAGCAGCAGCTCGATGCCCTCGTTGGTGCCGACTGCAGACAGCATGCGGCGCATGGTCCAGACCATCTTGAGCGTGCCCTCCTCCAGGAGGAGCTCCTCTCGGCGGGTGCCGGAGCGCTGCACGTCGATGGCCGGGAAGATGCGCTTCTCCGCCAGCTTGCGGTCCAGGATCAGCTCGCTGTTGCCGGTGCCCTTGAACTCCTCGTAGATCACGTCGTCCATGCGGGACCCCGTGTCCACCAGGCAGGTGCCGATGATGGTGAGCGAGCCACCCTCCTCGATCTTCCGCGCGGCGCCGAAGAAGCGCTTGGGCGGGTAGAGCGCGATCGGGTCCATGCCACCGGTCAGGGTGCGGCCGGACGGCGGCAGGGCCAGGTTGTAGGCACGTGCCAAACGCGTGATCGAGTCGAGCAGGACGACCACGTCCCGGCCGGTCTCCACCTGGCGCTTGGCGATCTCCAGCGCCATCTCCGCCACGTGGGTGTGGTTCTCGGTCGGCTCGTCGAAGGTGGAGGAGATGACCTCTCCCTTCACGGAGCGGCGCATGTCCGTGACTTCCTCCGGCCGCTCACCGATGAGCGCGACCATCAGCAGGATGTCCGGGTAGTTCTCCGAGATGCCGTTGGCGATGTTCTTGAGCAGCATGGTCTTGCCGGCCTTGGGCGGGCTGACCACCAGCGCGCGCTGGCCCTTGCCGATGGGATTGACCAGGTTGACCAGGCGCTGGGAGAGGTTCTTGGAGTCCGTCTCCAGGTTGATCAGTTCGATCGGGTGGATGGGCGTGAGCGTGTCGAAATGCGGGCGGCGCTTGGCCGTCTCCGGGTCCACCCCATTGACCGATTCGACGCGCAGCAGGCCCCAGTACTTCTCGCCGTCCTTGGGCACGCGCGTGACGCCGCCCACGCGATCTCCGGGCCGCAGGCCGAAGCGGCGCACCTGGCTGGAGCTGACGTAGATGTCATCCGGGCTGGGCATGAGCCCCCGCACGCGCATGAAGCCGAACCCGTCGTCCACGATGTCCAGGATGCCGGTGGCGTACTGCTGGCCGCCACGTTCCACCTGGCGCTGCAGGATCCGCTCGACCAGGGCGTCCTTGCCCATGTCCCTGGCGTTCACGACTTCGTAGTCGGAACCGATCTGGACGAGTTCCTTGATGTTCTTGTTCTTGAGTTCGTTGATATTCATGGGTACGGTGGGGTTTCCTCGAAAGGGCTGGCTCACGGTTGATGAGCAGTGGACAGGTGCCGGATTGACGAATCCGACAGGTTCCTCGACATGCCAACGGACAGGCGCGTCCGGCTATCTGGCGGAGAAACCCCGACACGGCCGGCCAAAGCAGCGGCGGTGTGGGAAGGTCGAGGGGCTGCCATGGATGATAGCACTCGGCCGTTCGCGGTCAAGCCTCTGACGCAGAATTCGACAGCAGCAGTGCGACCAGGGCAGCGTAGAACGTGACCGTTTCGCGTTCGTACACGTCGAAGGGGCGTTCCGGCCGGGCGAACTGCACCACGCCGAACGTCTGGCCGCCGCGGACCAGGGGCAGGGCGGCGGACCAACGGCCCGGCCCGCTCGTGCGGCCGTCCAGGCGTTGCGTCGGCGGCTCGGCCACGGATGCCGGGCGGCTCTCCCGGAGCGCCCGGCGGGTGATCGAGTCACGCTCGACGATCTCGCCCACGGCGGGCGCGCCAACGCCGTGGCTTGAGACCACCCTCAGGTGGTCCGCGTCGGTCGCGACGCCGATCATCACGCTCGTGACGTCCACGACCTCGGCCGCCGCCGGCGCCAGTTGGGCCTCCAGCTGTGCGCGCGACGTCGTGGTTGCCAGCTGGGCCAGGAAGCCGCCGATCCTGCGCATGCGCACGGACCGGCCGGAGATGTCGCGCTGTTCGTTGGCCAGGAGCACTGCGTCGGCGATGCGAGTCGCGACGGATAGCAGCGAGGCAACCTCCGGCTCCCCGATCGGGGCGTCTTCCGAATACCCGACGAACAGCAGGCCGAGCGTCGCGGCATCGTCGAGCAGCGGGAGGCAGAGCTCCATCGGCGGGTCGTCCGCGGTCCGCGCTTCCGGGTCCGCCGACTGGTTCGGCACGACCCACGGCTTGCGCATGCGCAGCGCCGTGGTGAGCTGTCCGCCACGCCCGATGGCCGAGAACGGGGTCCCGTGGCCTCGCTGGGCGATCAGCCGGAACTGGTCCCCTTCTGCCATGTACAGGGAGAGATACGGGCGTCCGAACCGGTCGGCCAAGACGCCAACGATTGCGTCGATCGACTCGGTCGAGACACCGTCATTGGCGAGCACCCGGCCGATCTCTTCGATCGCGCCCATGCGCACCTCCGTGAGGCGGGCTGTTTCCAGCGCGCGGCCGGTGGCAGCGGCGAACCGCACGGCGCGCTCGAACTCCTCGCTGCTGGTCTTGCCCTTCTGGAGGAAGTCAACGGCGCCGAGGCCCGTGGCAGCCTGGTCAATGGCGAGATCTCGCTCGCCCGTCAGCATGATCAAGGGCACGCGGTTGCCACGGTCGCGCGCCTCACGCAGGAAGTCCAGGCCGCTCCAGCTGCCGAGCCGGTAGTCGACCAGGCCCACCTCATAGTGGTCCTGGAGTTGGTCCAGCCCCTGTTCGTAGGTGGAGGCCCAGTCCACCTGATAGGTCACACCGGCGCGTGAGAGCGTGTCCCGCACCAGCGCGATCTCGTCCTCGTCGTCGTCAACGAGCAGGATGCGCGGAGTGCCGGGCGGCAGTGGCGCGGCCGCCTCACGCTTGTGCATTCGACCGAACATGGGTGCACCTCTCATTGCAGTGGTGCCGGCGGCAGCTGGACGACTTCCAGCCAGTAGCGCCCGAGCTCGGCCAGCAGGCGAACGAGCCCATCGAAGGACACCGGTTTGACGATGTAGGAGTTGGCCCCCAACGCATAGGCGTTCTCGACGTCCTCGCGGGCATCGGAGGTGGTCAGAACGACCACGGGCAGGGTGCGCAGCGCCGGTTCCGAGCGGATCCGGGCAATGGCCTCGCGGCCATCCATGCGCGGCATGTTGAGGTCCAGCAGCAGCAACTGAGGCCGCGGCGAAACGGCCGGGTCGGCATAGGCTCCTTCGTGGAGCAGGTACTCCATGAGTTCCTCGCCGTCGCACACGAAACGCAGGTCACTGCCCAGGTGGGACTCGTCGAGGGCGTCCTGAACGAGCAGGCGGTCGTCTGGGTCGTCCTCCGCGCAGAGCAACGTGAGGTGCGGGATCGGCTTCATGCAGCAACCTTTGCGAGCGCGGGCATGGGGACCATGACCGGCAGATCGGGGACGGGAACCGGCACGTGCCTGGCCGGCAGGAGCACGTGGAAGGTCGTGCCGCTGCCGGGCGTGCTGTCGACCGTGATCGTGCCGCCGTGGCGCAGCGCGATCTTCCGGCAGATCGCCAGGCCGATGCCCGTGCCAGGGAACTCGGTGCGGCCGTGGAGCCGCTCGAACGGCGCAAAGATGCGCTCCGCGAAGCGCGCCTCGAAACCGATGCCGTTGTCCGCGACATCGATCTGCCAGCCGTCCTGCGACGTGCCGTCCGACGCCGGCAGCTGCGTGGCCGTGGCGGTCAGCGTGACGATCGGCGCGCGGTCGGGAGGATGGAACTTGAGGCCATTCCCGACCAGGTTCTGGAACAGCTGGCGCATCTGGGACGCATCGGCGTCGAGCGTCGGCAGGGCCCCGCTGAGCACCTGGCCGCCGTTCTCCTCGACGCTGCTCTCGAGGTTCTCGAGCACGCTTGCCAGGGTCCGCGCAAGGTCCACCGGGATGAATGGCTGAGCGCGGCTGGTCACCCGGGCAAACGAAAGCAGGTCCTCGATGAGCAGCTGCATCCGGGCAGCTGCGCCCTGGATGCGCACGATATCGTCGCGGCTGTCCGCGTCCAGGCTGTCACCGACGCGGCGCTGGAGCCGATCGCCGAAGGCTCGGATCTTGCGCAGCGGCTCCTGGAGGTCGTGGGACGCCACGGAAGCAAAGTCCTGGAGTTCGCGGTTGCTGCGCTCGAGTTCCTGACGAGTGCGCTCGAGCGCGGCCTGGGCCCGTTTCTGCGGGCCGATGTTGCGGGCGATCATCGAGTAGCCGACGACAGCACCGGCGTCGTCCAGGACCGCCGACGCTGTCAGCGACAGGTCGATCCGAGTGCCGTCGCGAGTCACTCGTACTGCTTCCGCATGCGTCACCGGGCTCCCGGCGATGACAGCATCCGAGAGGGCCGCGGCTTCTCCGAGAAACTCGGGCGGAACGATCAGCGCGCGAGTGCCCCCAATGGCCTCCGAGGCGGTCCAGCCGAACATCCGCTCGGCGCCTGCGTTCCAGCTGGTGAGCACGCCCTTGGTGTCGGCGCTGGTGATCGCGTCGTCCGCGGAGTCCACGATGGCCGCCAGGCGCCGCACCGTCCGTTCACGATCCCGTTGGGCTGTGACGTCCGCGATCATGAGCAGCAACCCGACGACCTGGCCGGCGTCGTCGAGGGCAGGGATATTGCGGACTTCGACTGCGCGCTGCCCCGCAGGCAGGTCCAGTTCGTCGACCAGGATCAGCGGCTCGTGCGTCTCCAGCACGACGCGTTTGTGGTCGGCGTATGCCTTCGCGAGTGCCGGTGAGGCGATCTCATCGAGGCGCCTGCCGACGAGAGCCTCCGGCTCGATTCCGAGTTGTGACCGAACCGACTGGTTGGCCGAAACCACGACCCCGTCCATGTCCTTGAAGATGATCGCCTGCGGGAGGTTCTCGATCAGGAGCCGCTGACGCTGCTCGCTCACCCTGAGGGCATTCGCGGCTGCCGCAATCTCTTCCAGCTGGCCGCCCGTGGCACGAGCGGCGACCATGGCCATGCACGCGCCGAGCAGGATCGTGCCCGAGACCACGAACGCGGTCGCAGTATTGGCCACCACGATGCCGGCACGCTCGGCCGCCACCGCGACGGCGCCCAGGGCCAGCGGCGCCGTGATGCTGGCCAGCGTCAGACCGCGAGCGAGGGATCCCGCCGGCCCTTTTCGGACCAGCGCGGCGAAGGTCCCCGAGTTGCCGACAACGAGCACGGCCACGCCGCAGAACACGACGCCGACGGCCGTCAACGCCGATGCCGGTGCCAGCGCGTTGCCGCTGGCGAAGCCTGCGACGCCGGTCACCTGCCCGCTGATCGAGATCATTCCGAGGGCCACCACCACGAGGGCGCTTGTCTCGCGGACCCGTTGGAAGCGCTTGGAGAACGTGCCCGCGAGGACCGCGATGGCCAGGAGGATGAGGGCCCCGGACCCGATCAGCGTCGGGCGCCCCGGAAACACGCTGTCGACGTTCCAGTCGCGAACAAGGGCCTGGTCGATGCCGAGGTCCATGCCCGTCAGCCACTCCGCGGTGGTCGCGGCGGCGATCAGCAGGCAGGCGAGTGCCAGCAGTCGCGCGGCCGTTCGACGCGGCCCCGCGGACCGCCATCCACGCTGCAGCAGGAGGGCGGTTGCGATCAGCAGCAGGGCGATCGCGCCGTTGGCTTTGGTGACGACGGTGACCGGCAGGACGCGCATCACGCCGTCCAGGTGTGCAAACCAGATGAGGACGACAAGGGCCGCGTTGATCGCCGTGGCGCCTGCCACCACGCGCACGAACGCGTGAGATCGGGACGTGGCCTCGCTGATCGGCGTTGTCAGGATCGGCGGTTTGGCGGCTACGGTCACGTGACGGTGGGGTGCTCGACGAACTGGCATGGCACGGGAGACCGTTCACGCACAGGACGGGCCCAAGCCGATGGTGCATCGCGGCAACGCACCCGGCCATCCGTCGATGGTCCGGGGTATCGGGCACTTGGCGCGACCCGGTTTCGCCTACTCTCCGTCGATGCAGGAGGGCATCCCCGTCACGCCGGACGTGGTCGATCGCGCGGTCTTCCTCGATGAGCTGGATCTCTCACCGGACGGGCACACGGCCTACGTGGTGCGCCGCTCCACCGCCGGCCTTGCGTACCACACGGAGATCTGGGCGATCCCCATGGATGGCGCAGGGCCGCGGCGCTTGACCTCCGGCCCATCCGACACGGAGCCACGGGTGTCTCCGGACGGACGCTGGCTGGCGTTCCTCCGCAAGATCCCGGCCCAAAGCCGCGGCGCCACGACCGGGGAGCCGCGCACGCAGGTTCACGTGCTGCCGCTCGAGAGCGGTACGACGGGAGAGGCGCGGCAGCTGACGCGCGAGGAACATGACGTCTCCGGGTTGGCCTGGTCCCCGGACGGGTCGCGTGTCGCGTTCTGGGGCTGGCACGGCCCGGCACGGTTCCTGGTGGGCGAGCAGGGCGATGGCAAGGAGCCGACTGCGCGGCGCATCACGGTCGGCGGGTGGCGCTGGAACGAGGTCGGGCACCTGGACTACCGGACGCACCTGTCGGTGATCGACCTGGCGGAGGGAGCGGAGGCCGTGCGGCTGACCGAGGGCGACTTCGACGTCGGCAACCCGGCCTGGGATGCGGATGGGCGGTCACTGGTGTTTGCCGCCGCGCGGCACCCGCTGGCCGACCTGTATCCGCGGCCGGGGATCTGGCGCGTGGCGGTGCCACATGCCGGCGAGCCGCCGCGCGAACCTGCGGAGGTCCTCCGCCTGCGCGGCGTGGCCGAGATCCCGGTCCCCTCACCCGATGGCCGCTGGCTGGCCGTGGTCGGCGTCGACGAGGAAGGGGCCCCGGACGACGCGGCACCGTCCGTGTTCGTTGCGCGGGCGGACGGCTCCACGGCGGCCGTGCCGATCGCGCCGGCCCTGGACCTGCCCATCGGCGCGTGGCAGGACAGCGACCTCAACGGCTGGCATTCCAGCGCCACGGCTGGCGCGATCTGGCGCGACACGGACTCGGGACCGGAGCTCATTGCGCTGGTCACGCGCCGCGGTCGATGTGATCCGTGGCGGTTCCCGGTGGATGCCGCAACCGGTGGCCCGCGCGGGGAGCCGCAGCCACTCGCCGAGGGTGACGCCGCCTGCTGGCAGTTGGCCGTGGCGCGCAACGGGCGCGTGGCCGTCCTCGGCGCGCTCGGGAGCCGCGCGATGGAGGTCATGGAGCCGGCGGCCGACGGTGGCTACCGCACGGTATCGACGATGGGCAGCGAGTGGCAGCACGGGCTGCAGCTGCCCCGCATGGAACTGCTCTCCGTTCCCGGGCCTTGGGGGCCGATCGAGACGTGGCTCGCGCGCCCGCCCGAGCGTTCGACCGACCGTGGGGAATCGGTGCCCGCTGGTGAATCGGCGCCCGCTGGGAAATCGGTGCCCGGTCCACTCGTGGTCGACGTTCATGGAGGCCCCCTGGGCGCCTGGTCACCCGCGCCATGGCTGGAGGTGCAGATCCTGACCTCGGCCGGCTTCACGGTCGCGCTGCCCAACGTCCGCGGCTCGACCAGCTACGGGCGCGACTGGATCCGGCAACACCTGGGACATTGGGGCGACGTGGACGCCGCGGACGTGATCGCCGTGGTGGACCACCTGGTCGCGGCCGGCGTCGCCGACCCCGCGCGCGTCGGGATCCTGGGCCTCTCCTACGGCGGGTTCCTGGTCAACTGGATGGTCGGCGCGCATCCGGAGCGTTTCGCGGCGGCGGTGAGCGAGAACGGCGTCTCCAACCAGATCGGCGCCTGGGCCAACTCCGACAGCGGCCCCGACTACAACCGCCGCTCGCACCTTGGCGAGCCGTTTGACGACGAGGGATTCGCTGCGCTCTGGCGGCAATCTCCCCTGCGGCTTGCGTCGCGGATCCGGACGCCGCTGCTGATGCTCCAGGCGGAGGCGGACCTGCGCTGTCCGCCACAGGACAACGAGCAGCTCTTCCTGGTGCTGCGCGCCCTGGGCCGGACGGTGGAATACGTGCTCTACCCGGAGTCGTCGCACATCTACGCGGTGACCGGCCGGCCGGATCGTCGCAAGGATCGGCACGCGCGGATGCTGGCGTGGTTCCAGCGCCACCTTGAGTGAAGCCGTCCGGCTTTCGGCGCCTCCTCGGCGAATGCCAGCGCCAGTGGCGCAACGCAGCGCCAACCTGCGAATGACACGTTCTGGCCTGCTGGGCCGAGCGTGCAGACGGGCTCTGGATGCTGTGCGCCACCTGCTTACGCCAGCAAGGCTGGCGTAAGCGCAGCAAGTCGCGTCCGGTTTCTGCGTTGCGCTACGGGGAGTGGCAATAGCCCAGAAACCGTCGGTGGGTGCCCGGGGACCTTGGTTAGCGCGCCTCCTCCACCTTGGCGGATGCGCCCGCAGGCACTATCTCCGGCAGTGGCGGCAGCGCCTCCCCGTGCTCCACCAGCCAGCACGCCGAGCGGTGGCCCGGTGTGACCTCGAACAAGGTCGGCTCCTCCGTCCGGCCGCGTTCCGACTGGAGCGGGCAGCGCGGGTAGAAGCGGCAACCGGCGTGCATGCGCGATGGATCCGGCGCCTCGCCCGCCAGGATGCGGCGCTGGGGCCGGCGTGACGGGTCCGGCGAGGGCAGCACGGACAGCAGCGCCCGCGTGTACGGATGTCGGGGATCGCGGATGATCTCCTCGGCGGGACCTTCCTCCACGATGCGGCCCAGGTACATCACCGCGATCCGGTCGGCGATCAGCCACGCCAGGGACAAGTCGTGGGTGATGAAGAGGTAGCCCACGTTCCGCGTGCGCCGCAGCTCCAGCAGGATGCGCAGGATTCCGACCCGCAGCGAGACGTCCAGCATGGAGACGGGCTCGTCCGCGACCACGATCTCCGGCTCCAGCACCATGGCCGCGGCGATCGCCACCCGCTGGCGCTGGCCGCCCGACAACTCGTGCGGGTAGCGCCGCAGGAACCGCTTCGCGGGATGGAGGCCGGCTTCCTCCAGCGCCTGCTCCACGCGCGCCTCCCGGTCACCTTCGCGCGCCAGGCCATGGACGTCCAGCGGCTCGCCGCAGATGTCCAGCACGGTCTGGCGTGGGTCCAGGCTCTCGTAGGGGTCCTGGAAGACGATCTGGACCTTGCGGCGGTACTCGCGCAGCCGCGCACCGCTCAGGTCCGTGACGTCTGCGCCGTCCAGCAGCACCTTGCCGCGGCTGATGGGAAGCAGCCGCACCAGGGCGCGCGCCAGCGTGGTCTTGCCGCTGCCGGACTCGCCGACCAGCGCGACCACCTCGCCACGTCCGACGCGCAGGTTCACCCCATCCACGGCACGGACGCTGCGGCGCGCGACACCGCGCATCGATTCGCCGAGGCTGCGGCGGATGGGGAATTCCACGTGGATGTCGCGGAGCTCGATGCCGGAGGTGTCTGGAGTTGCGGCCCCGGTTGCGGGCGCGATTGCAGCCCCGATTGCGGCCCCGGTCGCCGGCACGCCCGAGGTCGTCACGGCACGTCCCCCGGCTGCGGCGCGCCGGCCATCTCCGTGACGATCCCCGTGGCAATCGTGGCTGCTCGACGTTCAGCGTCCAAGGCGGCCTGCGCGGAAGGCAGCAGCGGCAGCTCGCTGGGCGGGCGCAGCCGGCCGGAATCGTCCACGGCGTGGCAGGCCACCTGGTGCAACAGCCCGAAGGAGCGCGGTTGTGGATAGCGCTCGGCACAGACCGCCATGGCGTGGTCACAGCGCGGGTTGAAGCGGCAGCCGGGCGGCGGCGAGACCAGGTCCGGCGGCCGGCCGGGAATCCCGGCGCCCAGATCGCGCTTGCCGTTGATGTCCGGCACGGACCCGATCAGGCGCGTGGTGTAGGGATGGAGCGGGCGGTCGTGCAGGTCAACCGTCGTGCCGGTCTCCGCCAGCTGGCCCGCGTACATGACCAGCGCCCGCGAGCAGGTCTCCGCCACCACGGAGAGGTCGTGCGTGATCAGGATCATGGCCAGCCCGAGCTCCGCGCGGAGCCGTTCCAGCAGCTCCAGGATCTGCGCCTGGACCATCACGTCCAGCGCCGTGGTCGGCTCGTCGCCGATGACCAGCTTGGGGTTGTTGGCCAGGGCCATGGCGATCATCACGCGCTGGCGCATGCCGCCGGAGAACTCGTGCGGGTAGCGCTTCTTGCGCTCGGGCTCGATGCCCACCAGCTCGAAGAGATGGCTGACGCGCCGGTTGGCTTCCTTGTAACTGACCTTGGGCTCGTGCAGCAGGATCGGCTCGCGCACCTGGTCGCCCACGCGCTGGACCGGGTTGAGGGCGTTCATGGCGCCCTGGAAGATGATGCTCATGTCGAGCCAGCGGTGCGCGCGCAGCTGCCGTGGCGTCATGGCCGTCAGGTCCTCGCCGTTGAGCCGGATGGAGCCGCCGCTGATGCGTCCGTTGCGTGGCAGCAGGCCCATGATCGAGAGCGCGGTGGTGGTCTTGCCGCAGCCCGACTCGCCCACCAACCCGAGCGCTTCGCCGGGCTCCAGGTCGAAGCTGACGCCGTCGACGGCCTTGACGCTGGTGCCCTGGACGGCGAACTCCACGCGCAGGTCGCGGACTTCCAGCAGGGCCATCAGCGCTGCTCCAGGGTGACGGGGATCAGCTCGGCGCCGCGCTGGATGGGCGCGTCGTCGTCCGTGGACTCTTCGCGGCGTCGCAGCCGTGGGTCCAGGATCTCGTCGAAGGCCTGGCCGATGAGCGTGAAGCCGACGATCACCAGCACCACCGCCAGGCCTGGCGGCACGAACCAGGCCCACAGGCCCAGCGTGAGCGCGCCGGCGTCGAACGACTCCTCCAGCATGCGGCCCCAGCTGAACGTGTCCTGCACGCCGACACCCAGGAACGAGAGCGTCGTCTCCAGGAAGATGGCCGAGCCGACGGTGAGCGTGGTGTTGGCCAGGATCAGCGTGAACACGTTGGGCAGAACGTGCCGGACCATGATCTGGAGGTTGCTGGCGCCGTATGCCCGGGCCCGCGCCACGAACGAGCGCTCCCGGATCGACAGCGTCTGGGCGCGGATGATGCGGGCCGTGCCCGGCCACGACGTGATGGCGATCACGATGATCACGTTGACCAGGCTGGGGCCGAGGATCGCCGTCAGCACCACGGCCAGAACCAGCGTGGGCAGGACGTAGAAGAAGTCGGTGATGCGCATCAGCGTCCCGTCCGTGCGCCCGCCCAGGAACCCGGCCACGATGCCGACCGCGCTGCCGATGACCATCGAGAGGACGCTGGCCACGACGCCGACCAGGATGCTGATCTGGGCGCCGTGCACGAACGTGGTGAACACGTCGCGCCCCGAGCGGTCCGTGCCGAAGAGGTGGCTGGCCGATGGGAGCTGGAGCTGCTGGTACGTCCCGGCACGGTCGATGGCGCCGACCAGGAACGGCCCGAACACGGCCAGCGCGATGAAGACGGCCAGGATCGCCGCCCCGACCACGCCCTGCCGGCTGCGCCGGAACAGGCGCCAGCCGCGCCGGAAGCTGCCGCCGATGCGTCGCAGCCGCTTCACGCGCGGACCCGCGGATCGAGGACGCCGTAGATCAGCTCGGCGATCAGGTTGGCGACCACCACGCTGATGGTGATCAGCAGGAAGAGGCCCTGGAGCACCGGGAAGTCCTTCTGGTTGACGGCCTCGATGGTCAGGCGGCCCAGCCCCGGCCAGGCGAAGATCTCCTCGACGCCGATGGCGCCGCCAAGCACGTAGCCGAACGAGAGCGCCACCAGCGAGACCGTCGGCAGCCAGGCGTTGGGCAGCACGTGGCGGCGCAGCACGCGGCCCTCCGGCAGGCCTTTGGCCCGCGCCGTGGTGACGTAGTCCTCGGAGAGGACCTCGATCAGCGACGAACGCATGATCAGCGCGTACTCCGCGATGAGGCCCAGCGCGAGTGTCAGCGCGGGCAGCACCAGGTGCGCGCCGATGTCGAGCGCCTCGTCGATGGCACCGTGGTAGACGGCACCGACTGTGGTCATCTGCTGGCCCGGCAGGAGCTGGATGCCGTTGGGCGTGGCCAGGAAGAAGAACAGGAGCATGCCGAGCCAGAACAGCGGCACGCCGTACAGGATCAAAGACACGTTGGTGGCGACCGTGTCGAAGACGCCGCCACGGCGCCAACCCGCCCAGATCCCGATCAGTAATCCCAGGATCAGGGCCAGGCCCTCGGCCACGCCGACCAGGAGCACCGTCGGCCAGAAACGCTCGGCGATCACGTCCAGGACCGGCGAGCGCTGGGAGAACGAGTCCCCGAGGTCCGGCGGCCACTGGAGCAGGTTCTGGAAATAGACCACCAGCTGGTTGTTGGTGAGGCTGCCGGGCAGCGTGCTCAGGTCCAGCTTCAGGCTGCCGTTCGGCTGGCGGATGATCGCCGGCAGCAGGGGTTCGTCCAGGCCCAGCCGGGCTCGCAACGCGTCGCGCTGCGCGGTGCTGACGTTGCGAGGCAGCAGCGAGCGTGCGGGATCGCCGGGGATCATCCGGAACAGCACGAAGTTGATCAGCGTGATGAACGCGATGGTGATGAGCGCGTCGAGGACACGGCGCAGCAATACCCGCCGGCTCATGCCGCGGCCGCCCTCACAGCCGTGACCTCATGGCGCAGCCGGGTCAGATGTGCTGGGTCTGGCGGCGGCTACTCGGCGTCCCGGGCGGCACGGCGCCGCCAGTACAGCAAGGCCAGCCCGACCAACACCACCACCACGATGCCGCCCACGATGAGTGGCGTCGAGTCGCTGCCCGACGCCGGTGGCGGCGCCGGGTTCTGGGGCGCGGCCGTAGGTGCCGGCGTGGCCACGATCGCCAGCTGCGTATTCGCCGGCGTTGGCACCGGGGCCGCGGTCGGCGCGGCGGTTGCGACGCCTCCACCGCCCGAGGACGCGGGCGGGGTTGGCACGCCCTGGCTGGGTGCGGCGGGCGTCTGCGGGGCAGGTGTCTGTGGCGCAGGGGTCGGAGAGGCCTCCGCGGCGGCCTGATCGAGTGTCTCGACGGTCAGGCGGCTGCCGTACGGGCCGTAGCCCCACGCGCCCCAGACGGCGCCCTGGCCCACCGGGAGCTGGACGAGGCCCGTGAATCGGTCAGAGCGATACGCCTCCAGCGTGTCGCTGTACCAGAGCACGTCGTACGGCGCGTCCGTGTACAGCTTGGCCTGGAGGTCGTGGACGATCTGCTGCCTGGTCGGCAGGTCGATGGCGGTCTGCGACTGGCTGTACAGCTTGTCGTAGGCCGGATCGCAGTAGTTGGCGTCCTGCCAGTTGTTGATCTGGCTGCACGCGAAGACGCTGAGGATGAAGTCGGGATCCGGGTCAGGACCCCAGCCCCACAGGTACATGTCCGAATCCGCATTGGTCGAGGATGGGAAGGTGGCGTCCCCCAGGAACGGACTCTCCTTGACCTGCTGGAGGTCCACGTTCACCCCGGCGTCCTGGAACCAGGTCTGGATCAGTCCGCCAGCGATCTTGTCCTCGGACCGGTCATCGCGGATGAAGAGCCGCAGGCTCCAGTTCTTGCCCGCGCCGTTGGGATCGAAGGCCTGCGCGTCGCTGGTGTCGGGGACGTTGAGGATGCCGTCGCCATCCGTGTCGGAGAAGCCCAGCCCGGTCATCACGGCCTGGAAGCGGGCGTTGGCCGCGTTGTGGTCACCGGGGTACGTGGCCGGATCGTCGGCCGGTGGCTGATAGTTGTAGTTCGGATTGAACGGGCCGACCAGCGATTCGCCGGGCTGGCCGTAGCCGCTCAGGGCGCGGTCGACCAGCGCGGGCTTGTCGACGAGCTGGGACAGCGCGGCGCGAACCTCCGGCTTGGTCAGCCATGGGTTCCCCATGGAGCCTGTCGTGGGTCCCTTGGTGCAGTCTCCACAACCCTCCGCCTTGAAACGCTTTGGCGTGGGATCCCAGCTGTTGAAGCCAAGCTCGGTGAAATCGGAGCTGGCGGCCTGGTTGACGGTGATGTTGGGATCGCCCTTGAGCGTGCTTGCAAGCGTCGTGGGCACCGTGTTGAGCATGTCGATCGAGCCGCTCTTGAGGGCCTGGACGGCGGCCTGGTCGTTGTCGAAGTACTGGTAGATGATCTGGTCGATCTTGGGCGCGCCGCCCCAGTAATTCTTGTTGGCGGTCAGGCGCATGACCTGGTCGGGCTGGAAGTCGACCATCTGGTAGGGCCCCGAGCCGATGGGGTTCTTGTTGAGGAAGTTCTGCGCGTCGGCGTAGGTGACCTTCTCCCAGATGTGCTTGGGCACGATGGGGATGTACATCTGGTTGAGCACTACCAGGGGCGAGGTGGTCTTGATGACCACGGTGCTCGGATCGGTGGCCTCGATGGAGGTGATCCGGGTGTTCTCGAAGCCGGCCGAGAGGTCCAGGTAGTTGTCGAACAGCGAGAGCGGGTTGTCCGCGGCGCCATCCGGCTTGGGCGGCTGGCCCTTGTCCTCCGCGCCGGAGAGGTCGTTGCCATCCGGCGCCTGGGGACCCTTGTAGTTGGGGTCCTCGCTTTCGCGGATGTAGTTGAAGGTGAACGCCACGTCATCGGCGGTCAGCGGCTGCCCGTCCTGCCACGTCACGCCCTGGCGGATGTGGTACGTCCAGGTCAAGCCGTCCGGAGAGGTGTCCCAGCTGGTCGCGAGCCCCGGCTCCGGCTCCAGGTTGGGGCCGAACTCGGTCAGCAGGTCGTAGACGTCGGCCATCATCAGCCAGTCCTGGCCGAGGAGGGCGAGGAACGGATTGAGGCCGGTCTCGGACGCGGCCTGCGTCACGCCGATGCGCAGCGTGATCGGGTCCGCCGCAGCCACACCTCGCGTGACCGGCAGCAGCGCAAGGAGCACGGCCAGCAGTGGCGCAGTGCGTCGTCCGACGTGACCGAATCGCAACACCGACACAGCCCTCTCCTCTTCCATCCGCGCCGCCGCGGTGCCACCCCTGCGTGCAGCGCCGCCGCGCGACGCCTCACCCGCCCGATCGTGTCAGTTCAGCGCATCCGCCCGATGCTGAGGTGCCGATTGTGCCAGCCCCGGGACCCTCTCCAAGCACCTTCCTGAGTGTTGGTCCCCGGGGCTCGTGCCGCCCTGTGGCCTACTTGGCGGGCATCGTCTCCGCGGATGCCCCGTGCGCCTTTTCCCAATCCTGCTTGAAAGTGGCGATGCCCTTGTCGGTCAGCGGATGGTGGACCATCTGCTGAAGGACCTTGAAGGGCAGCGTGGCCACGTGGCAGCCGGCCATGGCCGCCTCCGTGATGTGGAGTGGATGGCGGATGCTCGCGGCCAGCACCTCCGTGTCCAGGTCGTGCGTCTCGACGATGCTGACCAGCTCACGAATACCTTCCATACCGTCCTGGTTGATGTCGTCCAGGCGGCCGACGAACAGCGACAGCAGGCTGGCGCCGGCCTTGGCCGCAAGCAATCCCTGGTTGGGGGTGAAGATGAGCGTGCAGTTGGTCTTGATGCCCTCGTCCGCGAAGCGCGAAATGGCCTCCAGGCCGCTCTCGCTCATGGCGACCTTGACCACGATGTTCGGCGCGAGCTTGGCGAACGCGCGGCCTTCGCGGAGCATCCCTTCCACGTCGTCCGCCACCACCTCGGCGCTGACCGGCCCGGGCGTGATGCGACAGATCTCCTGGAGGATCTCCTCGTACGAGCCCCCGACCTTGGCGTAGAGCGATGGGTTGGTGGTGACTCCGTCGATGACGCCCCACCGCACGGCGGTACGGATCTCCTCGATTTCGGCGGTGTCAAGGAAGAGCTTCATGGTCGGGGCCTCCGCGGGGGTTCGTGGCAACTGGGCTTTGGCCGCAGTCTACGCCGGGAGTGCTGCGCGAGCGGTGACGGGTGCGGTGCCGTGATGCAACCAGCGAGCACGCTCCCTGGCGGCCCTTCAGTCAACCGGTCAGCTCGGCGCCAACCTCGTGGATCGGGCGGAGCGGTGCCTTCGCCCCGGCGACGCGAATCTATTCCTCGGGCGCCGGCAGCTTTGCCCTGGCCGCTGCCGGGATTGATGCCCGGTAGCGATCCATCACGACCGCGAACCCGTCCAGGATCGCCGCCGCGGAGCTGCCTCCGGCTTTCGGCTCCTCCACCGCCTCCGGGTCGACGCCGAACACCTTCGCCTCCAGCCGGCCATAGGCGCCGGCGATCAGGCGCAGCAGCCGATCCACCTCGGTCGGATCGCGGCGCAGCATGACCAGCGTCTTCTCCACCTGGATCGTGTGCTCGCGGATGTGCGATGACCAGCGCCACAACCGGAATCCGGCGGTCAGCTGCAGGCCCGACCAGCGGGCGCGGGCGGCAAGCTCGTCGGCGTTGAGCAGGGCCATGCGCGCTGCGCCGTGGTCCATCAGCTCGTCGAGGCGTGCCCCGATCTCCGTCAGCGAACCGGTCGCCTCTTCTTCCTCGGACGGCATCAATGCGTACTGGTCCTCCGGAACGCGAGTCGGAAAGCCCTCCGCCGGCGCGTCCCGATGTCCGATCCACCACGCGGTCGCCCAGATATAGGAGCGTTGCGAGGCCAGCATGTGGCCCAGCGTCTGCCGAATCGTCCACTCTCCCCCACCGGGATCCGCGTCCAGGTCGGCGTCGCGCAACCCGGCGAACACCCCGTGCAGGTCCCAGCGAGCGGCCGTGGCCGCGGCGATCGGCGCACGCGCCTCTCGCCAGCCGGCTGCGCCGATCTGTCGCTCAGCGTCCGCGGCGGCAACCTCCAGCAACTCGTAGAGCCGGTAGAAACCGTAGCGGACGTCCGCTTCCAGCCCGTCCCAGTCCCATGCGAACTCCAGGTCCGAGTCAGAGACGCCGTGGAGCGCCGGCAACGCAGCGCGCAGGGCCGTCCGGGCACGCTCCACCGACGGATGGAGCGCGACGACCGGTCCCGGAGCGTGGCGCTGGACGTACTCGTCCATAGCCGCTGCGGTCACCCTCAGGCGGATGTCTCCAACGGCTGCCGCTCGACGGGGATCGCCGCAGGTTCCGCGTGGCCCGCGACCTCAACCGGCACGGCCGGTGGCGCAGCAACGGCCGGCGGCACGGCAACGGCCGACGCCGCAGCAACCGCCTCGTCGTGGCCGGCCGCCTCCGCGATGGCCGCCTTGACGAAGCCCGTGAACAGCGGATGCGGCCGGTCCGGCCGCGACCGGAACTCCGGGTGGAATTGCGACGCCACGTACCAGGGGTGATCCCGCAGCTCCACGATCTCCACCAGACGGCCGTCCGGCGATTGGCCCGAGAGCATCATCCCGGAGCGCTCGAGTGCCTCGCGGTACTCGTTGTTAACCTCGAAGCGATGCCGGTGGCGCTCGTAGATCACCTCGTCGCCGTACGCCTCGAAGGCCTTGGAGCCCGGCGTCAGCCGTGCCGGGTAGAGGCCGAGGCGCATGGTGCCGCCCTTGTCCTCCATGTTGCGCTGGTCGGGCATGAAGTCGATCACGGGGGCGTTGGTGAACAGGTCGAATTCGGTGGAGTTGGCATCGGGAGATCCGACCACGTCGCGGGCGAACTCGATCACGCCGCACTGGAGTCCCAGGCAGAGGCCCAGGTAGGGGACCTTGCGCTCGCGCGCATAGCGGGCGGCAAGCACCTTGCCCTCGATGCCGCGGTGTCCGAAGCCGCCCGGCACCAGCACGCCGGCCACGCCGGCCAGCTTCTCCGCGTAGTTCTCCAGGGTCAGCGACTCCGAATCCACCCAGCGGATGACCGTCGAGCGCTCCTGCGCCCAGCCCGCATGGCGGAGGGCCTCGGTGACCGAGAGGTAGGCGTCCGGGAGCTCGATGTACTTTCCAACCAGCGCAATCTCGAGCGCCGGCTTGGGTCGCTTGATGCGCTCCACGAGCGCGCGCCAGGCCGTCAGCTCCGCCGGCTTGGCCTGCTCGCCAAGGCCCAGCTCGCGGACCACCAGGTCGCCCAGACCGAGCGCCTCGAACTGGAGCGGCACCTCGTAGATGGTCTCCGCCGTCTCCGCCGGGATGACCGCGTCGAAGGCCACATCCGTGAACAGCGAGATCTTCTCGCGGACCTCGTCCGTCACGGCCTGGTCAGAGCGGACGATGATCACGTCCGGCTGAATCCCGATGCCCCGCAGCTCCTTGACGGAGTGCTGGGTGGGCTTGGTCTTGAGCTCCCCCGTCGCGGCCAGGGACGGCGCCAGGGTCACGTGCACGTACATCACGTTGATGCGCCCCACGTCCTTGCGCATCTGGCGGATGGCTTCCAGGAACGGCAGCGACTCGATGTCGCCGACGGTCCCGCCGACCTCCACGATGACCACGTCCGCCTTGCCGTCGCGCGCCACGCGGGTGATGCGTTCCTTGATCTCGTTGGTGATGTGCGGAATGACCTGCACGGTGCCGCCCAGGTAGTCGCCGCGGCGCTCCTTGGCGATGACCGCCTGGTAGATGCGCCCCGTGGTGACGTTGCTGAGCTGGCTCAGGTTCTCGT
>CAZENL010000011.1:0-37204 GCA_964513505.1 uncultured Anaerolineaceae bacterium
GAGCGGCCTGTAGGCAGAGTCGTTGCGACGAATCGAGAGCGTCCACGGCCTCGCAACGTAGGAGTCGGCGGCATGCGCGTCGTCGAGGACTAGCGTTCTGCTTTCGGCAATCCGAGGATTACTATTGAAGATGCCGCTGTAGGTCGTGATCGCAATGGACTCGCCCATCGAGTAGCGCGTGAAGGACGCTTGATCGTAATCGGCCTGCTTTCCAATCAGTAGCTCCGCGCGTATCCCATAGCTTGCCGCGCGATCGTGTGCCTGCTCGGCCAGTTGCTTGGTAGGGCAGACATAGGCCACGGGAACGTGGTTCGTTCGCCTCCGGTACTCGGCAATGAGACAACCGACGAGTGTCTTGCCGGCACCTGTCGGCAATTCGAGAGCTACATCGCGGCGGGCTTGAGCCGCGTAAGACCGCAAAAGATCAGCCTGATGTGACCAGAGGTGCTTGAGTTGTTCATCGCGGGGACGGAGGATCCGAAAGAGAGCCTCTGGAGAGTCCGGTCGCGGATCCCGCTCAGCTCGAGTTACGAATCTAAGTGACATGCGCTACTGACTTCACCTGACAGTGAACGCGATGACGTTGGCTCAGCTGCACCCGCTCGTGGAGCCGCAGTTGAGGCATTTGTAGCAGCTGCCGTTGCGGACCATGATGCTGCCGCAGTCCATGCAGCTCGGGCTGTCGGCGCTGACGCTGAAGCTGACGCGGGTCTGCGAACCCAGGGACGCGGTGATTGCCGCGACCGCGGACTTGGCGCCGTTGCCATTCCCGTTCGCATGGCCGTTCCCGTTGGCGTGCCCATTCGAGAGCACCGGCAGCGACCCGCCGATCGGCTTCGGATCCGCATTGATGGCGATGGCCTTGAACGCCCCACCGTCATTGGTCCGCGGACCAAGGTCAGCGGGAGCCGCCTTCTCCTCCGCGACGGCCGTTGTCGTCGTCGGCGAGTCGTCTGCCGCATCCGACGCAGTCGGAGCAGAGCTCTGGAGCGAAGCGCCGGCGAAGGGCTCGGGAGCGAACCCGGGCGCATCTGCGATGGACCTGGCCTCGGACGAGATGATGCCCAGCGCGTCACGCTCGTCCTTGGAGAGGAACCGGCTGCCCATCCAACGGAACACGTAGTCCACGATCGACTTTGCGATCGGGATCTCCTGATTGCCGGTGAACCCGGCCGGCTCGAACCGCACGTGGCCGAACTTGTTGACCAGGTCGCGCAGCGGCACGCCGTACTGGAGCGCGATGCTGGTCATGGTCGCCAGCGAGTCCATCAGGCCGCTGACCGTGCTGCCTTCCTTGGCCATCTTCAGGAAGATCTCGCCGGGCTGCCCATCCGGGTACAGCCCAACGGTGATGTATCCCTCGTGGCCGGCGACCTGGAACTTGTGCGTGACCGCCCGCCGCTCATCAGGCAGGCGGCGCCGGTAGGGCTTCGGCTCCCCAGTGAGCGTGACCGCCGGCGCCGCGGCTGCCTGCGCAGCATTCGCGTCCGCAACAGAGACACCGTCGTCCTTCTTCTTGCCGGTGGACAGCGGCTGTGAGCGCTTGGAACCGTCTCGATAGATGGCGATGGCCTTCAGGCCCAGCTTCCAACCCTGGAGGTAGACATCCTCGATGTCCTCTTCCGTGGCCGCCTCTGGCATGTTCACGGTCTTGCTGATGGCACCGGAGAGGAAGGGCTGCGTGGCGCCCATCATCCGGACGTGGCCCATGTACTGGATGCTGCGCTCGCCGTTGACCGGCTTGAAGGCGCAGTCGAAGACGGGCAGGTGCTCGGGCCGCAGGCCGGGCGCACCCTCGATGGTCTCCCGCTCGTTGATGAAGTTGACGATCTCTTCCACCTGCGCGGGCGTGTAGCCGAGCTTCTTCAGCGCGCCGGGCACGGTGTGGTTGACGATCTTGAGGAAGCCCTCGCCGACCAGCTTCTTGTACTTCACCAGGGCGATGTCCGGCTCGATGCCGGTGGTATCGCAATCCATCATGAAGGCGATGGTCCCCGTCGGCGCCAGCACGGTCACCTGGGCATTGCGGTACCCGTGCTGCGTGCCCAGCTCGAGCGCCTCGTCCCAGGTGAGCCGTGCGGCGTCGATCAAATCGCGCGGCGCCAGGTGGGTGGGCACCGCAGTCAGAGACTCCAGGGCAGCGAAGCGCTCGGAACCGTCTTCCAGCCCGATCGCGTAGGCGGCATCCCGATGCTTGCGGATGACCCGCAGGAAGGGCTGCTCGTTGATGGCGTAGTCGTTGAAGGGGCCGCCGTGGTCACGGGCGATGACGGCCGATTGGCGATACGCCTCTCCGGTCATGATCGCGGTCAGCGCGGCCGCATAGGCACGACCCTCGTCCGAGTCGTAGGCCAGGCCGCGGCTCATCAGCAGGGCGCCCAGGTTGGCGTAGCCCAGGCCCAGCGGGCGGAAGCGGTGTGAGTTCTCCTCGATCTGTGGCGTGGGGTAGCCGGCGTTGTCGACCAGGATCTCCTGCGCCGTGATGGTCACCCGGGCCGCGTAGCGATAGGCCTCCACGTCGAACTCGCCGTTCGGCTGGACGAACTTCATGAGGTTCAGGCTGGCCAGGTTGCAGGCCGTGTCATTCAGGAACATGTACTCGGAGCACGGGTTGGACGCGTAGATCCGGTCCGTGGCCATGGACGTGTGCCAGTCGTTGATGGTGGTGTCGTACTGGATGCCGGGGTCGCCGCAGATCCAGGCGGCCTCCGCCATCTTGCGGAAGATGGTGCGCGCCTTGTACGTGCCCGCCACCTCGTGCGGTGGCAGCACGCCGTGCGTGTTCCAGTCCGCATCCGCCTCCACGGCGTGCATAAAGTCGTCCGTCACGCGCACCGAGTGGTTGGCGTTCTGGAAGAACACCGAGCCGTACGCCTCGCCGGTGAAGGACGGGTCGTAGCCCTGCTCGATGAGGGCCCAGGCCTTCTTCTCTTCCTTGGCCTTGGACTCGACGAAGTCCATCACGTCCGGATGGTCCGCGTCCAGGATCACCATCTTGGCCGCGCGCCGGGTGGTGCCGCCGGACTTGACCACGCCCGCGAAGGCATCGAAGCCCTTCATGAAGCTGACCGGGCCGCTGGCGATGCCGCCGCGCGCGAGCCGCTCCTTGGAGCCGCGGATGGGGCTGAGGTTGACGCCCGCGCCGGAGCCGTACTTGAAGAGCATGGCCTCCGTCTTGGCCAGATCCATGATGCTGCCCATCTCGTCCCGCACGGAGTTGATGAAGCAGGCCGAGCACTGCGGCTTGGCCTCCACGCCCACGTTGAACCAGACCGGCGAGTTGAAGGCCATCTTCTGGTTGACGAGGAGGTGCGTGAGCTCCGCCTTGAAGGTGGCCAGGTCCGCGTCCGTG
The DNA here is from genome assembly GCA_964513505.1 of uncultured Anaerolineaceae bacterium. GTDB lineage: Bacteria > Chloroflexota > Limnocylindria > Limnocylindrales > CSP1-4 > JAFMJV01. Next base: position 3,353 of record CAZENL010000011.1, read on the forward strand.
GCGAAGTAGTGCTGCGTCTCCGCCCAGCCGGCGATGGTGTTGACCACCCGATCGATCAGCTGGCGGACGCTGGTCTCCCGCTGCGGCGTGCCGATGTGGCCGCGGAAGTACTTGCTGACCACGACGTTGGTGGCCAGCTGGCTCCACGCCTTGGGCACCTCGATGTCCGTCTGCTCGAAGACGGTCTTGCCACTCTCGTTGGAGATGTTGGCGGTGCGCAGTTCCCACTCGATCTCGTCGTAGGGGTGGACGCCCGGCGTGGTCCAGCGGCGCTCGAAGTTGATGCCGCGCGTGCCCGTGCCGGTGAAGCGCGACTGCTCGTCGATGGCGGGCGCGACCGGGGAGGGGGTGCCGTGGGCCGTGGCAGTGGTCGTGCCGGTCTGGGCGGGCGTGCCGGCGACCGTGACCGTTTCCGCGTGCGCGGCGGCGGCCGCTGCCTTGGCGCGGCCCTTCTTGCCCTTGCCCTCCGACTTGCCCCAGTCGGGGCGAAGAGGAGCGCCGCTGCGCGCAGTCGGCTCCACGCCTTCAGGGGTGGCGCGCGTCTGGCTCGCGACCGCTCGGTTCATCATCGAACTCCTCTCCCATGGCCGGATGCTCCGGCGCACTTGCGCTGGCTGAATCTGCTGATTCGGATCTGGCATCTGGCCTTGCCCGTCCCGCTGGTGCGCTCCTGAGGCTGCCCTGGCCGCCGGTTTGCGCGTTGTGGGCTCCAAATTCCCGACCGATCACCACCGTCGAAGTCACCTGGGGCCGGCGACGTTACGACTCTTCCGACGGGACTCCCTGAGCACCCGCAGACCACGTATCGTACGTCGGCGAAAATGGGAAGTCAAGGCTTGAACACAACATGTAGCGGCATTGATACATCGCCCGGCACCAGATGTAGTGGCCCAGGGTCACGCGGCGGCGGACGCTGTGGACGGCCGGTGGACGCCCCTGGGGACGGCGTGCGGACAACGTGTGGGCAACACAATAGAACAAATGTTCTGTCTTGACAAGATGGGAGTGGCGCGCCCCGCGGCCTGCTCGCGAGAGGGGGGTTGCCGACAGGGGTCACACTTGGCAGAGACGGGAAGAGCGAACCTGCCGGCTCGAGGCGGGCTCGCCGGTTCCATGGAGACCACGTTGTCCAACACGTCCGCAGCCCCGGCCGCGAGCCCCGCCGCATCGCGGGAGCGCGCCCGGCACCGCCCCCCGGCACCCAGAAGCCGGCTCGCCACGGTCCTGATCGCCGCGTCCGTGATCGTGCTCAGCCTGGTGGCGGCTCCCCGGGGAGCCGCGGCCCAGCTCCAGGCCACGGACCCGGGAGCAACCGTTGGCCTGGCCGCTGGCAGCCCATCGACCTGCCCCAAGACGCCGCCGCCACCGACGCCGACTCCGAGCCCCACTCCGAGCCCGACTCCCAGCCCGACGCCGGATCCCAGCGCCACACCGAGTCCGTCACCCACCCCTTCGCCCGTCCCGACTCCCAGCCCGACGCCGACGCCGTATGTCCCGCCGGGCATCGACATCAGCCACAACAACGGCAGCGTCAACTTCACCAAGGTGGCCAGCGCGGGCCTCAAGTTCACGTACATCAAGGCGACACAGAGCACCGCGACCACGGACGCGTACTACGGGGAACACGTGAGCCAGGCTGTGGCCACGGGGCTGGCTGCCGGCGCCTATCACTTCTTCGACTACCGGGCCGACGGCGTGGCCCAGGCCGACCTCTTCGTGGACACCGTGCTCGCCAACGGCGGCTTCGACGGCATGCTGCCGCCGGTCCTGGACGTGGAGTGCCTGGGGTCCTACGGCGTCAACGACCCGGTCTACGCCGACGCGCAGATCCACGCCTTCGCTTCCGAGGTCTACCTGCGGACCGGCCGCATGATCGCCATCTACACCTCGCAGTACATGTGGCGGCTGGTATCGGGCGGCGACAAGAGCTTCGGCGCGTATCCGCTCTGGGACGCCTGCTGGGACTGCTCCGAGCCGGCCCTGCCGGCGGGCTGGAACACGTGGGTCATCTGGCAGGACGGCCAGACCAAGATTCCGGGAATCAAGTCCGCCTTCGACGGCGACGTCTTCAACGGCGTGGATGACGGCGTGCCGTTGCTGCTGGCGCACACGAATCGCAGCGACGCGACGCAGCCGTACGCGCTCAGTTCCACCGTCCATCTGGACCTGAGCGGCCGCGATGGGGTGGCCTACCGGGTCAGCACGGACGGCTTGCTGTGGTCCGATTGGGTGCCGCGCCCCGTCGGCGGGATCGCCACCATCGACCTGGGGCCGGACGGGCCGAAGACGCTGATGGTCCAGCTCCAGGACCCCTTCGGCAATGCATCGCCGGCCAGCGCGGAAGCGGTGGTCGTCGACACGACCGGGCCGGCCCTGTCCGCGCCGACCACGGCCCTGCGGCTCGGCCGATCGAAGACGCCGGACGGCGGCACGCCGGCGACGCTCACCTGGTCCGCGCTGGATTTGGCCTCAGGACTGGCCTCGGCCGCGCTGACCGGCGTGTGCGGCACGGCGGCGCCGATCACCCAGACTCTCGGACCGTCCGATCCGTCGACGCTGACGCTCAACCTGGACGTCAAGCCTGGCGATCGATGCAGCTTCGGGTCGCAGGGCACGGACAACGCCGGCCACGCGAGCACCAGCGCTCAGACCACGTTCAGCTTGGCACTGCGCGAGCAGACGGGAGCCGACACGACCTGGACCGGCCGCTGGACCACGGTCAAGGGCAAGGGCTTCAGCGGTGGCAGCATGCGGTCGTCGAGCAGCAAGGGCGCGACCGCCACGTTCCATTTCACGGGCACGGACGTGGCCCTGGTCACCTCCCGGGGACCGGCGCGCGGCAAGCTGAAGCTGCTGGTGGACGGCGTGGCCGTGCCGGCGATCGACCTCTACGCCGCGGCCAACATCAATCGCCAAACCGTCTTCACGTGGCACTTCACGGTCAGCGGACCACACACCCTGACGCTCCAGGTGGCGGGCACCAGGAACAGCCTGTCGAAGGGCAAACGCGTGGATGTCGACGCGTTCCTGGCGGTCACGCCGTAGGGTCCGCGCCGCGCTCCCGGCCCTGCTCGCCGGGCTAATCCCAGTTAACCTATCGACATGACAGACAATAAACGGACTCACAATGGCGGCGTGGCACAGGAAACGGCAGTGGAGGGGAAGGCGCCCGAGTTCGTCATCCGCAGCGGTGATCCCCTGTGCGGCGGCGTGCCCGCGGAGCGGCTCACCGATTCGTACGTGACGCCCGTGGAGCGGCTCTTCGTCCGTAGCCACGGCAACGTTCCGCACCTGGTCGCCGCCGAGCATCGCATCCGCGTCACGGGGCTGGTCAGGTCGCCGCAGGCGTTCACCGTCCCGGAGCTGCGCGACCGGTTCGCGCAGCGAGAGGCCGTGGCCACGCTGCAATGTGCCGGCAACCGGCGGCAGGAGCTGGATGCCATTGCGCCGGTCACCGGCGAGGTCATGTGGGGTGGTGAGGCGGTCGGCAATGGGCGCTGGGGCGGCGTGGCCCTGGCCGACGTGCTGCTGTCCGCCGGCCTTGCGCCGGAGGCGACCCACGTCTGGTTCCGCGGTGCGGACGTGGATACGCATCACGGCGACCCGTTCCCGTACGAGGCCTCCATCTCGCTGGAGCGTGCCCTGTCCACGGACGTGCTGCTGGCCTACGAGCTGAACGGCGAGCCCCTGGCGCCACTCCACGGCGCCCCGTTGCGCGTCGTGGTGCCGGGTGCGATCGGCGCCCGGAGCACCAAGTGGCTGGCCGCGATCACGGTGGCGGCACAGCCGTCGCCGAGCTACTACCAGGCGCATGCCTACAAGCTGTTCGGCCCGGAGGTGACGGCACAGACGGTCGACTGGGACGCGGCGGACGGCATCGGCGACCAGCAGCTGGGCAGCTTCATCTGCAACCCGCCGGCAGGCTCAAGGGTGGTCGCGGGCACGCTGTCCGTGGAGGGGTACGCCACGGCCGGCGGGAACCGCCTCGTGATGAGGGTCGAGGTCCAGGTCGACGGGAGTGGCCGCTGGCAGCCCGCGACGCTCCTCGACGAGCCGCGGCGGGGCGCCTGGGTGCGCTGGCGGACGCAGCTGGAGCTTGAGCCGGGTCGCCACGTGGTGGCCGCCCGGGCGACCGATTCGGACGGTCACGTCCAGCCGGTGGACATGGGCACGCGGTGGAACTTCAAGGGCTACATGAACGACGCCATCCAGCAGGCGGAGATCGAGGCCGTCTAGTGGACGTCCTGTCCGGCGAGCCAGTCTCGCGCGCCGCCGGACGCCACCAATCGAACGGAGATCCCGGCGCGCTCCAGCAGGCTGGCGGCGACGGCCGCCCGGCCGCCGCTCTGGCACACCACCGTCACCTGTGCGCCCGCACGCGACGCCGAGTAGGCAATCTCCGACACGCGCGCAGGCAGGTCGGCCAGCGAGATGGTGGTCGAGCCGGGGATCACCCCGTCACGCCACTCCGCCGGCTGGCGCACGTCCAGGATGGGCCCCGCATCCGGGGACGGTGTCTCTGCGATCAGCGTGGCGACCGGGAAGGCGGGGTATTGCACCACCGGGCGGCCGACGCTGACCCAGCGCTCGATGCCGCCGTGCAGTGCGCCCAGCACGTGTTCGTAGCCGATCCGCGCCAGCTCCAGTGCCAGGTCCGCGGCAACCGTCGCCGAACTGCCCGGGACAATCAGCACGATCGGGGCGTCGAAGGGGACCACGGAGCCAACGTACGAGGCAAACGAACCGCTGCCTTCCACGTTGATCGAGCCCTGAACGTGCGCGTTGGCGAAGGCCATGCGGTCGCGCGTGTCCACGATCCAGGCGCCGGACGCGGACAGCCTGGCCACGTCGGCCGGGGTCAGCGCGGCGGGCGACGGGGGTCCGCCCAGCAGCCGCGGTCCGGTCCGATTGATGGTCGCGATGGAGGCGGAGTAGCCGGGGACCACGCTCAGGTTACCGAGCAGATTGCGGCTGAATACCTCCAGGTCGTCGATCTGGAGCAGCTGGTTGCCGGCTCGCTCGAGCTCGATGGTGGAGCCGGCCTCGCTCCCGGAAACGCCCGGCCGGCCGCTGCAGAAGGAACCGCCGCCGTGGGTCGGGAGCAGGCGCACGCTGCCGGGGAGGGCGGCCAGGCGCCGGATCGAGCGGTATTGGGCGCGCGTCAGCGCCGCGGTCTCTGAGGCGCCGGCCAGGTCCGTACGGCCCACGCTGCCGGCCAGCAGGCTGCCGCCGGAGAAGACCGCGATGGGGTCGGCGCCGGGCGCGTGAATGTCGGTCAGCTGCCAGGCCACATGCTCACGCGTGTGGCCCGGGGTCTCCAGGCAGGTCAGGCGATGGCCGCCGATCTCCACGAAGTCGCCTTCTTCGACCCGGCGATGCTGGAACTCGTAGCGGCCACGGGCCGGGGCGACGATCTCGGCGGCGGTGGCAGCCCGGATCTCCAGTGCGCCGCTCACGTAGTCGTTGTGGACGTGCGTCTCCAGCACCGCGCGGATCCGGACGCCGCTCCGGGTGGCCGCATCCACGAACCGCCAGCCGTCACGCTGCGGATCGACGATCGCCGCCTCCGAGCCGGAGACCACCAGGTAGCTGGAGTCGCCAAGTCCGGGCGTGCGGAAGATCTCGATACCCGTCGCCTGCGTGCGCAGGTCCGCCGCGATCGCCATGAGATGCACCTTCCGTTCCTGTTGCGTGGCCGAGTCTGCTCTGGCCGGACGCGTCCGTCACGCCGGACCATTGGCGCTGCCGCGGCGGTTGGCCGCGCCTTGGCAGCACCACAGTAAGTCTAGCGACAAACTAGACAACAGGATAGAGGCGGATGTGCAAGGGCGCGAGAGCGCGTGGGACCGGCGCAGGCTCGCTACAGTCGGCGCGTGGGACGCGTGATCGTGGTCGGCTCCATCAACGTGGACTTCACCGTCCACACGGTGCGGCTGCCGCGCGCCGGGGAGACCGTCACGGGCGGCACGTTCCAGCGCAGCGGCGGGGGCAAGGGCGCCAACCAGGCCGTGGCTGCCGCCAGGGTCGGCGCCGCCGTGACCTTCATTGGAGCGGTCGGCCAGGACGACATTGGAAACGCGGCCCTTGCCGAGTTGAAAGCCGAGCGCGTGGACACCAGTCGTTGCCACCACTTTGCCGATGCGGCCACGGGTGTAGCCCTGATCGTGGTGGACGCGAGCGGCGACAACCAGATCGCGGTCGCGTCCGGAGCGAACCGGGCGTTTCGCGACTGGGCCGTGGCTGAGGCAGTCTCTGGGCTTGCGATCGCGACCGGAGACGTGCTGATCACGAACCTGGAACTGGAGGATGACGCAGTCCAATTCGCGATGGTGTGGGCCGCCACCCACGGCGCGACGGTGATGCTCAATCCCGCTCCTGCCCGTGTCTTCGACCGCTCCGCGCTTGGCACACGCCCGATCCTGACGCCGAACCAGCAGGAAGCCACGCGACTGACGGGCACCACCGACCCGGAGGCGGCCGCCCGAGCCCTTCAGGACGAGACGCGCGCCCCGGTCATCATCACGTTGGGGGCGAACGGCGCATTGCTGCTGGACGCGGACGGCCACGCGACGACGATCGCGGCACTCTCGGTGGCCACGCTGGATGCCACCGGGGCCGGCGACGCGCTCAACGGGATCCTGGCCGCCGAGCTGGCCGCGGGCTCTCCAATGGAGCTGGCGGTCCGTCGAGCCGTGGTCGGTGCCTCGTTGTCGACCCTGAAGCCCGGTGCCCGCGCCGGCATGCCCACCCGCGAGCAGATCGATCACGCGTTGGGCGCCGACCGACGTGGCCAATGACGGGGGCAGCGACTCTGTCAGGAGTCCGCGCCGAAGGGGTGGAGGCGCCACTTCTGGGCCAATGCCAGCCTGAGTAGCGCAACGCAGCGACGGCGGCTGTCCGGCGAGGCGTTTGGAGCCGTGGACACCCTGGCAGCCGGGAAAGCGCCACCCGGGCTGGCGTAAGCGGTGAAGCCGGGCCTTCAGTAGCACTCGCTTCTGCGTAGTGCTTCTGCGTAGTGCTACGGGCGATGTCATTCGCCCAGAAAGCGGCGGCGGCGCGGGCAGGTCGTCGCGGGAGGGCGGCCGCCGGAGGTCGGCTGGCGGTCGGCTACAGCCCGCTGTAGCTGTGGAGGCCGGCAAAGAAGAGGTTGCCGAAGTAGGTGAACATCAGCGCCCCGAAGCCGATCACCAGGATCAGCGCGCTCGGCCGGCCGGCCCAGCCCTTCTGGTTCCGCGAGTGCAGGTAGACAGCGTAGATGAGCCAGGTGACCAGCGCGGCAGTCTCCTTGGGGTCCCAGCTCCAGTAGGCGCCCCACGCGATGGAGGCCCAGTAGCTCCCCAGGATGATCAGCGTGGCGAAGAGCGGGAAGCCGATGATCACTGCGCGGTAGGCCACCTCGTCGAGGACCTTGTGGCTCGGCAGCCAGGTGAACCGGTCGGACGTGCCCTGGATCAGGTACGCGACCGCGGCGCCGAAGCTGACGGTGAAGATGCCGTAGCTGATCATGGCCATGGCCACATGGACCGTGATGAGCGGCGGGTTCTGGAGCGCGGGCACGAGCGGCTCGATGTCGGCGGGGAGCGTGGCCGCATAGCCGAGCAGGAAGAGCGCCACTCCGATCGGCACCAGGCCGATGGTGCGGATGGGATAGCGGCGCTGCAGGAACAGGTAGCCGCCGACGATCCCGAACGCAAAGGCGACCGAGAACTCGTACATGTTGCCCCACGGCCCGCGGCCCACGATGTAGGCGCGGATCAGCATTCCGGCGCCGACCAGGATCCAGCCGGTCCAGGTCATGCCGATGCCGATCGAGCCGGGCGTGGTGGAGGTGCGGAAGCTCAGCGATCCGGTGGCGCTGCCCTCTGTCGCGCCGCCCGGAAGCGAGCCGCCGCCGAGGGTCATGGTGGCCGTGCCGGTCGAGGTGCCGGTGTTGCCGGCCAGCGGGCGGCCGAAGCTCAGCGCCGCGCTCGAGCGGCGGCCGGCGGCCAGGAGCGTGGTATGGACCACGTGAAGCAGGAAGCCGATGACCAGGCACACGGTGCCTGCGACGAACAGGTACTCCGACAGACCGGCCATGCTCGCGACGCTCTCCTCAGGCTTCGGGACGTGGTCAGGCGAATGACGTCACGCGACCGCTGCGCCGCCTTCGGGCGGCTGGCCGGTGCGGCGGACGGTCAGTGCGGTGCTGGCGGCGCCGAGCGAATAGCGCGTGCCGCAGGCTCGGCACAGCTGCTGGCTGGCCGGCCGCGTGGTGTGGTCCACCGGGCAGACCACGGAGAGCTCGTCCTTGTCGATCGCACAGGTGGTCCGGCTGGCCGGGTAGATCAACCCGTGCTCCTCGCAGAAGGGGACATTGGGCGGGAAGATCGGGTTGCCGTTCTGGTCGCGAAGAGCCGGCTGCGCCTCCGGCTCGACCACTTTGACGTGCCCGCGCTTCCGGTGGATGGCGTACCAGAACCACATCACGCCCACCAGGCTGATCAGCGGCCCGACCACGCCGAGCAACAGGAAGAACGGGAGCATGCTGATGAGTTGTCCCCAGTTGGGGACGATCATGGTCTGGAGGAAGTTGAGGATGGCGGTCCAGGGATCCGTCGCAGCCAGCAGCACGGGCCGATAGTAGCCGACGATGTGCGCCGAGTCAGGCGCCGCCCTTGGGCTCGCGTTTGGGATTGCCGTGCTTCGTGGTCGCGCCGCGGCCCGGCTTCCAGGGCTCGCGCTCCTGTGCCTCGCGATCGTCCGGGGCCGGGGCCGGACCTCCGGGCCGTGGGTTCTGGCTCGAGGCGGCGTTCCGCGGCGCTTTTCGTCTCCCGCCGCCGATCCCGACGGGCCGCACCCCGGTTCGAGCTCGTCCGGTTGCCGGCCCCATGCCGTGCGGCTGCGCTTCCTCTGACCCCAGGCCCGCCGTCGCGCCCTCTGACCCCATGCCGGCCGTGAACATGCCCCGAGCAGACTCAGCCGACTGGACCGGACCCCCAGCCGCATCGCCGACTGCCGCCGCCAGGCCCCCGACCAGCCAGTCCAGGCGCCTGACCAGGCCGCCGACCCGGCGTGCGCGATCCCCGAGCGCTCGATCGTCCGTGACCACCACGGTTCGTGACCGCTCCGCATACGGCCGCGCCGCCAGCGTGCCCACGATCGCCGTGTCCGCGTCCACCGTTCCCGAATGCTGGAAATCCACGCCCGTTGCCACGTGGCGGCGGAACGAATCGCCCGGATCCGGGTGCCCGTCCAGCATGACCAGCGCCCTGGTCCCTGCCGGCAGCCAGGCGCGGAGCCGCGGCAGCAGCCACCGCAAGCCCGCGTCGTCGCGCATGCCGCGGACCCGGTGGAGCAGGTTGTCGCCGTCGATGAGCACGAAGTCGAACTCGGACGGGAGCATCGGCAGGATTCGCTCGGGCTGCGCGCTCCGTCCTCGGCCACGCGCGCCACCGTTTCGAGTCACCCGGCCACCGCTCCCGATAGGATCAGCGAATGCTTCTCCTCGTCGATCTGGATGGCGTGGTCTATCGCGGACCCGCCCCCATCCCGGGTATGCCGGAATTGCTCGCCCACCGCGTCGCCAGCGGCGATCGGGTGATCTACGTGACGAACAATTCGCGCTGGCATCGATCGGAGTATCGGGCTCGGCTGGAAGACATGGGCGCGCCGGTCACGGACGATGGTGTGGTCACCTCCGCCCGCGCCTCCGCGTTGGCCATGGCCGAGCACCATCCGCGCCCGCGCTGCGTGATGGTCCTGGGCGGCCCGGGGCTCACCAGGGAGCTGCGCGAGGTGGGACTGCGGACCGTGCCGCCGACGCAGAAGGGGCTGGCGGCCGAGCCCGATGCGCTGGTCGTTGGCGTGGACTTCGCGCTGAGCCACCGTCGCCTGAGCGTGGCGGCGAACGCCGTCCTGCGCGGAGCCTGGTTCGTGGCCACCAACCGCGACCCGATCTACCCCACGGACACGGGCCTGCTGGCCGGTGCGGGTGCGATCGTGGCGGCGTTGGCTGCCGCTGCGGCGCGCGAGCCGGACCTGGTGGTCGGCAAACCGGAGCCGACCCTGTTCCTGGAAGCGGCAGCCGTCGCCGGCGTCCCCGCCAACCAGGCGGTGGTCATCGGCGACGGGTTGCTCACGGACATCAAGGCCGCGCACGCGGTCGGCGCGCGGTCCGTGCTGATGCTCACCGGTGTCTCGACGCTTCACCACCTGGAGAAGACCGCACCGGCCCTGCGCCCGACCGCGGTCGCCCACGACGCAACGGAACTGGCGGCGGTGCTCGACAAGCTGGGTGCCTCGAAGCCCCGGACCTCCCGGCGCTAGGGGACGTCCCGAAGCGCGGGCTCCAGCGCCGCGAAGGCATCGAACTCCGCCAGCAGGCTGGCGCGGAGCGCCTCGTCGTGGTGGAGGAACGCGACCGCAAGGGCGTGGCGGTCCACGGCCCACAACTCCGGGATCGTCAGCCCGGTCTCGCGCACGACGTTGGCGTACTCGCGAACCAGCGTCAGGCCGCTGACGGTGCGATCGTCCGTCGACAGCGTCACCGGCACGCCTGCGCGCACAAGGCGGGTGATCGGATGCTCCGCGACGGACGGGACGATGTTCGCCTGCACGTTGCTGGTGGGGCACAGGTCCAGCGTCACGTTCCGGGCGATCAGCTCGGCCACCAGCCGAGGGTCGTCGATCGCGCCGGGACCATGCGCGATCCGGGAAGGATTCACCGCCAGCGCGCGCCAGACCTGCGCGGCGCCGCCCCACTCCCCGGCGTGACAGGTGATCCCCAGGCCGCCGGCCCGCGCCACGTCGAAGGCCGCGCGGTGGAGCATCGGGTCCGGGTAGCGCTCTTCCTGGCCTGCGCAATCGAAGCCGGTCAGGCCCAGGTCCACGAACCGCACCGCTTCCTGCGCCATGGCCCGGTTCCGCTCCGGATCGTGCGAGCGCAGTGCCACGGCGATGAGCCGCACCTGCACGCCCGTCAGCGCCGATCCCCGGCGTGCGCCCGCGACGACCGCCGCGATGCCGTCCCTCACGGAGAGCCCGCGCTCCACGTGGAGCGTCGGGGCCCAGCGGATCTCCACGTAGCGCGTCCCATCGGCGGCCACGTCCTGCACCAGTTCGGTGGTGATCCGCGCCAGGGCCTCCGCGTCCTGCATCAGCGCGATCGGCAGGTCGAACGCCCGCAGCAGGTCTGCCTGGTTCTCGCAGCGCGCCGGCGCGACCAGGCGCGCGCGGATCGCGGCCAGATCCATGCCGCCGGCGAGCCCACGCTGTGTGGCCAGCTCCAGGGCCGTCTCCGGCCGCAGCGACCCGTCCAGGTGGAGGTGCAACTCCGCTTTGGGCATCCGGCGGATGAGATCGGCCACCGCGGCGGCCTCGCCAGCGGGTCGCACTCGGTCCGGATCGGCACTCACGACCGCAAATCCTAGACTTCCCCGGATGGTGCCGAGCCCGCGAACAGGAACGAGGTGGCTGGCGCGCCTGAGCGGCGGCGCGGCCTGGTTGGCCTTCGTGCTGGCCGTGTCCGTCGCGGGTTCCGGTTTGACGCTGGCCCTGGACCATCCGCAGACCGATTCGGGGCGCCCCGAGCTGACGGCACAGGGAGATGGGCTGGTGGGGCCGCGGCTCGCGGCCATGGCTCCGAAACTCGCCGACCTCGCGGCGGCCACGGACGCCCTGGGCGCGCAGGCGCGCAAGACCTACGCGGACGTCCGCGCGCGGGACACGGCCACCGCTCGTGCCGACCTGCCCCTTGGTGACGCGGCCGTCACAGCGGTGACCACGGCCGGCGCCGCGGTCCAGGCATCACGGGCCACGTTGCTGGAGGGCACGTCTCTCACCGGGATCAATCACGCGAACCGCGCCTGGGTCGCGGCCATCGACGTGGCGCTCGCCGACGTTTCCAAAGTGCCGCAGACATGGGAGGTCATCGCGGATGCCGCCGTCCTGCCGATTTCCGTGGTGGAGACGCTCGCCCATCACGATTCGGTCGTGCTGGCGGCGACCGCCCAGGCGCGCACCACCGACTTCGCAGGGGCCACGACCACGTTGACCGGCGCGCGCGCCGACCTGGATCGCGCCCGGAGCCTGGCCACGGAGGCGAACAGCCACGGCCTGGACGCGACCACGCTGAATGGTCTGATCGACCGGGCGAGCACCTACGACGAGGCGCTGCTGAGCCTCTACGTGATCCTGGTCCAGAGCGGCGGCGTGATGACCCCCGACGCGCAGACCGCGCTGGACCTGGTCAATCGCGCCGAACAGGCGCTGCCCAAGGAGGACGCCTACCTGACCATCATCGTGTCCGACGTGGGCGGCCAGTCCATGACCCTCGGACTGATCGACCTGGAGCAACTGCGCGGCGAGATCTCCGCCGCCGCGAACCGGCCTGGAGCCTTGCACCCATTGCTAGGGGTGGCTCGGAGCTAGACTCCGAAGCGCGTCGACCGCCAGCCGGCCGGCAGCCGCCTGGAGGTTCGTTGGCAACATGCACATTCGCGTGGTATCCGATCAACCCTGGACCGTCCGCACGGACGTCCTCGCCGTTCCGCTCACCAGGGACGGCGACCAGGATCCGCTCGTCACCGAGCTGGACGCGCGGCTCGGCGGCGCCCTGTCCGATTACCGGGCGGTGGGTGAGCTCAAGGGCTCGGCGTGGGGCGCCGCGCTGATTCGTGGCACGGACACGGGCGCCGGCTGGGTCCTGGGCATGGGCGTCGGTGATCTGGCCACGTTCGACCGACTGGTGGCGCTGCGGCTGGGTGCGGCCATCGAACGCCGCCTGGCCGGCCGCCGGGTCAGCAAGCTGGCGATCCTGCTTCTGGGCGCCCTGGTGTCGGATTCCGTGGATCTCGCGTCGCTGGCCATGCTGGTCGCGCGCGGCGTGGTCGAAGGTTCGTCGGAACCCGCGTCGATCTACCGGGAGAACGTCGAGTCGCTGCCGCCGGAACTGGAAGAGCTGGTCCTGATCGTTCCGGTGGGAAGCGACCTGGCGGCCGTGCGCGCGGCAGCCGAGCGCGGCGTGATCATCGGCGAGGGATCCAACCAGGCGCGGCGCCTTTCCCAGCGTTCCAGCAACGACGTGACGCCGGAGGTGCTGGCCGACGAGGCCGCCACGATCGCGCGCCAGTTCGACTTGAAGATCGAGGTGCTGGGCCCGGACAAGGCGGAGAAGCTGGGCATGGGCATGTTCATGGCCGTTGGCCGTGGCTCGGACAATCCACCCCGCTTCATCGTCCTGCGCTCCGGCAAGAAGGGCGGCACCGATTCGCAGGGCCGGTTGCTGGCCATGGTCGGCAAGGGTGTGACCTTCGATTCCGGCGGCATTTCCATCAAGCCCGCGGACAAGATGGAAGAGATGAAGATGGACAAGATCGGCGCCTGTACGGTGCTGGTGGCCATGGCCACCGTGCAGCGGCTGGCTCCGGGAATGCCGCTGCTGGCCGTGGCGCCCGCCGTCGAGAACATGCCGGGGTCGCATTCCACGCGGCCTGGCGACGTGGTCCGAGCGCTGAACGGGAAGACGGTCGAGATCACCAACACGGACGCGGAGGGCCGCCTCATCCTGGGCGATGCACTCACCTGGGCGGAGCAGCACGGTGCCACGCATCTGGTCGACGTTGCCACGCTGACCGGGGCCGTGGATCGCGCCTTCGGGAAGCTGATCACCGGCGGCTTCGGCACGCCGCAGCCGTGGTGGGACGAGGTGTTCACGGCCGGAGCGCTCCAGGGCGAGCGCTACTGGCAGGTGCCGTTCGTGGACGACTACCGCTCGGACATGGACTCCTGGTACGCCGATTTGACCAACTCCGGCTCGCCGGACGCGTCGCTCGTGAAGAGCGGCATGTTCCTGCGCGAGTTCGTGACGCGGCCGTGGGTGCACCTGGACATCGGCGGTTCCGGCTACCTCCGGTCGCCGAAGCCGTGGGCGGCACGCGGCGCCACGGGCGTCACGCACGCCACGCTCGTGGAACTGGCGCTTGCCGGGGCAGGGGAGCGTGGCTCGTCACCGGGGAGTGGCACGGCCAAGCAGGGTGGCGCAGCCCGGGGGAGTGGCAGGGCCGCTGCCGGTCGTTCACGCCGCGGCAATGGCGCGGCCGCGGCAGAGGACGTTGCAGCTGCCGCCTCCGCGCCCAAACGCAAGGCCGCGAGCCGCGCCAAGAGCTGAGGCTCGGCCGAATCAGGTCTGCCCGACAGGTTGCCAATCAGATTGGACACGCGGCCATCCCGGTGTCTGCCTCGCGGTCTGGTGCCAGCCTCCGCACACGCCATGGCGCCCTCTGGTGTTGGCGCATGCCGGGCTTCCGCACGGATCGCGGCGCACGAACCGGATGACCCGGGCCGCCGGATGGTCCAAGGACACCATGGGACGATGGAACCGCCTGTGGTGTCCAATCGGATTGGCAATCTGACCGCGCCGAGCCGGAGGCCTGCCGCTGCTTGCCGGCGCGCGGCACTCCCCGAGTCTGACGCCCGATCGGCCCCGTACTGATGACGCGCGCCGGCCGGGACCCCCGGCGCCTCGACGGCGCACCCATCCGGACCGCACCATTCCACACGTGAGTGATGCAGAGAACGCGCGGCTCGTCGCGTTCGCGGTTGGCGGTGCCGTTTGGGGACTGGTCGCGGACCGCGTGTCCGCGCGCTGGCCGGCGCACAAGGACGGTCAGACGCGCTCCGTGGATTGGCGCACGGTGGCCGTTCCGCTGGCCGCTGCAGCTGCCTTTGCCGGGCTGGCAGCGCGCTGGTCGGAGCCTCGCGACCTGGTCGTCCTCGGCATCTTCTTCGCCGCGCTGATCCTCCTGCTGGCCACGGACCTGGACCAGCGGCTGCTGCCGGACGTGGTCACGCTGCCGCTCATCCCGTTCGCGCTGGTCGTGCTGCTGATCGCCTGGGATCCGCTACTCAACGGGAAGAGCCTGGGACTCGTCTCCGGCCTGATTGCGGCCCTCGGCGGCCCGGCCGTGCTGGTGCTCACCAGCCGTCTCTTCGGCGGAGGCATCGGGATGGGGGACATCAAGCTCGTCGTCAGCCTGGGCCTGATGTGCGGCATCTACCTGCTGATCGCCGGCTTCCTCTTCGCCTCCATCGTCTTCGCCGTGTTGCTGGTGGCGCTCCTCCTGACCCGCCGCCTGGGCCTCAAATCGGCCATTCCCTTCGGCCCGATCCTCATCGCGGCCGGGATCATCGGAGCGCTCTTGCCGGCCGCCTGATCGACTCCGCGCGGGACCCGCCGCGCTGAGAAACCGCGTGGTTGCTTCAATGGGCCCGAGAGGCCTATCATCCGCATGCCGGAGTCGTCCAGGCGAACGTGCCAACGCACGGACGGCGCACCACCGGCGGGCAGATCCTATGGGTGCCCCAGCACTCCAAATGGAGCTCGCGGATGCTGCGATTGAATACGGGGGCGGTGCGGAGCGAGGCTCCGCGCCAGTGACCGGTCGGGCGCGCCGATGAAACGCGGCCACAACCGCCTCGCCAGGATTCTTGCGCTCGCTCTTTCGTTTGGATTCGTCGTCGGCCAGGTGGCAGTGCCGGTATCAGCCGTTCGCGCCGACACGATGTCGGACCGCATCGCGGCCGCACGCCAGCATCAGAAGGACCTGCAACGCTCGATCGAGCAGCAGCGCCAGCTCCTCCAGGGCCTCCAGGACGACGAGGCCGTGGCGCAAACCGCACTCTCCAGCAGCTCTGATCAACTCGATTCCATCAACGCCAAACAGTCCGACGTCCAGACGGAAGTCCAGACGGCCACGGACGCGCTGCAGCGCGTCCAGGCGCGCCGCGACTCGTTGCAGGCCCAGCTGCGCCAGCAGGACTACACCCTGTCGCTCCTGGAGAGCCAGATCGACCAGGGGACGGAAGATCTCGAGGCACAGCGCGAGGCCCTGGGCGCGCGGCTCGCCGACGCGTACCGCTCCCAGCAGACCACGCTGCTGGAACAGGTGCTTTCCTCGTCGTCCTTCACGGACGTGCTCAGCCAGGCTTCCGCCTACGTCAGCCTCGGTCAGCAGGACGCGAACATGGCCGCCTCGATCGCGGACGATCAGGCGTCTCTCGACTCGCTGCGTCGAGTGACGGTGGCCACCCGCTACCGCACGGATCAGTTGCGGCGAGACGCCGAGGACGCCGAGGCGGAGCTGGTGACCCAGCAGGCCAAGCTCGTGCAGGTCCAGAAGAAGCTCAACGACCTGGCCACCCAGACGCAGGCCATCCAGGACCAGCAGCAGGCGGCATTCAACCGGATCAACGACAGCCAGGACAAGATCAACGCAGCCCTGCAGAAGCAGCTCGCGGACCAGGCGGCCTTCCAGAAGAAGATCGCGGGCATGGTGGCGTGGGCACAGAAGCAGGCCGCCAAACGCGAGCGCCAGAATCCGCCGCCGCCTCCTCCGTCAGGTGGTGGCCACGGTGGCGGCAACGGCACCATGATCTGGCCCACCAAGGGCGGCGTGTCCCAGGAGTTCGGCTGCACCGGCTTCGTGTGGGAGCCGCCGCTCGGCAACTGCGCACACTTCCACCAGGGCATCGACATCTTCAATGCGGAGGGCACGCCGATCCACGCCGCCAAGAGTGGCGTGGTCGCGTCGGTGGGCTGGGGCCTGGGTGGCGAGTTCCTGGTGGTCATCGCGCACACCGGCGGGATGCAGACCTGGTACGCCCACATGGAGCCCATCTACGTGGTGCGGCGCGGCGAGTACGTGCAGCAGGGCCAACTCGTCGGCTACATGGGCCACACCGGCCACGCCACCGGGACGCACCTGCATTTCGCCGTCTACCTGAACAACGGCAAGACCCCGGTCAACCCGCGCAACTACTTCTAGCCCAGGCCGCGCGCTGCCGTTCGGCGCTCTCGTTAACGGAAACTAACGCTGTGCGATCGGTCGCGACATGCGACCGGTGTAGGATCGCGGCGTGAAGCGCCTCCTCGCAATCGTCCTTGCCGGCGGAGAGGGCGAACGGCTTTCACTGCTCTCCGGCGTCCGTGCCAAGCCCGCCGTTCCGTTCGCGGGCAAGTACCGGATCATCGACTTCACGCTCAGCAATTGCGTCAACTCGGACATCGACGACGTGGTGGTGCTGACCCAGTACAACCCGCATTCGCTCAACAACCACCTTGGCGCGGGCCGTCCCTGGGACCTGGACCGCACCACCGGCGGCATCCGCATCATGCAGCCCTTCATCTCGCGCAATCGGGGCGCCGAGTGGTATCGCGGCACGGCCGATGCCGTGCTCCAGAACATCGAGATGCTGCGCAGCTCGGACGCGGACACGGTCGTGGTGCTGGCCGGCGACCACATCTACAAGATGGATTACCAGCCCTTCGTGGCGCAGCACCGCCGCAAGCGCGCCGACGTGACCATCGCCGTCAAGCGCGTGCCGCTCGGCGAGGCGCACCGCTTCGGCATCCTGGCCCTCAACGACAACGACGAAGTGGTCGACTGGCAGGAGAAGCCCAAGCAGCCCAAGAGCGACTTGGCCAGCCTGGGGATTTACGTCTTCTCCAAGAAGGCGCTGCTCGAGTGGATGTCGGAGGACCGCATCGACTTCGGCGCCCACGTCATCCCGGCCATGCTGGAGGGCGGTGCCCGCGTGTTCGGCTACCGCTTCGAGGGCTACTGGCAGGACGTGGGCACGATCGACAGCTACTGGCGCGCCCACATGGACCTGCTGGATGACCACCCGGCATTGGACCTCTACGACCGCGACTGGGTCATCCATACGCGATCCGAGGAGCGCGCCCCGGCACGCATCGGCCCGACCGCCAACGTGCATCGCAGCCTGATCAGCCACGGCTGCCAGATTGCCGGGACGGTGGAACGCTCGGTGTTGTCGCCGGGCGTGCGCGTGGATCCCGGCGCGATCGTGCGGGACAGCGTGATCCTTTTCGACACGGTGATCCGCGCGGGGGCCGTGGTCGATCGCGCGATCCTGGACAAGAACGTGTCGGTGGGGCCCAATGCGGTCATCGGCACGGGCTCCGACTTCACCATCCCCAACCGGCAGGAGCCCACGCGGCTCAACACCGGCATCACCATCATCGGCAAGCACAGCATCATCCCCGCCGGTGCCCGCCTGGGGCGCAACGTGCGCATCGCGGAGTACGTACGCGCGTCGGACTTTGCCGGTGTGCGCTCCGTCCCCAGCGGCGGCAGCGTGGAGCGCCGGGACGCCGAAACGCCAAAGTCCAAGCGCGCCCGCGCGGCCCGAGTCGCGGAACGTGGCGCGGCCGCCGAGCGGGGCGCGGTGGCGCGTGACGCCGCCGAGCGAAGTGCACGCGAATCGGGCGCGGCAGAGCGCGACAGCCGGCCTCGCCCGATGCCCATGCCGATCGAGCCGAAGCGCTCCGCCGTCTGAACGCGATCGGGGCGTCGGTCGCGCGCGTGCCTTCCGTACGGGTGTCCGCGCGCGAGGTGGACGGCTGGCTTGCCGAGCTAGGCATCGACCCGGTCGAGCGCGGCGAGCGCGACGGAATCGTCAGCTGGGACCTGGTGCTGGACGGCCGGCGCCGCCGCGACATCCGCCTGACGCTCATCCTGGATCCGCAGCTGGCCCTGGTCGGCTGGGTCCATTTCGCGCCGCCACTCGCGGACAGCTTCCGCAAGAGCTACCGCCAGTTCCTGCGCTGGAACGATGAGCTGCCGTTCGTCAAGTTCGTCCTGTCGGAGGACGAGCGGCCGGTGCTGTCGGCTGAATTGCCCGTGTCGACCGTGGACGGCCACGCCGCGGGCCTGATGCTGGCGCGGCTGATCGGCGTGTGCGACCTCCTGTTGGACGAATCGGCGCACTGGCTGTGGCCCGGCGCCAAGGCAGCGCCCGAGCCGAAGGGTCCCGGCGGCAACGAACGGCTGCTGGAGCGCTACGCAGTCGAGCTGGCCGAACTGTCGGCGCCCGCCGAATCGCAGGCCGGCGCGATGGGCGACGAGGCCCCCTGATAAAGTCGCCCGTCACATGGAGCACATCGTGATGCAGCGACGGAAGCCGTCCAGCGAGATCCTGACCGGCGATTCCGCGGACGTCTATTTCGCCCGGGCCGAGGAGATCCTGGCCAAGGAAGGCATCGACCCGGTCGTGGTCATGGAGGTGTTCTCTCGCGAGGAGGGCATCCTCTGCGGCATCGACGAGGCCAAGATCCTGCTGGCCCACACGCTTGGCGAAGCACGCCCGGACGAAGCGGTCGTGGAGGCGCTCTCCGACGGCGACAGCTTCGAGCCCAAGGAAGTGGTCCTGCGCATCCGTGCACGCTATCGCGCGTTCGGCCTCTACGAGACCGCGATCCTGGGCATGATGGCCCAGTCCACCGGCTGGGCAACGGCCGCGCGGGAAGTGGTGGAGACGGCCGCGCCGGAACCGGTCATCAGCTTCGGGGCGCGCCACGTCCACCCAGAGGTCACCGACGCCCTGGACTACGCCGCGATCGTCGGCGGGTGCGTCGGCGCGTCCACGCCGGCCGGGGCACGGCTGGCGGGACTCAATCCGACCGGGACCATGCCGCATTCGCTGGTGCTCATCTTCGGAGACACGGTGCGGGCCGCGGAGGCCTTCGATCGGCATCTCGGCGCGGACGTGCCGCGTATCGTGCTCGTCGACACGTTCAAGGACGAGGCGGAGGAGTCGCTGCGGGTGGCCAAGGCGCTGGGGGATCGCCTCTACGGAGTCCGCCTGGACACGCCGTCAGAGCGCGGCCGCGTGACGCCGGACCTGGTCCGTGAGGTCCGCGCGCGGCTGGACCTGGCCGGGTACGGCCACGTCAAGATCATCGTCAGCGGCGGGCTGACGCCGGACCGGATCCGGACGTTCAAGGAGGCGGAGGCGCCGGTCGACTCGTACGCGGTGGGCAGCTATATCAGCGGCGCCACCCCGATCGACTTCACAGGCGACCTGAAGGAGATCGACGGGCAGCCCATCGCCAAGCGCGGCCGCATTCCCGGCCTGACGCCGAACACGCGGCTGCAGCGCGTGGACCTGGAGGAGTGGAAGGCGACCTGAGGCCAAACGCCGGCGCGCTGCGGCGCGAATCGTCCCCGCTCGCGCTCGACTGTGGCAGCATTCTGGCGTGGGTTCTGCCTTGCCTTCCGAACCGCTCCCTGATTTCGATGAGCAGCTCCCCGAGCGCGAAACGGCGTATGGGCTCCTGCTCCGCGGACAGGCATTGCTCAAGAAGCGGCACTACGCACAGGCCGCCGTCGTCTTGGAGCGTGCCGCGCGTCTCGAGCCGCGGAAGGGCTCCATCGTGGAGGCCCTCGGCCGCGCGTACTACAACAGCGGCCAGCACCAGCGAGCCGTGGAGTCGTTCGCCGAGCTCCTGGAGATCGACCCGTCCGCGCCATATGGCCACTACGCCCTCGGTCAGTCGCTCAAGCAGGTCGGCCGCCGCGACGAGGCGCGGACGCATCTGCGGCTCTCCATCGCGCTTGCCCCCGACTCCGCGTTATATCGCGCCGCGCTGGCACGTCTTGGCTGACGCATGAGCAATCGCGATTGGCAGCGCGTCAGCCAGGTCCTCGCGGTGCTGCTGGTCGTCCTGGTTGGCGTGGCGGCGATCGTGGTGGTCACGCGGCCGTCGTCCGGCCCGGGCGGCCCAACCCCTTCGCCAACGCTGACCGCGCTCGCATCGGCGGGCCGCAGCCCGGCGCCATCCGGCTCGCCGTCTCCAGGCGCGTCCGCCAGCCCGGTCCCATCGCCGTCCGATTCGACTGCGCCGAGCCCCAGCCCTTCGATCGAGCCGAGCGCCAGCCTCAGCCCATCGCCCGAGATCTCCCCGTCGCCGTCGTCGTCGGCATCGCTGACACCGACGGCTCCCGGGGTCGCCATCCGCTTCAGGGCGCTGGGATTCGACTCGACCAGCGCGTCACCGCCCGTCGCACGCACGATCACGTTCAAGACGGACGGCCCGGGCGAGGTGGCGGCGCACATGGCCCGCACGTCTGCCGGCAATGTCCGCCTGTGCCTGGCGCGCCGGAACCGCACCCCGACCTGCGCCGAGTCCAACAAGATCGACCTGGTCGATTCCACCGACGCACCCGGCCGCTCCACCTGGACCGTGACCGGAGTCGGCACCGACGCCAGCTCTCCGTCCGCCGACCTGCGCATCGTGTTCCGCTCCCTCACGCCGTCGGTGACGCTCGACGGCTTCCGCCTGCAGGGCATCCAGAACCCGGGCTACAACGGCGTGGAGGCCGATCTGGACGTCAACAGCGGGACCGTCCACGCGGAGGGCACGTGGGACAGTCCGCAGATCGGCTGGAGCGCGACCCTGACCGACCCTGCCACCTCGGAGACGCTCGGCAACGCCACCGGTCACGGCACGGACCTGCTCTTGGATGCGGCCGTCACCGCGACCACCCCGCGACGCGTGCACCTCTCCTTGATCAACACCGATCCTCTGGCGGATCAGTCCGTCATCCTGCACGCCGTGATCAACTGGCCGTAAGCGGCGGCGTAGCGATCTCAGGCAGCGAGGCGTTCACGACAACGTCGGGGCCGAGCGGACTCACGGTCGCGAGAGCCGCCGCCGCACGACTGTGATCAGACGGCGACTTCGCCCCGGTCGATGAGGCGCTGGAGCCAGAAGAGCCCCAGCTTGGACTTGGCGTCGTGGATCTCGTCCGTCTCTGCCATCCGGACGGCCTCCGCAACCGGGATCCGGCGCAGCTCCAGGCGTTCGTCCGGCTCCGGCCCCGCGTATCCGGGGATGGGCGTGAGATCCGTGGCCAGGTAGAGATGCATGAGCTCGGTTGCGAAACCCGGCGCGGTGTAGAACGAGCCCAGCTTCCGCCACGTGGCGGCGTGGTAGCCGGTCTCCTCGCCGAGCTCCCGCGGCGCGGCCACGTCCGGGAACTCGATGGTGCCGTCGTCCAGCCTGTCCAAGGTCCCTGCCGGAAGCTCCAGCATGACCTCCGCGGCCGGCGTCCGGTACTGACGGACCATCAGGACCTGGCCGGCGTGAATCGGGATCATCGCGACCGCTCCCGGGTGCACCACGACCTGCCGCGTGTGCCGGTGGCCATCGGCGTCCTCGATCGTGTCCACGCGGTAGGCGAGGTAGGCGCCGCGGTAGATCTCTTCTGACTCGACGGTTCGCTCGAGCAGGCGTTGGTCATCCATCCCTGAAGCATAGAGGAGGGTCCGGTGCGCCGACGCACCCGGTCCTAGGACGAGAGGGCCATTGAGGGGCCTCTCGGGCGTCCGTAGCGTACGTCCTGTCGGTTGCCCACTTCGGGTTCCGCAGCCAATCGGGCTCCTGCCCGTCGTGCCCAACACGGAGCTAGTCGCCATGAATCGTTTCTCCTCGCTGGCATTGCGCCTGGCCGTTGTCGTTTCGTTCGTCCTGGTTCTCGCAGCGCCGTTCCGCTGGACCTGAGAGCCTGAGCTGATTCCCAGCCGGCGACGGTGATCGCAGCCATCGTCGCCGGCACTACTTCCGTCGGCCGCCTCCCGCGGCAACCACGTGCGTGCATGCCGGTGCGCCCCAGGCGCGCCGGCGTTGTGTTTGCAGGGCAGCGTCGCTGGCCTCACGTTGCAGTCCTTGGAGTCGGCCACCGGTGATCCCCGCTCCGCGCACAGACGCCTGATTCAGATGCTCCTGCTTTACTTCCTCGCCCTTGGGCTGGTCGTCGGACGGCTCAGCGGCGGCCGGTTGAGCCGCCTCGGCGATGTCCAGTTCCGTTGGGCAGGTCTTGCCCTGTGCGGCCTGATGGTGCAGCTGGCCCTCTTCGCGCCTCCGGTTGCCTCCCGCATCGGAAGCGCCGGTCCGGCGCTCTACGTGGGCTCGACGGCGGTCGTCCTGGCGGCGCTGCTGCGCAACGTGCGGCTGCCGGGACTGGCTCTCGTGGCCGTTGGCGCGTTCTCCAACCTGGTCGCGATCGTGGCCAACGGCGGCTTCATGCCGTCTGCTGCCGCCGCGTGGATGGGGCTCAACGGTGTCGCCGCGCTGCCAACGACCGACTACTCCAACTCCGCGATCGCCGGCCCCGGCACGCTGTTCCCGTTCCTTGGCGACGTCTTCTTCCTGCCCCGCCCGATCCCGTTCGCCAACGTCTTCTCCATCGGTGACGTTCTGATCGGCATTGGCGCGGCCTGGTTCTTGGTCCAGGCCCTGCACGGTCTGCGCGGCGCCGGCACGCCCTTGACCGCGGATCCCGGCAAGCCGCCGGCGGGCCTCTCCACGGGCGGCACCTTGGCGCCGCACCGATGAGCGACCACCCCATGGCCAGCCCGGCCAGTGCCGCGACCGATAGCGAAACGACCGCGCGGATCTCCCGCGTCCTGGCTGAGCTTGGCCAGGCCGCCGGCGCCGGTGCACGGCTCTATGCGGACAACGGCGACGGCACGCTTCACCTGGTGGCCTCCACCGAGACGCAATCCGTCCCGAAGCGACTCGGCCGCCTGGCCGGTCTCGCCGGCGGCCCGGACGGCCGGCCGGAGCGCGGCCGCACCCTGGTCGTGCGCGTTCCCGATGAGCACCACTCCCTGATCGTGCTGGCGCGCAAGACGGACGAGGACTTCACGGCCGAGGATCGCGCCGTGGCTCGTCTCTACGCCCGCCAGCTGGCCGAACAGGTGACCATCCCATCGGCACCGTCCGGGGCGGCCATCTGGAGCCGTCAGCTGGACGCGATCCAGAACGTGGCGGCACAGTTGACGCGCCTCACCACGCTGAGCGAGGTTGGCGAGGCCGTCTGCCTGGAAACCCGCCGCGTCATCGAGTACGACAACGCCCGCGTCTACGTGCTGTCGGCCGACCGCCCGGTGCTGGAACCGATCGCGTTCCGCGCCACGGACCCCGCCTACGACGGCGAAACGTATGACGGCCTGGTCATCGGTGTCGGCCAGGGCATCGCCGGCTGGGTCGCCGAGCGCGGCGTCCCGCTGCTGGTGGACGACGCGGCCCACGACCCCCGCTGGGCCCCCAGCGCGGACACGCAGACCAACGTCGAGGAATCCATCCTTGCGGTCCCCATGCGCCATGAACGCGCCGTGATCGGCGTGATCGCACTGGCCAGGCTCGGCCGCGGCAAGTTCGACCAGAACGACCTGCGCCTGCTCCAGATCGTGGCCGACCAGGCCGCCATCGCCATCGAGAACGCCCGACTGCTGGCCGGGCGCGATCGCATGGTCCACGAGCTGAAGGCCCTCCTGGACATCGCCGGGGCGACCCAACTGGCCGAGGACGAGTCCACGCTCGCTCGCATCGTCGCGGAGAAGCTGGCCAAGGCGTCCGACAGCGAGGCTTGCATCTTCTCCCGCCTCGACGAGGGCTCGACGCTCCTGCGCACGCTGGGCGCGTACGGCGTCAAGAACGTGGCCACGGCCTACGACGTCTACGACTACCCGTTGACGCGCCGCGTCCTGCGTGACGGATCCACCGAGCTGGTGCAGGTCGACGCGCCGGACAGCGATCCCGCCGAAGTTCGCCTGCTGAGCCAGATGGGCGCCCGCACCCTGCTGATGCTGCCGCTCACGGCGGCCGGCCGGACCGTTGGCCTGGTGGAGCTCTACTGGTTGACCGGGCACAAGAGCATCCGGCCGTCCGAGTTGGAGGTGCTGCGCACCATGGCCAACCAGGCGGCCACCGTGCTCGAGAACGCGCGCCTGGTCGAGCAACTTCGGAAGGCCGCGGACATCGACCAGCTGACCGGGGTCCACAACCACCGCTACCTCCAGGAGCGGCTCAAGCAGGAGTGCGCCCGCTCCGCGCGCTCGCATACCCCGATCGCGGTGCTGATGATCGACCTGGACGGCTTCAAGGGGATCAACGACCGCTACGGCCACGCCGACGGCGACCGGGTGCTGCATGCGGTGGCCATGGGCCTGAAGCTGGCGGTCCGCGCCAACGACATCGTGGCGCGGTACGGCGGCGACGAGTTCGTGGTGCTGATGCCGGACACGGACGAGGCACAGGCCCGGCAGGTGGCGCAACGCATCGTGTCCGGGGTGCGCAGGGTTCGCCACGAGATGACCGAAGGCGCACAGGAGTCGATCGCGGCGTCCGCCGGACTCGCGCTCTACCCGCGCGACGGACAGACACCCCAGAAGCTGCTCCAGTCCGCCGATGCCGCGATGTACGCCGTCAAGCGCTCCGGCGGCAGCAATGTTCGACGGGCGGAGCCGCACCTGCCCGTGCGCACTGCCCCCAAGGTCGCATCACGCGTGGAGGCCTGACGGCCGGCCTGCGGAGTGCCCCTAGATGCTTCCCATCGGGTTGCCGGCCAGCACGTTCAGCCGGTAGCGCATCGCCGTGAGGATGGGCAGGTAGGCGGGATTGGAGGCGAGGTTCTTCAGCTCGCATGGATCGCCGACCTGGCGCGTGTTCCAGCCGATGCACGGCGCGCCGGAGTCGTCATACAGCTCCTCGAACCCGTCCAGGTAGCGGATGTAGTGCCAGCGACAGCCGTCCAGCGCGGCCGCCTGGCAGCCGGCATCCGCCAGCGTGGAGGCACCCGTGGAGCGCACGGCGTACCACTCCGGCACGCCCTGCTGGCCGAAGGGCAGGTCCTCCACGATGCTGTCGCGCTTCATGCTGGTGGCCGTGCCGAGCAGCAGCGGCACGAAGCTCTGGCCGTCCGGCGAAGCCTGGCCGTTGGGATAGGGGCCCATGGTGCAGCCGGCCAATTCGCAGATGGTGGGCGCGAAGTCGATGTTCTCGACGTTGTCGCTGACGGTGCGCGGGCTCGTGCCCAACTTGGCGGGCCAGCTGATGAAGAAGGGGATGCCCGTCTCGTACGGCCCCAGCTTGCTGTCCAGCCGGTGCGCACCGAAGTTCATGCCGTTGTCACCGGTGAACACGAAGATGGTGTTGTCCAGCCGGTTCTGCCGCGCCAGGACGGTCTTGATCTGGCCGACCAGCTGATCGACGTCCAGCAGCGTGCGGCAGATGGGCCGCAGGTCGAAACCGTTGGGATTGCGCAGCTGGGCCGGGTCGAAGCGCGGTGACGCCTGGACGTACGGCGGCTTGTCCGAGACATTGGCCTCGGCGTAGTTGGGCGGGTCCCAGGGGGCCATGTTGGCGCACCGCGGATCGTTGACATTGCGCGGCGCCGGCGTCCACGGCTTGTGCGGCGCATTGACGGCGAACCAGGCAAAGATCGGCTTGGTCGGATCGTCCGCCGCCAGATCCGCCATGACCTTGGTACGGATCACGTCGGTGAGGTAGTCGGCGGGCTTGGAACCGTGTTTCTCAGCCTTGGGGTTGCCGTTGTTCCAGAACGAGTAGTTGTAGTAGTCGTCGCCTTCCTTGGCGCTGAACATGTCCCAGCCGGGCGGCACGGCCGGCGCCAGCCGCGAGTAGCCGTTGAGGTACTTGCCGACCAGCATGGTCTGGTAGCCGGCGCCCTGGAGCTGGGTGGCGATGGTCATCTGCGGGTGGAACAGCCAGGCCGCGTTGCGGTCCACGCCGTGATGCCAGGTGTGCTGGCCGGTCAGGAAGCCGGCCCGGGCGGGACAGCACAGCGGGGTCTCGGCGGCGAAGTTGCTGAACTGGACGCCGTGGTTGACCCAGATGTCGCGGATGTTGGGCAGCGCGTCGTACATGCGGCCGTCGAGCGGCGGCAAGTCATCGACCATGAAGACCACCACGTTGGGGCGCGAGTCCGGCGCCGCCGGCAGTGCCCCGGCCGGTGCCGCCGCGGATGCCGGAGAAACCTGCGCCGCGACCGGGGCTGGACTGACGGACAGCAGCGCGAGGATCGTCGCGGACGCGACCGTCAGCAGCCGGACGCGGATCCCGGCTCTGCCCCTCACGCGACGGATCACGCCGGAAGGATACGGCCGTGGGCCGAAAATGGGCTGGTTCAGCCTGGCCGAGCCCGGCGCAGCACGGAGTCAGCTCGCGGTTCAGGCTTGGGCCAGCGGTCGCGGGCGTCCGAGCAGGTAGCCCTGGCCGAACTCCACGCCCAGTGCCTCCAGCGTGCGCCGCTCGGCCTCCGTCTCGATGCCCTCGGCGATCAGCTCCGCCCGCGTCTGGCGCGCGAAGTGGCTCATTCCCGCGACCAGGGCCTGGCGCGCCGGATCCGATTCGATCGAGCGGACCAGGGCCTGGTCCAGCTTCACCGAATCGGGTCGCAACTCGACCACGTGCCTCAGGCTGGCGAACCCGGCGCCGGCGTCATCCACCGCCAGCCTGACCCTGGGCACCAGTCGGTCGACGGCGTGGCGCAGCTCGGGGTAATTCGCGATCGCAACGTGTTCGGTGATTTCCAGCACGACCGGCCGTTTCACGTCTCGCAGAAGGGCGGCCAGCTTCCCGCTGCCGATGACCAGTCCCGGTGAGACATTGAGGGACAGGCTCATGCCGGCCGGCAGCGTGGCCGACGCATTCACCTGCGCGGTGAGACAGCAGATCTCCAGTTCCTGCCCGAGTCCAACGGCTTCGGCCTCGGCGAAACGCGAATCCGGCGCCACGCCGTCCGCGAAGCGCGTCAAGGCCTCGTATCCCACGACGCGATCCGTGGACAGTTCCACGATGGGCTGGAAGACGGGCTGGAACATGCAACGGGCGATGACGGCACGGATGCGCTCGATGACCGTGTCTCGCTCAGCGCGGCGGCGCAGGCCGGGAAGCAACAGGGCCGATGCGATCGAGCTCACCTGGGCCAGCGCTGGAATGACCCGCCTTAGCCGCTCCGAGGCGTCCTCTCCCGAGGCACCCACGCCGAGGATGCCAAGCGGCCCATCGTCGCCGCGAATCGGGACGTACGCCCCCGCGCGCATGCCTGCAGCGCGGAATCCAGACACGCCGTCGACACTGCTGGTCACCCCGCCCACCCATTTCTCGGTCCAGACGCCCTTCGCGGCCAGCTCGATGACGTGCTGGGCGCGCGCCCGCGCCAGACGCCGGTCCGGCACGACGAACTGGCTCGCGGGGCCGACGGTCGCCAGCGGCACGACGCCCGCAGGGCCGATCCAGAGGATTCCCGCCGTTTCCACATCGTCCATGCTGCAGACCTCCGCGCAGATGGCCTGTGCGGTGGCCTCCGGTGTCTCGAGAGGCGTCATGCGCTCCAGCGCCGCGGCCAGGTGGACCTGCCGCACCACCTCTTCGTCGATGGCCGCCATCAGGCGGTCCTTCTCGGCCGTCGACGAAAGCTCGCGCGTGATGTCCTCGAAGACCGCCACCGCCCCGACCACGCCACCGGCAAGGTCCCGCAGGGGAGCCGTCCAGCGCCGCAACTCCACCCTCGATCCATCTGCGCGGAGGCGTGAAACGCGATGCTCGGCCATGCTCTCGCCGGCGAGCGTCGTGCGCAGCGAATGGCGGTAGCCCTCTGTGTCCTCGGCCGGCACGATCGGATTGGGGCGCCCGACGACGTCGGCCGCGGACAGGCCGAAGGTTCGCTCCGCGGCCGTGTTCCAGGTCACGATGTTGCCGTATGGATCCACCGTCATCACGGCCAGCGGCGCGTTGCTGAGGACGGCCTCCAGGTGGTTGCTGAGGTTCACCAGGGTGGATTGCGAGCGGCTCATGGCGGCGTGATCGCGGACCAGCGCCACCAGCAGGACGAAGGCGGTGAGGCTGACGAAGACGATGCCCTTCACGCTCTGCGCGGCGGTGCGCAGATCCGCGGCGATGAACGTGCTGACGAATTGATCGCTCAGCAGCAGCCAGAGGACCGAGCTGACCACGTACAGGGTGACGATACGGGCGGGCGTGTCCAGCCGGAGCCAACCGCGCCAACGCGGCAGGCTGATCCGGCGGAGCTGCCTCTCGCCGGCGGCAGTTGCGCGCGTGATGCGCGACGGCTGGATCGCAGCCGCGCTCTTGAACCGGGACACGCTCGGAGTCTGACGGCATAACGCGGCCACGACCGCCCACCGGTGGTCATGCCCCAAGCGCCGCGTCGGC
Source organism: uncultured Anaerolineaceae bacterium (assembly GCA_964513505.1). GTDB lineage: Bacteria > Chloroflexota > Limnocylindria > Limnocylindrales > CSP1-4 > JAFMJV01. Next base: position 32,175 of record CAZENL010000011.1, read on the forward strand.
GGTCAGGCAGCCTCGGCGACGGGCTCCACGAACTGGCTCTGGTAGAGCTCGTAGTACGCGCCGTGGCTGGCCAGCAGCGCGTCGTGCGTGCCCTGCTCCACGATCGCGCCGTGCTCCATGACCAGGATCAGGTCCGCGTCGCGAATGGTCGAAAGCCGGTGCGCGATCACGAACGTGGTGCGGCCGTGCATGAGGCGCTTCATGGCGCGCTGGATGAGCACTTCCGTGCGCGTGTCGACGGAGCTGGTGGCCTCATCGAGGATGAGGATCGGCGGGTCCGCCAGGAACGCACGGGCGATGGTCAGGAGCTGCTTCTCGCCGGCCGACACCGTGGTGGCGTCGTCGTCGATGACCGTGTCGTAGCCGTCCGCCAGGGTGCGCACGAAGTGGTCAACGTGCGCGGCCTCGCCGGCCGCCACGATCTCGTCTTCCGTCGCACCGAGGCGGCCATAGGCGATGTTGTCGCGGATGGTGCCGTGGAACAGCCAGGTGTCCTGCAGCACCATGCCGAAGGTGTGCCGCAGGTCATCGCGAGTGAGCTGCTTGGTGTCGACGCCATCGACCAGGATGTGGCCGCCATCGATCTCGTAGAAGCGCATCAGCAGGTTGACCAGGGTGGTCTTGCCGGCGCCGGTCGGACCGACGATGGCGATGGTGGCGCCTGGCTCCACGGTGAGGCTGAGGTCCTCGATCAGCGGCTTGTCCGGCTCGTAGCGGAACGAGACATCCTGGAAGGCCACCGCGCCGCTGGCGTCCGTGATCCTGGTCGGCTCGGCCGGATCGGCCACTTCCTCCGATTCGTCCATCAGCTCGAACACGCGTTCCGCGGAAGCGACGGCGGACTGGAGCACGTTGGCGATGCTCGCGGTCTGGACGATCGGGAACGTGAACTGACGTGCGTACTGGATGAACGCGATCACGTCGCCAAGGTTCAGCTGGCCCGATGCCACGCGCAGGCCGCCGATCACGGCGATGGCGACGTAGTTGAGGTTGGAGACGAACTGGAGCGCCGGCTGGATGATCCCGGAGATGAACTGCGCGCGATAGCTGGCCTCGTAGAGCCGCTCGTTCTCCTCAGCGAAGGTGTCGATGGCCTTCTTCTGGCGCCCGAAGAGCTTCACGATGGCGTGGCCGGTGTGCATCTCCTCCACATGGCCGTTGAGCGTTCCGGTCGATGCCCACTGCCTGACGAACTGTTTCTGTGAGCGACCCGCGATGAGCACCGTGATGACGATGGAGAGCGGCACCGCCAGCAGGGACACCAGGGCCAGGATCGGGTCGATGGTCACCATCATGATGAGCACCCCGATGATGGTGAACAGGGCCGTGATGAGCTGCGTCAGGCTCTGCTGGAGCGTCTGGCCGATGTTGTCGATGTCGTTGGTGACGCGAGAAAGCAGGTCACCGCGAGCGTGCTGGTCGAAGTAGCTCAGCGGCAGGCGGCCCAGCTTGCGATCGACCTCCTGGCGGAGCCGGTAGACCGTCCGCTGCGTCACGCCCGCCATCACGTAGGACTGGAAGAACGAGAAGACCGAGCTGGCCAGGTAGAGCGCCACCAGCGTTCCCAGGATGGCTCCCAGCGCGCCGTAGTCGATGCCGACACCCGGTACGGGGTGCAGGGCGGCCAGCATGTCGGCGAGCTGGCCCTGGCCGTGCGCGCGCAGGCCGGCAACCACCGTGTTGAGGTCCGCCCCGGCCGGCAGCTGCTTGCTGATGACGCCGGTGAAGACCAGGTTGATGGCGTCGCCCAGCATCTTGGGGCCGAGGATGGCCAGCACCACGCTGGCGATCGCCAGAACCACGACCACGCCCATCTTGGGTGCTTCTGGCCGCAACTTGCCGAGCAGGCGGCGGAAGGAGACGCGGAAGTTCTTGGACTTGGCGACGGGCATGCCCATGCCCATCATTCCGGGGCCGCCGCGGCCGGGACCGCGTCCGGGGCCGCCCATCGGGGGTCCGCCGGCGCCCGGTCCTGCAGGGGCGCCGCCCGCGCCGGAGCCGCCGCCCGCGCCGGAGCCGCCGGGCCGGCCGCTCATGCCGCGGCCTCCGACTCGGACAGCTGCGAGTAGACGATTTCCTTGTAGGTCTCGTTGTCCGCGAGCAGCTCGGCGTGCGTGCCGCTGCCCACGATGCGCCCGGCGTCCAGCACGATGATCCGGTCTGCGTTCAGGATCGTGCCGACCCGCTGCGCCACGATGATCACCGTGGTGCCGTGGAGCTCACGTTCCAGGGCCGCGCGCAGCAGCGCGTCCGTCCGGAAGTCGAGGGCGGAGAAACTGTCGTCGAAGACCGCGATCTGGGCCCTGCGCACCAGTGCCCGCGCGATCGCCAGGCGCTGTCGCTGGCCGCCCGAAAGGTTCGCGCCGCCCTGGGTGATCGGTGCCTCCAGTCCGCCGTCCATGGCCTCCACGAAGTCGCGCCCCTGCGCGATGTCCAGCGCGCGCCAGACCTCGTCGTCGGTGGCGTTCTCGGCGCCGTAGCGGACGTTGTCGGCGACGCTGCCGTGGAACAGGAACGCCTTCTGCGGCACGAAGCCGATCTCGTGCCAGAGGTCGTCGCGGTTCATCTGGCGCACGTCCACACCGTCCAGCAGCACGGCGCCGCCGGTCACGTCGTAGAGGCGTGGCAGCAGGTTGATGAGCGTGGTCTTGCCGCTGCCCGTGCTGCCGACGATGGCGGTGGTCTTGCCCGGCTCGGCCGTGAAGCTGATCGCATGCAGGACCGGCTCCTGCGCTCCCGGGTAGCGGAATTCCACGTCGCGGAACTCCACCACGCCATGCCGCTCGGCCGGGGAGGGGATGATCGGGACATCCGGGTCGCGGACGGTTGGCACGGTGTCCAGCACCTCGCGGACACGGCCGGCGGAGACCGCCGCGCGCGGAACCAGGATGAACATGATCACGGCCGTCAGGACGGCGAACAGGATCTGCAGCAGGTACTGGAGGAAGGCGGTCAGGTTGCCGATGGGCAGGCCGCCCGTGTCCACGCGCATGGCCCCGAACCAGATCACGGCCACGGACGACAGGTTGAAGATGGCCATCACGGCGGGGAACGTGATCGCGAACAGGCGGTTGACCTTCAGGCCCACTTCGAAGATGGCCATGTTCGCGTCGTCGAAGCGCTGCTCCTCGTGCTCCGTGCGCACGAAGGCCCGGATCACGCGGACGCCCGCCAGAGTCTCCCGCATCACCTGGTTGATCCGGTCCAGCCGGATCTGGTTGGTGCGGAACAACGGGATGGCGCGGCTCATGGTCAGCCCGATGACGATGGCCAGGGCGGGCAGCACCACCAGCAACAGCCCGGAGAGCGGCACGTCCTGGCGCAGCGCCATGATGATTCCGCCGACCACCAGGATGGGCGCGGAGATGATCACGGTCAGCGCCATGAAGACGACCATCTGGATCTGCTGGATGTCGTTGGTGTTGCGCGTGATCAGCGAGGCCGGCCCGAAGTGGTTCATCTCCACCTGGGAGAACGTCTCCACCTTGGTGAAGAGGGCCAGCCGCACGTCTCGGCCGAAGCCCATGGCAATGCGCGCGCTGAGGTAGACGGAGATGACGGCACAGATGCCGAGCAGCAGCGTGACCACCAGCATCACCACGCCAGTGCTGATGATGTAGTTGTTGTTCCCGAGGACCACGCCGTTGTTGATGATGTCGGCGTTGAGGTCAGGCAGGTACAGGTTCGCCAGCGCCTGGATCAGCAGCAGCACCAGCACGATGGAGATCTGGCCGCGGTACGGGCGCAGATAGGTACGCAGCAGGCCGATCATCGGGACCGCCCGGTTGGCGGCCCGGCATGCGCCAGGGTGTGGGCGCGCAGGAGGGCAACGTGGCTGGCCATTGCCTGCTCGTGCTGGGCGGCGGTCGACGGGTCGTCATGGCCGAGCGAGGTCCGAGCCGCCTTCATGGCGCGCAGGCCGGTCAGGAAGCCGGCCAGCTCCTCTGCGCTGAGCTGCCCGAGGAGCTTGCGCAGGCCGAAGCGGCGGACCTGCTCCAGCTCGCGGAACACGTTCCGGCCTGCGTCGGTGAGCGAGACCATGACGATCCTGCGATCGGCTTCGTCATGTTCGCGCTGCACCAGTCCGCGCTCCTCCATCCGGGTGACGATGCCCGTGGCACTGGCGACCGAGACGTCCAGTGACTCGGCGAGGTGGCTCATGGGCAGCGACCCCTCCGCCTCCAGGACGGTCAGCACGTGCAGGTGAATCAGGCTGAGCGAGCCGCGCAGCCAGGACTTGAACGCACTCATGCGCTCGCGAGGCTGCCAGGTGGTGAGCTCGTCCAGCAACTCGTCGGTGAGGTGCGCGCGGGCTTCCTGTTCCGGTTCCGGAGTATTCAATGTCACGTTGACAATCTACACGATGCAAAGTGATCGTGCAGGGGCCGGTCAGTTGGTCCTTCAGCGGCGGTCGCGCGCCTTCTGAGCCATCAGCTGCTCCAGCTCGTTCCCGCTGAACGCGACCAGGCGATTGGGCGTGACGCCCTGGTTGCCCGAGGTGAGCCGGATCAGGAACTGGTCCTCCTGCTCCAGGATCAGCAGGCCATGGCCGCCGACGCCGTCCACGTACCGCCCGATGGCGCGCAGCGCATGCTCCAGCCGGCCGGCGAGGTGAGCGGTCCCGCGCCGCCTCCCGGCAGCATCGATCTGGTTTGCGATGTCGGTATCGAAGAACGTCAGCTCTTTGCGCACGCCGATCGCGCCGCCGGCCGTTCTCGTCCGGCTCGACTCGTCCAGTCCGAGTCCCTGCGCAAAGAAGCCGTCGTCGACCTCCACCACCAGCGCGTCGCGCAGGCCGACCTGGTCAAGAGCAGCACCGATGGACCGGAGCGTTTCCTCGTATCCGCGGCGCGAGCCGCCTTCGTAGACCCTCATGCTGAGGTGCGTGCCCCCCTGTGTCGTGCAGCAGGTCGTGCCGGAGTGAAGCGTGGGGGTTGGGGTGGCCTACGGGGCTTGAACCCGTAACCTCTGGAGCCACAATCCAGTGCTCTGCCAGTTGAGCTAAGGCCACCGTGGCGGCCGGTATCGTA
>CAZENL010000011.1:37304-43906 GCA_964513505.1 uncultured Anaerolineaceae bacterium
CACAATCCAGTGCTCTGCCAGTTGAGCTAAGGCCACCGTGGCGGCCGGTATCGTACTGGACGAGGCCCCGGTCGGGCGCGGAACGGCGTGCTGGGGTGAGCGGCGGCGCAGCGTTGTAGATCGGCGCCCGGCGAATGGCGGCAGCTGTGCGCTGCCGCACCCTCGGCCACAGGTGCGGTCTGTCTCAAATCGGACGAAATCGGCCGTCGCGGACGACCTCAGCTGCACGACGGGACCCGATGTTGAGTCAGTTCGGCCGTTTCTGGCCGTTTTGAGGCAACACGACTGCGGATCCGGCTCCTCGGCTCCACAAGGGCGAACGGGGCCGGACGGAATCGTCCGTTTTGAGGCAAGGCAGGCGGCAGGGTCGCGCGGCAGGCGCCGAGTGGCCGCTACCCGGAGCGCGTTCCCCCGGCGCCGCGGCCGTTGCGCTTGCGCGTCAGCGGCACGCCGTACCAGAACCAGACCAGCCATGCGCCGAGGAAGGCCGTAGCCACCGCAGCCAGCACGCCCCCGTAGAGGATGTTGCCGATCAGGAACGCGACCGCGACGATCGCCGCGCCGAGGAAGATCGTTCCTCCGATCAGCATCCGCTCGCCGTAGCGGATCAGCCGCTCCTTGTCGCTGTGTTCGTAGCGGATCGTGTGGTAGGTGGTCGGGGCGATCAGCAGCACGCATGACAGCGTGGTGGCGATGAAGGCCACGAAATAGAGCCCCCGGTCCAGGTCCGTGATGGTCAGGAAGCGCTGCTGGAAGGGCACGATGAGCAGGAACGCAAACAGCACCTGGACGCCCGGCAGTGCCACGCGCAGCTCGTTGAGCAGCTCGATCAACTCCCGGTTGAGCCGCTCTTCATCGGCGCGGGCCGGGCCGGTTTCGGGTTCAATGCTCATCAGCCGCATTATCGGCGCCACGCGGCCCATTCCGGCGCCGTGATCCACCGGTACGGCACGGACTATGGTTAGGCCCGAGATGCGCAGTCACCAGGGCAGCTGACACGCCAGCGGACACATCGAGCCTGGAACTCGGCGGCGTCCAGGGTTTCGTCGGCGCGTCGCCGTTCCCACCGATCGGCGACTACGCGTTCCTGTCCGACTGCGAGGTGATGGCCCTGGTCGCGCCCTCAGGCAACGTGGAGTGGCTGTGCCTGCCGCGTGTCGACTCCCCGAGTGTCTTCGGCGGCATCCTGGACCGTGACGCCGGCGGCTTCCGCCTGGGACCCGCCGAGATCTCCGTTCCCAACGCCCGCCGCTACCTGCCTGGAACCATGGTCCTGGAGACCAGTTGGGGCACGTCAACGGGCTGGATCATCGTCCGGGACGTGCTGATGATCGGCCCGTGGCACCACGGCCGCGTCCGCTCCCGGCACCAGCGCCGCGCGCCGACGGACTACGCCGCGGACCACATGCTCCTCCGCACGGTGCGGTGCGTGAACGGCGAGGTCCAGCTGGCCATGGAGTGCGAGCCAGTCTTCGACTACGGCCGGCGGCTGGGCGTCTGGAAACACGTCGGCGAAGGCTACGGCCAGCTCACCGTCACGGCCCCCCGGACGGACGTGACGCTGACGCTGACCAGCGACATCAATTTGGGCTTCGAAGGCCCAAGGGCACTCGCCAGGACCCTCATCAGGGAAGGCGAGACGCGCTTCTGCGCGCTGTCATGGGGTGACGTGGAGCCCCCGAAGACGTACCAGGAAGCAGACGAGCGCCTGGACTGGACGGCGCATCACTGGCAGCACTGGCTGGCGCGCGGCCATTTCCCGGACCATCCGTGGCGCTCCGCGCTGGAGCGATCTGCGCTGACCCTCAAGGGCCTGACCTACGCCCCGACCGGGGCGATCGTGGCTGCTCCGACCACGTCCCTGCCGGAGGCGCCCGGAGGCGAGCGCAACTGGGACTACCGCTACTGCTGGGTGCGCGACTCGACCTTTGCCCTGTGGGGGCTCTACACGCTGGGCTTCGACTGGGAAGCCAACGACTTCTTCGACTTCATCTGCCAGGTCGCGGACGCGGGCCACGACCTCCAGGTGCTCTACGGCGTGGACGGCGAGCGGAAGCTGACGGAACGGCTGCTGTCCCACCTCTCCGGGTACGAGGACGCGCGGCCCGTGCGAGTCGGCAACTCCGCCTACCGGCAGGTCCAGCACGACATCTGGGGCGCGGTGCTGGATTCGGTCTACCTCCACACGCGGTCGCGTGACCGCCTGGACGAGTGGGTCTGGCCGATCCTGGTGCGGCAAGTGGAGGCGGCGAGCCTGCATTGGCGCGAACCGGACCGCGGCATCTGGGAGGTGCGCGGCGAACCCAAGCACTTCACATCGTCCAAGGTCATGTGCTGGGTGGCGCTCGACCGTGGCGCGCGGCTCGCGCGGCTGCGCCACGACGACGACCAGGCGGCCGAGTGGCAGGCAGAGGCGGACCAGATCCACGCCGACATCTGCGCCAATGCCCTGGACAAGCGCGGCGTGTTCACGCAGCACTACGGCAGCGACACCCTGGACGCGTCGCTGCTGCTGATGCCGCTGGTGCGCTTCCTGCCCGCGGCCGACGAGCGTCTGCGCAAGACGGTGCTGGCTATCGCCGACGAGCTGACCGTCGACGGGCTGGTGCTGCGCTACCGCACCGAGGAGACCGACGATGGCCTCTCCGGCCAGGAAGGCAGCTTCACCACATGCTCCTTCTGGCTGGTCTCGGCACTGACCGAGATCGGGGAACTGGCCCGGGCGCGGAGACTCTGCGAGAAGCTGCTCTCCTTCGGGAGCGCGCTGGGCCTGTACGGCGAGGAGCTGGACCCGCACAGCGGCAGACACCTCGGGAACTTCCCGCAGGCCTTCACGCACCTGGCGCTCATCAATGCGGTCATGCACCTGGTGCAGGCCGAAGAGAAGGCCGTTGCGGCAGCGCCGTACTCACCAAAGCCCAAGTTCACGCCGCGGCCCGCGGTCGTCAAGCCGCCGAGCGGGTAGGCTTCCCGCCACATGCGCGTCCCCGGCTTCATCGTTCGCCAGTTCTACGTCAAGGGCAGCCTGCGCAACGCCGACGGCGGGTTCCAGCTGGAAGCACGCAATCCGCTCGGCGACGGCCGGCTGGTCGGCATCGGCCGTTTCGCGGTGGACGGCGAGCCGATCGATGCAGCCAGCGTCAGCGCCATCCGCGATGGCGACACGGACTGGACGCGGGGCGACGATGTTTCCGCGACGTCCCCGGTTGCGTTCCACAAGGGCGATCGCGTGACGTTCCACGTGGCAGGCAAGACGCTTGCACCGGGCAAGCATCACCTGGAAGTGGAGATCTTCGAGCGCGACGCGGGCCGTCTCTCGCTTACCCTTGAGGACGAAATCGCAAAGGGATGAGGTAGGGAGCGCCACATGCCGGACATGGATCTCCTCGGCTGGATCGTCGTCGGCTTCTTCGCGGGCGCGCTGTCCGGGTTCGTCTTTCACAATCGGACCGCGCGCGGCTGTCTTCCCAACATCCTCATCGGCGTGGTGGGTGGCATCCTGGGTGGCTACCTGGCCCGCAACCTGCTGAACCTGAACAGCACGTCCGGCTTCTTCGGCGCACTGGCGGTGGCCTTCATCGGGGCCGTGATCGTGCGCTTCTTCATCGGTATGACCGAGCGCCGCTGATCGTCTGACGGCACGGGTCGGCGCGTCGCGGCTCTGCGGCCTCGCCGGGCGTCTCGGGGCTGCTAGCATCTGCCCGTGATCGCGACCCGGCTCAGTCGTGTCCCGCCCTTCGAGCGAGGGCTGACCCTCGGGGATTTCCTGGTCCCCATCCGGCTGGGTGAGCGGGCGGCCGCCTGGCAGCGCAACGTGGCGCTGATCGTCATTGGCGCGGCCCTGATCACGTTCGGTGCCTACGTCTCGTTCAACGTGCCGCAGTTCGCGCTTGGCAACGTCTACGTGCCGGCCAACCCGTACGTGCCGTTTTCTCTCCAGACGTTCGGGGTCCTGTTCGTTGGCGCCACGCTGGGCTTCCGCCGCGGCCTCGCGGCCACCCTGCTGTACCTGCTGATCGGCGCCGTGGGGATGCCGGTTTTCGCGCTGGACGCCGCAACCGGTCGCCACGCGTCGGGGCTGGCCACCATCGCCACCATCCGGGACGGCGGCCTGGTCCTGGGTGCCACCGGCGGCTACCTGGTCGGCTTCGTCTTCGCCGCCGGAGCGGTGGGCCGCCTGGCGGAGCTCGGCTGGGATCGCAACCTGCGCGGCTCGATCGCCGCGATGCTCTTCGGCAGCCTGCTGATCTACGCGGTGGGCATCCCATGGCTGGCCGTGGCGGCGCACCTGGACGTCTCCACGACGCTCCAATTCGGCCTCTGGCCGTTCATCCCCGGCGACGTGGTCAAGCTGCTGGTGGCGGCGGGCCTGCTGCCGGTGGGGTGGCGACTGGTTTCTCGGCGACCGCACGACCTGTAAGCCGGCCGAACCCCGGCCGGCCGGCAGCAGCATGGCTTCCTCCGACGCGATCGTCACCCAGGGCCTGACCAAGACCTACGGCCTTCGGCGCATGCCCGTGCCGCCGCCGATCGCCAGGATGCGATCGGTCAGCGCGCCCGTCCAGGCGCTCCGCGATCTCACCATCAGCGTCAAAGAAGGCGAGGTCTTCGGCTTCCTGGGGCCGAACGGAGCAGGCAAGAGCACGATGATCCGGATCCTGCTGGGATTCCTGCACGCGTCGAGCGGCAGCGCCAGCGTGCTTGGCCGGGACGTGGCCCGCGACAGCGTGGAGATCCGCCGCCACGTGGGCTACCTGCCGGGCGGCATCGCTCTCTACGACAGCATGTCCGGTGAGGCGCTGCTGGACTACCTGGCCAGCCTGTACGGCCAGCCAACCCCGCTGCGCACGCAGTTGGTGGAGCGGCTGGAATTCACCGCGGAGGACCTGCGCCGGCCGATCCGCGACTACTCGCGGGGCATGCGCCAGAAGATCGGCATCATCCAGGCGTTCCAGCACGACCCGCAACTGGCCGTCCTGGACGAGCCGACCGAAGGCCTTGACCCGTTGATGCAGCGCGCGTTCTACGACGTGCTGCTGGAGCGCCGCGCGGCGGGCCGCACGATCTTCTTCTCATCGCACGTGCTGTCGGAGGTGGAGCGCGTCTGCGACCGCGTGGCGATCATCCGCAAGGGACAGCTGGTGGCACTCTCCAACGTGGAGGCACTGCTGGCCCGGCGCAAGCGCCACGTGGAGATCCGCCTGGAGGGTGAGCCGCCCGTGCTGGATGGCGTGGCCGGCGTCAGTGACGTGCGGGTGCGCGGCGCAGGCCTGGTCACCTGCCAGCTGGAGGGCGACGTCGGCCCGTTCCTCGCCGCCCTCCAGGGCATCCACATCCACGACCTGCTGATCGAGCCTGCGCGCCTGGAAGAAGCCTTCCTCGAGTACTACGCGCAGGACGAAAGGCTGTCCGCCGGATGAACGGGCCGCTGTTCTTCCGCTCGCTGGGGTCGCTCCGGGCCCGCATCATCGTGTGTGCCATCGGCCTGCTCGTGTGGGGCGCCGCCATGCCCCTGGTCTACTCCGCGTTCGGGAAGTCGTTCAGCGACTTCCTGTCGTCCAATCCGCTGTTCAAGCAGTTCTCCCAATTCGGTGGCGGGGACGTGTCAAGCCTCGGCGGCTACATCGGCCTCGGCTTCATCCATCCCATCACGCTGCTCTTGATGGGCATCTTTGCGGTGGGATTCCCACTCGCGGCGATCGCCGGGGAGCGGCAACGGGGGACGTTGGAGGTCCTCCTGGCGCGGCCCATCTCGCGCCACTCCCTGTTCGCGACGCTGTTCGTGGCCGGGGCGCTGGTGCTGGCGGTGCTGATGGCCATGGAGCTGATCGGGGCCTACGTCGGCGCCATCGCCAGCGGCGTCGGCAACGAACTGCACGCCGGTAACCTGGTGCTGCTCTGGTTCAACGGCTGGCTGCTCTTCCTGGCCATCATGGCCATCAGCTTCGGGCTGTCGGTCTCATTCGATCGGCTCGGCCCGGCGCTCAGCATCACGCTGGTGTTCGTGGTGGTGAGCTACTTCCTGGACGTCATCGGCTCGTTGTGGCCGGCAGCGGCATGGATCCAGACCTATTCGGTCTTCGACCTGGTGCGCGCCAAGCACGTAGTGGAATTGGGCCTCATCCCGGAGCACGTTCTGGCGCTGATCATCATCGTGGCGGCCGGTGTTGGCTATGCCTGGTTCGTCTTTCCGCGACGGGACCTGGCCGCCCCGAGCTGAAGGTACCGGCCCGAGCCAAAGCGCCGGCCGTGCCGCCCCACCAGACAGCGGCGGCCCGAGCGGAAAGCGCCGGCCGCGCCCCGGCTTCCATCAAATCGGTCGGATATGAGAGGCGAGGACGGCTTCGATGACCCCACAGGTGGCCAGAATGGCCTGAACTTCCCTCAAAACTGCGCGTGATTCGGCCGAATTGGTGGCAAACCGCGCCCAATGGCGTCTGATGACCGCGCCTCGCATGCCAAATCCGCCCGATTTGGGGCAAGGCGCTCCGGGGGCTCGAATCGTCCAGGCCCGCTGGATGAGCCGGACCGGCGTCCGCTGAATGGGCTAGGCCGGACGCTCGATCACGCAGGTCACCTGGGCGCTCTGGCCGAAGAGAACG
>CAZENL010000012.1:0-29748 GCA_964513505.1 uncultured Anaerolineaceae bacterium
AGACGGTGCGCGTCCGCTTCATGAACGAAGGCGTGATGATGCATCCGTGGCACAGCCACGGCTACGTCATGAGGGTCATCGAGCGTGACGGACATCCGCTCGGCACGGCCGCTTTCGAGTGCGACACGCTGGGCGTCAACCCCGGCGAGCGCTACGACGTCCTGATCACGGTCGACCGGCCCGGCGTCTGGGCGTTCCATTGCCACATCCTGCCGCACGTCGAGGGTACGTCAGGGATGTTCGGCATGGTCAACACCCTGCTGGTCGTGCCAACGAAGGCGGACGTCGATGCGATCGTCCAGTCGCTTCTCAGTTAGCGCGGGGCTGATCGCGGCCCTGCTCCTGGTCACGGCCTGCTCGTCCGGATCGGCCGGGGGCATCACCGTCAGCGGGGTTTGGGCGCGCCCGTCACTCGGTTCTGCCGAGCCGACGGCGGCCTACCTGACCATCACCAGCACCTCCGGCCAGGCGGACCGGCTGGTGAGCGTATCGAGCCCCATTGCCGGCGCCATCGAGATCCACCAGACCACGACCGACGCGACCGGAATGACCGGCATGGACGCCATGTCCGGCATCGACATCGCGCCGGGCGCCACGGTGACGCTCGATCCCGGCGGGATGCACTTGATGGTCACTGGCCTCACCAAACCGCTCAAGCCCGGAGACACGCTGGAGCTGCACCTGGTGTTCCAGCGTGCCGGCACGATCGTGGTCAGCGCGGAGGTCCGCCAGGGCTGACGATGGCTGGCAATGCCGTCGGCATCAGCTCAGATCGTCGAGATCGGGTAGTCGCGATCCGCAAGTCCGGACTGCGTTCGGGGAGCGTGGCAATCCTGGCGATCGCACTGATCGGCAGCGTTCTGCTCGGCTGCCAGGTGGCCGCGCGAGGGGCGGCCGGAGCCGGGTCGAGCGCAACCGCATCGAGCGCGACCTCGTCGACGCCCGGGTCGCCGGTTCCGGGCGCCTCTCCCGACGTCGGCGCCTACCTGGATGCCGAGATTCGCGACGCGCCGCAGATCGACCTCACCGACGCCGGCGGCCAGCCGTTCGCGCTCTCCTCGCTGCACGGCCAGATGGTGCTCGTCTTCTTCGGCTACACGCACTGTCCGGACGTCTGCCCCGAGACCGTCGGCATGCTCGGCGTGGCCATGAAGAGCTTCGGACCCGGCGTCCGAGCCGTGTTCGTGACCGTGGATCCGGAGCGCGACACACCGGCCTGGCTCACGGAGTACGGCCGCTACCTGCCGCCCGGCTTCACCACGCTGACCGGCTCCGCGGACGAGATCCGCGCCACGGCCAACGCCTGGGGCGTGCGCTATGCCCGGGTCGACACTGGCGTGGTCGACGGCTATTCCATGTCGCACACAGCGGACGTCTACCTCGTGGACGCGAACGGTCGATTGCGCGCGGACTTCCCGTACGGCACCGGTTCGGACGCCGTGGCCGCGGTGCTGCGTCACGTCACAGGCGCGACGCCTGGTGCGGCGTCCGCGGCGCCCGCGACCGTGCCCGCTGCCACCCAGCCGGCATCGGCGCTGGCGCTCGACGCGGAGGTTGTCTCGACGTCCATCTGGGCCGGTTCGCACAGCCCGGTGATCCTCTCCCTGACCGGTCCAGGCGGCCGGCTGAACGACACCACAGCGACGGTGAGCGTCCAGCTCACGAGTGCCGACGGTGTCGCCGTCGGAGCAGCAGTGGACGCGGTGGCGGTTCGGCCACCAGGCCTGGACGACGTCTCGTGGGTCGCGACGTTGGACATTCCCACGCCGCGCGCCTACCGGTTCAGCGTCTCCGCGCGGTCCGGGGCGCTGCCCCTCACGGGATCGACGGGTTTGGTGACGGCTCTCGACCAGGGCGCCACCCCGGCCCTCGGCGGGCCCGTGCCAACGATCCATACGCCCACGCTGGACGACGTCGGCGGCGACATCCGCGCCGTGTCGACCGATCCCATCGCGGATCCGCGACTGTCGCGCCGCTCAACCACCGATGCCCTGGCCGATCACGTCCCGTTCGTCCTGGTCATGGACTCCACCCGCTTCCGCGTCACGACCGCGTGCGGCAAGGCGCTGGTGATGGCCAAGTACCTGCTGGACCGCTGGCCGGACGTGACGTTCATCCACCACGAGCCGTTCGTCTACTCGATCGTGACCGACACGCCCGTGCTGCAAGGAACGCTCACGGACCCGGTGCTCACGGACGTCGCCTCCGCATGGGGACTCGGCAGCGGCCCGTGGGACGCGGTGTCCATGCCGTGGATCTTCATCGTCGACGGCAGCGGCACCCTCCGCGCCAAATACCAGGGAGTCATCGGCACCGAGGACGTGGACGTGATGGTTTCGCTGATCGCGCAGGGAGGCTGACCAACCATCCTCGAGTGCAACGACGATGGGTTGGCCGGCCGATCAGGCCAGTTGGTGCCAGACCGAGTGCTTGCCGCCGGTCCGGCAGAACCACAGCCGGCCTGACTTGTCCACGTAGAAGTCTCCGCGTGTTCCCCTGGCGGGATGCGTCGTACGTCCTCCCGCCCGGAGGTTGATCTGGGCGTCGCCACCCACGAAGGAGCCGCCGACGAGCGGCCCAAACCCGAGCACGCCGACCTGATGGGTGCTGTAACCCACGATCCCCGGGCCGATGCTGCTGTATCCGGCGACGCCGCTGCCTCCGAACTCGATCAAAATCGCCGACGGCGGCCCGCTGGTGCCCTGGACGCCGGTGCCCACGCTCGCCTTGCCGGACACGCCAACGCCGCTATCGCCATCTGACGAGCCTTTGACGCCGACACCGTCGAGGGCGTCGGCCGTCCCGTAGACGCCGATCCCGTGCGCCTCGTCGGCAATCCCGCGCACCCCGACCCCGCCGTTGTCGTGGTAACCGAGCACTGCGTCGTCATACGCGTTGTGGCCGTGGCCGGCGATCCCGGCACTTTCCGGGAATGCGCCCAGCCCGTGGTCCGTGATGCCGAAGCCGTACACCGCGGCCCCTCCGGAGTCGTCCGACACCGCGATCGCGGTGGGCTGCGTGGTGGTGTTGACCGTGCCGCCGGCCAGCGTGGTGTTGTCGGTCGCGGTCACCGGGGCTGCAACGAGAAGGCCGCCCGCGGCTGCCGCGCCCAGGCCGGCCAGCGCAGCGACGCCGCCGCGGCGCATCAGCGACCGGCGGGAGAAGCCGGCGTCGATTCGCTTCGGTTCGCCGTCGCCCGCGGTCGGGCCACCAGGACTCGCCACTTGCCGTCCAGTGCCGGACTCGCCGCCGCGCGGCGCGCGTTTCCGGCCGGCGGCCTCGTGCTCGACCGCCTCGATGCGCGTCAGCAGCTGCTGGTTTTCGCGGCGCAACGCGGCCAGCTCCGCCTCGAGGCGCTCCATCAACGCAGGTCCGTCAGCCGTCATGACCGATCCCTCGCACCAAGGGCGGCCCGCCGGCGTGGACAGCGCTGCGCCCCGAGAAGCATGGTGAGGGTCCGGTTGCCGCCGGGTCAATCGCGATTCGCGGACGCGCGCCGCTACGCTGGCGGGCGATGATCAGAGGACGTCGACATGGTCAAGGCCATCGGCGTCGCAGCGGCGGGCGGCACGCGGAATGGCCCGAAATAACACGGCGCTAAACACACCGTAACCAGCGGTTCACTTTCGGCTTCCACCCTCGGCAGACGGCAGCGGCGTGTTCCCGCCGCCCGCATCTCCCGGGAGGAGCGCATGAAATCGCGCCTGCATCGATCGCATCTGGCCGCCTCGGCGGCAGGAATCCTCGGCCTTTCGGCGTTGTTGGCGATGCCCGGAGCGGGCGTCGACGCTAGCGGCTCGACGGCCACGCCCATCAAGCACGTGGTGGTGATCTTCCAGGAGAACGTCTCCTTCGACCACTACTTCGGGACCTATCCGCACGCCACCAACACCAGCGGCCAGCCCTTCGGCGCGCGGCCCGGCACGCCGTCCGTGCAGGGGCTCTCGCCGGCGCTGCTGACGGCCAATCCCAATGGGACGAACCCGCGCCGCTACGACCCGGCTTCTGTCGCTGACCTGCTCACGTGCGACCAGGACCACAGCTACACGGACGAGCAGAAATCGTTCGACAACGGCGCCATGGACAAGTTCCCGCAGACAGTGGGCAACGGAGCTGGCAATTCCCCGACGGGTCAGCCCTGCGCGGCCGGTGACGTCATGAACTACTACGACGGGAACACGGTGACGTCGCTCTGGAACTACGCCCAGCACTTCGCCATGAGCGACAACTCGTTCGGCACCACCTTCGGGCCCTCCGCCCCCGGTGCGATCAACCTCGTGTCGGGCGATACGGGCGCCGTGGATGTGGCGCACGAGGCCAACAACCCGCCGGCCTACCCGGCCCAGTTCTACGACACGGTCGCCGACGGACAGGGAGGCTTCTCGCTGATCGGCGACGCCCAACCGTACTGGGACGACTGCTCAACGCGGGACGCGCTGGCCATGAGCGGCAAGAACGTCGGCGACGAACTGAACGCCAAGGGCATCAGCTGGGGCTGGTTCCAGGGCGGCTTCCGTCCGACCACGACCTTCGCCGCCGCGGCGACGGCGGTCGGGCAGACCGGCCAGCCGACCAGCACCTTCATCCCCGACGAGTTCAAGAACGGTGGCTTCAACAGCAGCGTGCCGCACTCGTCCAACCAGGGCATCTGCGACGCCGTCTCGCCGGTCGGCCTGGCGGTGGGCGGCAGCAGTGGCCAGTACGGCTACAAGGACGACTACATCCCGCACCACGAGCCGTTCCAGTACTACGCCTCCACGGCAAACCCGCACCACCTGACCATCCCGACGGACGCGCACGGCACGGACACGCCGGCCGGCCTGGCATCGATCGGCAGGGACACCCAGCACTACTCCGGCAGCACGCCCCAGTTCGACACGCCCAACCACCAGTACGACACCTCCGACTGGGACCAACTGGTGACCGCCATCAGCCTGGGCGAGCTGTCACCCAACGCGCTGCCGGCCGTCAGCTTCCTCAAGGCGCCGGGCGCCCAGGACGGCCACGCAGCCTATTCGGACCCGCTGGACGAGCAAGTCTTCGTGACCCGCATCGTCAACGCGTTGATGGCCAGCCCGGACTGGGCGTCTACTGCGGTGATCGTCAGCTATGACGACTCCGATGGCTGGTACGACCACGTCTACAGCGGGGTCACCAACCCGTCCACCAGCGCCGCCGACGCGCTCACCGGCGCGGGCGCCTGCGGCACGGGCACTCCCCTGGCCACCGAGCAGGGCCGCTGCGGCCTCGGCCCGCGCCTGCCGCTGTTGGTCATCTCGCCGTGGGCCAAGAGCAACTACGTGGACCACACCAGGACGGACCAGTCCTCGATCGTGCGGTTCATCCAGGCCAACTGGTCCTTGCCGCCGATCAGTGGCAGCTTCGCCACCAAAGCCGGCAAGCTCAACAAGCTGTTCGACTTCAGCCACACGCACGGCGCACCGCCGAACCTGGCCGGCTACTACCTCAGCCCGCTCACGGGCGAGCCGATCTACCGCTGACGGCGGTTTGCCATCGGCACGGATGGCAAGGCACCGCCGGCCCAAACAGAAACGGCGCTCCGCTCCGGCGGGGCGCCGTTTCCAATTCCACGCGTTGACGGGGCTGCTCCCCCGAGGCGATCAGTCGGTCGCGACGGGCTTGGCCACGGCCGGGGCCGCGCCGCGCCGATCGTCCGCGGCCGGTTTGGCTCCGAGCGTGGTGCGCAGCGGGATCTCGTGCAGGAAGAGTGCCGCGACCACGGCCATCGCGGCCGCCCCGACACCGAGCACCATGGAGTTGGCGATGGCGATCGTGAACGCCTGGTGGAAGCCCTGGACGAAGGCCGCCTGGAACTGCGCAGGCACCTGGCTGATGAACGCAAGTGGGTTCGCGCCCCCCGTCACCGAGGTCAGCGCGGCCGGGTCGAACCCGGCCGGTGCGGTCGGCGGCACCAGGTTGGCGGGCGCGCCTGCCGAGATGATCTGGTCGTGGAGCAGGCCCCAGGTCAGGTTCTCGCGGAACAACGTGAACGCGAGCGTCAGGCCCAGGGTGGTCCCGATCTGGCGGAACAGCGTCAGGTCGCTGGTCGCCGTGCCCAATTCATGGAACGGCACCGAGTTCTGCACGATGATCGTGAACACCGCGAACATCGGGCCGACGCCGGCGCCGGCCACGACCATCCAGCTCGAGAGCACCAGGTCCGACGTGTCCGCGCGAAGGTTGGACATGAGGAACAGGCCGAGGACCAGGATGCCCAGGCCGACCAGGATCACGTTCTTGTACCTGCCGGTGCGGCTGACGACCTGGCCGGACACGATGGAGCTGACGATGAGCCCCAGCAGGAACGGCAGCAGCTTGTACCCGGACGCGGTGGCGTTGGAGCCCTCCACGATCTGGAAGTAGAGCGGCAGGAAAATGATCGCCGCCCCGAACCCGAAGGTCGCGAAGAAGATGGAGATCATCGAGGCGCTGAAGGTGCGGTTGCGGAACAGGTGGAGCGGGATGATCGGCTGGACGGCGCGTCGCTCGACCAGGATGAAGGCAGCCAGGAAGACGACGCCAACCGCGATGCTGCCCCACACGCCCGGATCGCTCCACGTCGACGTCTCGGCCACGGTCAGGCCGATCAGGATGGGGATCAGGCCGGCGCTCAGCGTGACCACGCCCAGGTAGTCGATGTTGATCTCGCGGGAGCGCCCTTTGATGTTGGGCAGCAACCGGCCGATGACCAGCAGCGCGACCAACCCGATGGGCACATTGACGAAGAAGATCCAGTTCCAGCTCAGCTGATCGGTGAGGAAGCCACCCAACCCGGGACCGACCAGGAACGCGATCCCGAACACGGCTCCGAAGAGGCCCTGGTATTTGCCGCGCTCGGCCGGCGTGAAGAGGTCGCCGATGACCGCGAGCGCGATGGGGAACAGCGCGCCGGCCCCCAGCCCCTGCAGGCCGCGGAAGAGGATCAGCTCCCACATCGTTTGGCTCAGGCCAGACAGCACCGAGCCGATCAGGAACACGCTGATGCCGATCAGCAGCAGCGGGCGCCGGCCGTAGAGATCGGAGAGCTTGCCGTAGATGGGGACCGTGATCGTGCTGGTAAGCAGGAAGATCGTGACCACCCAGGTGTAGTAGTCGGCTCCCTTGAGCTCGGTCACGATGCGCGGCAGCACCGGTCCGACGATGGTCTGGTCCAGGGCTGCCAGGAACATGCCCAGCAGGATGGCCCCGAGAATCTCGAACTTGGCTCGCCGGTCGAGGCCGAGTGCCGGGTCTTCGGCGACGCCCGGCTCGATGTGGTCATTGTCGGTGGGAAACGCTTCCATCAATCCCTTCCCTTGCCCTGTGATGGGAACTCCGCCGCGATGGCGCCACGCAGGTCCGCGATCGCCTCGCTGATTCTCTGAAGTTGCGCGTCGTCGAGCCTGTCGCAGATGGCCCGGATCTGATCGAGCTTGATTCCTTCCGTCTGGTCCAGAGCCTGGAGCCCGCCGGCTGCCAGCCGTACCAGCACCACGCGGCGGTCGTCCGGGACTCCCACCCGTTCCACCAGGCCGCGCTCGACCATGCGATCGATGAGACCCGTGGCATTGGAGACCGAGACGTCCAGGAGGTCCGCGAGGCGGCTCATGGCCATCGCGCCGTGCTGCTCGAGCTGCCGCAGGACGTGAACCTGGGTCATGCTCACGCCGTGCTTCACGAAGCGGTCCGTTGAAGCGCAGCGCAGGTCATGCAGCAGGCCGCTGACGTCGACCAGGATCTCCCCGGTCAGCTCTTCGCGGCCTTGAGTGATGGTTCGTATGGCACGAACTATCGTACCGAAGCGAACCGTTCCGGTCAAACCCCTTGTTTTGCGGACGGGCTCCGGGCATCCATGCGCCCTGGGGCCGCGAATCGCCGGGCCACGCCCATGGCGAAAAGCTACGATGCCGTGGCGGTCCAGCACGGAGGCATGAGCACCATGGAGGAGACACTCCCCGGCGCCGTCGCGGCGGCCGTGGCTGCGCTGCGAAGCGGAGACCGGGACGCCATGGATCGGCTGCGGACGGACGGGTACGTGGATCGCCGCCCGCAGACCGGTGAGCTGGTTCGCGGCCGGGAGCGAATGCGGGCGCTGGAGGCGGCTGACCCGGAGGCGCCGGCGCGGATGGTCAACCTGCGCCGCGTGACCGGCCTCGATCAGCTCTGGACGATCGAGGGCCGGATGCAAGCGGCAACCGGCAACGACTGGTTCACGGTGGTGATCCTGGAGCTCCAGGGCGATCGCATCGCACAAGCGACGACCTATGACGTGGAGCGCCTGGAAGCGCCGTCCTGGCGCGCACCGCACGTGGTGCGCATTGATCCCGACCAGCCGCCGCCGCGCCTGAAGCCGGCGTCCGACCTCAGCGATGCGGATGTCACGCGGATCGGCCAGGCCTATCTGCGTTACGAATCGCGTCGCGACTGGGATCAGCTGCGGCGACTGCGCAGTCCCGACTGGTTGGTGGAATGGCCGCAGTCGGGCGAGCGGATCCCGAGCCACGACGCGGACGTGGCCGTCCATAGCGCGTATCCGGGGTATCCGGACATCAACATGTCGCGTCTCTCGTCGGCCTCGGAAGGCTGGGAACTCTCCGCGCTGTACACGCCCATTCGCGTCCACGGGGCCGGGCCGATGATCGTGATCGAGGGCGCCAACACCTATCCGTCCGGGGGGAAGTGGTTCGTGGTCAGCCTCAACGAGGCCGGTGACGGGCACATCCGCCGCGAGACGGCGTACTTCGCCCGCCCCACCGAGCCACCGGCGTGGCGCACGCCATGGGTGGAGTCGTTCGACCCCTTGGCGCCACGCTAGGACGGCCGGCTTCCCCGAGGTCGTACCAGGCTCTCACGGCCAGCCGGCGCGTGGCACCGGAGCCGCGGCAGTGACCAGCTGGCCGTTGCGGCCACCATCTGCCATGGCCGCCGGGCCGCGCCAGTCATTGGCCGTGATGAAGAGCGTCCGGCCGTCCGTGCCGCCCAGCATGCAGGCGAAGCCACCGCGGTCCAGCTCGACGGTCTGGAGGACCGCGCCGCCTTCGCGCACGCGTACGCACCGTTTGTTCGGCACGTCCGCGTACCAGACCGCGCCCTCCGAGTCGAGGCAGATGCCGTCCGGCGCCCCGTCTCCGAGGTCCGCCCAGACTCGCCGGTGCGCAAGGTTGCCGTCGGCGGCGATGTCGAATCCGGTCAGCTTCCTGCCGTAGGACTCGGCCACGATCAGCGTGGCGTTGTCCGGGGTCACGGCCATGCCGTTGGGGAACGCGACGCCATCCGCCACCTGCCGCACGGAACCGTCGGGTGTGACCAGGGCGACGATTCCCGGGGCGAACGTTCCGCCGGGGAAGTCGAATCCGATGTTGTTGACGTAGGCGTTGCCACGGCCGTCGACCACGATGTCGTTCCACGGGCGATCGGAGAGGCTGCCCAGGTCCGCGTGGATGACCAGGGACCCGTCCGGCTCACGGCGCAGCAGCTGCCGATCGCGCGCCGAGACCACCAGCAGTCGGCCATCCGGCAGGAAGTCGATGCAGAACGGGAACGACCGCACTCTGGCGATGACCTCGCTGCGGCCGTTCAGATCGACCGCGATGACCTCCTGTGCGCCCCAATCGGAGAACCACAGCCGGCCGTCGTGCCAGCGCGGCGACTCGGGGAACGCGAGACCGCTCATGAGGACGTGGACATCGTGCGGGCCCGCCGTGCTCATCGCTCCACCACCTGCTTCATGGCCACCAGTCGCTCGCGCCAGAACGTCTTCATCCGCTGCGCCTCCTCGGCGTCGGGCAGGCGCTCGTGCTGGAGCGCCGCTACGCTCTTCATCGCCCCCTTGGCCGTGAACGCAACGTTGACGCGCGTCCCCGCCTCGCCCCAGTCGAATCGAGCAGACCTGGGCCGCAGGACCGTCCGCGTGCGGAGCGCACCACCGGGAAGCCATTGGTCGCGCCTCGAACGAGGCGCTTGAAGGATCTGTGCCTGGTCACGTGGTGCTCCTCTCGTGGCGGTGGCACCGGGACTCACGCTCGCGGCGCCCCACCGGAAAGGCAGCATCAGACCGGCGACCCGATGGCTGCAGCCACCTTCACCCCCAGGGAACCTGCGGCGTGAGCGCAGATGTCGAGGGCTGGGCGCGGGACGGCGCCGGGCAGCACGATACCGCGAACCACGCGGTCCGGGCAACCCTCCGCAACGTGACTCAGAGCCTCCGCAACGTGACTCAGAGCACAGCCTTGACCGATCGGCTACGGTCAACCCGTGCTTGGGCTCATCAGGCGCCCGGGCCGTGTCGGGGTCCTGGGTGGAATCGTCCTTCTGATCGCCGTGGGATCACCGGTTGCGGCCGGGCCATCGCATCCGGCCGGACAGGTGATCCGCGACGTCGCGTACTGCCACGACGACTGGGGTTCCCAGAAGCTGGACCTCCTCTACCCGACGGTGAGCGTCACCTTCCCACGCCCCGTTGTGCTGTGGGTCCACGGTGGCACGTGGGTCACCGGGGATCGCTCCGACGCGTATTCGAACAGCTTCGTCGCGGGGCTGCGCCATGCGGGCTTCATCGTCGCGACCCTGGACTTCTCCCAGGCGCCGGCACACCCCTTCCCGGCCGCGCAGCACGATCTCACCTGTGGCGTCCGGTTCCTGCGCGCCAAGGCCGCGCAATACGGGGTGGACGCGGCCGACATCGGCGCCATGGGAGGAAGCTCCGGCGGGCACCTGGTGCAGATGCTCGGCGTCGATGACGGCAGCGCCGAGTTCGTCGATCGCGGCTATCTCAACTTCAGCTCAGACGTCCAGGCCGTCGCGTCTCTGTGGGGAGTGTCGGATCTGACCCGTGGCGACCTCGGACCGGGAGACCAGAAGAAGCTGCCCAGCATCTTCGGCGATGCCAGCACCTGGGCGGCAGCGAGCCCGATCCACTACGTGCGGCCCGGCCTGCCGCCCTTCCTGTTCGTCCACGGCAACCTCGACACGGATGTGCCGCCCCAGCAGTCCAAACGGATGAATCGGGCCTTGCTGGCCGAGGGGGTCACCTCGAGCGTGATCATCGTTGCGCACGCGGAGCACCGGCTGAAGCCGGCCGGAGGAGCGATTTCGCCGGCGCTCGGCACCGTGGTCAACGACGTGGTTTCGTTCTTCCAGCACGCGTTGGTCCACTGACGGCGGGACGCGGGCGACGCGGCTCCGAGCGCGTTGGTCAGTAGCCGGAGCTGCTGCCCTTGCCGCAGGCCGCGAGCAGGAACGCGACGGCGAGCATCGCAAGCCATGCGTGCGGCGAAAGCTGGCCCAGGCGGTGCCGGACGCGGCGCCTGATGCGTGATTCCGTGTCGGGTGGTGATGTCATGCCGATCGCTTCCGAACGAGCTTCTTCGCTCGACGGTACGTCGAGGCGGACCGCCGGGATGTTCGGCGCCCGCGGCGCCGGCGTTTGCGTTACTTCTTGGTGCCCTTGGCCGATCCCGTGAGCTTGCCGCCGAGCCCATCCTCGATGAGGCAGGCGATGCTCCGGTCACCACTCGCCCAGCTTTCGGCCGTCGGGCGCACGTAGTCGATGTCGTAGCTGGAGAGACCCGAGTCCTTCCCGACGAAGGTCGTGAACGCCGCGTCACAGCGCGTCTGCTGCAACGCGCCGATGGCCTCGTCACCCGGGTAACCGTTCGGGCCGACGGGCACGTCGAAGACCAGGTAGACCTCCGCGTCGTGTGGCTTCGCGCAGTCGGTCAGGACGTTCATCGTGGTGTTGTCGCCGTTGGCATCCTGGGTCGGCGCCACGTCGAAGCAGTCGCCGACCTTGAGCTCGGCCGCCGTGGTCGTTCCGGACTGGCACCCGGCACCGACCAGCGCGAGCACGATGACCGCCAGGATGCCGATGCCGCCGCGCACGATCCGCGGGCCCTCAGAGACCCGCCTTGAGGGCCAGGATCCGGTTGTACGAGGCCCGCAGGGTGGCCGTCGGGATGGTCCCATCGTTGGCATCGGCGAGAAGGGTCGCATAGAGGCTGTTGGTGGTCTTCTCGGAACCCGTGGACAGGATCATGTCCACGCCCGCCAGCGCGGCACGCAGGGCCAGGTCCTTGAGCGTCAGGCCGCGAGCGTGCGCAGTGCCGCTGAGCGAGTCGGTGATGGTCACGCCGGTGAAGCCCAGATCGTGCCGCAGCAGCGTGTTGGCGATGGCGTAGGACCAGCCGGCTGCATTGTGCGAATCGTAGGCCGTGTAGGTGGCGTTGGACAGCATGATCAACGGGATGTGGTGGTAGATGGCCTTCTTGTACGGAAGCAGGTCCGGCGCCAGGACGGACCGTGAAGCGGTGATCGTGTCCACGTAGTGATCGGTGTTCTGGATGGCCAGGCCGATGCCCGGGAAATGCTTCATGGTCGCCAGCACGCCCTGTGACCCGAGGCCGCCCGCGAATGAGTCCGCCAGCTTGGCCGTGAGGGTTGCGTCGAACGAGAACGTGCGGCCCTGCTGGTACATGAAAGATGAGGTGGAGCGCGGCACGTCGGCGACCGGGGCGAAGTCCGTGTTGATACCCAGGTCGCGGAGTGCCGCGCCGGTCTGCCGGCCCTGGGAGCGGGCAACAGCCGTGCTGCCCTGGCTGCCCATCTCCGGCACGGTGATGGTCGGCGGCGCCCACGAAACGCGTTTGACGGAGCCGCCCTCCTGGTCGACGGCGATCATGAGTGGCGGCTGGCCGCCGGCGGTCGCCGCGGCCTGAAGCTTGCCGGTGAGCGAGATCAGCTGCGAGCGCGAACTGATGTTGGCGCCCAGCAGGACCACGCCCCCGATCTCGCCGCGGGTGACCCGACCGAGCAGGTCCGCCCCCGGCTTCTTGCCGGCCATGATGATCACCAGCTTCTGGCCGATCAGCTGGGCGTTGGTCGGATGGACCGCACCCTGCTGGGATTGGCTCGGGGATACCGCGGGAGTCGCGGCAGCGGCCGGCGCCACGGCTGCCGCCGCGGCCGAGGAAGCCGCCGAGGCCGAGGGAGCCGCCGAGGCCAGAGGAGCCAGGGCCGAGCCGACGAGGCCCAGCGGCCCGGAGCAGCCGGCCACGGCACCCGCCACGACCGCGACCATCAACGTCTGTAGCAACCCGGAACGAAGACCCTTCATCGGTGCATGGTAGGCGAGCCGCCCAACAAGCCGGCTTGCGGGCGATGACCGTGCCCACTCGAATTGATGACAACAGCTGATCCCGCGGCCCTCGGCGTGCGATATTTCGGCCCGTGGAGATGCGCGTTCGCCTCGCCGATCCGGCCGTCGACGCCGCCGGCGTGGCGGAGATCTACGGAGCCTCCGTCGATGGGTCGGTGGCCTCGTTCGAGGTCGTGGCGCCGGATGCGGACGAAATGGCCGGCCGCATGCGCAAGGTGCTCGAGCGCACGCCGTGGCTCGTTGCGGTCAAGGATGGCGTGATCCTGGGCTACGCCTATGCGGGTATGCACAAGGAGCGCGCCGCCTACCGCTGGTCGGTCGACATCTCCGCCTACGTGCGCGACGGCCATCGCGGCCAGCGGGTCGGACGCTCCCTCTATGACGCGTTGCTGGCCATGCTCAGGCGACAGGGGTTCGTGAACGTCTACGCCGGCATCACGCTGCCCAACGCCGCCAGCGAGGCCCTGCACCGTTCGATCGGCATGCAGCCGATCGGGATCTACCGCGCCGTGGGCTGGAAGCACGGCGCCTGGCACGACGTTGGCTGGTACGGGCTGCGCCTGGGCGAGCCACGCAAGACGGCCGATGGCGAACCGGTTGAGCCTGCCTCCATGTCGGAGGTCATCCGCACCTAGCGTCCGAATGGCACTTGAAACGGGGCCTGCCAGGGCGCAGCGTGGTTCGGTTCTCGATCGTTCATGCCAGCGACTTGCCGCGGCGCGAGTCCGAACGGGCCGCCGAACCCGTGCGAAGCCACTGGCGCAACCGGACTCGTCGACCCGACGGAGGTGCCATGGCATTCAATCCGACCGCGTTCGGACAGCGGTTCGCCGTTCACGACGATCTCGTGCGCGTGCTCGTCATCGTTGCTGCCGTACTCGTGCTCATGATCGCCATGAGCTTCGCGTTCGGCGTGCACGCGGCAGGGCCGTATGTCGTCATTCCGGATCCCGCTGTGGGCCCTGGAATGCCCTTCTAGCGAAGCGATTGCAACGCGCTTGCCGGTCAGCTCCCAGCGACCGGCAAGCGCCATCCGTCCCCTCGCGTCGGCTGGTTCGCTTGACGCTCGCGGTTCAGTGGCGCGGAATCACCAGCAGCGTGATGGAGTTGGGCGGATAGGTCGCTGACACGGAGGCGCCGGCAACGGTCGCATTGGCGCCCCGGGCGATTCGGCCAAGGTCCGCGGCGCTGTAACGCCACACCTGGGCCTGCCCTGCGGCCGAGAAGCCTTTGATCGACAACCTGGACGTCAGCGCCGAGCCCGTCTTGTTGATGACCATCACGGTCAGGGCGTGGTCGCCGGTGCGCTCGGCCGCGTAGACCGCCAGGCGATCCTGCCCGCCGTTGGGCCGGCTGGGCTGCGCCGAGTCGAAGCTGCGGGCTCGAACGGACGTCGATCCGAAGGCACTTCCGTGGCCGTCGTAGTTGCGGAACATACGGAACGCGAAGGCCCACGGCTGATTGGCCGTTCCCGCTCCCCAGAGCGTGGCCAGGGCAAGGTTCTCGCGCCCGAAGATGCCCAGCACATCGGCCTCTGCGAGTGCCCCGTTGATCGACTCCAGCCCGCCGAAGTTGTACTCGGTGATGGACGGTTTGGTGCCCGGGTATTGCGCGGCAATCCAGGCTCGCATCTGCGGGATCAGCTTCACCGCGACGCCTCCCTGTGCCAGATCGCTGATCCAGCTCTCGTCCTTGTAGGTGGGGTCCCACAGTGACCGCGTCGAGCGGAGCCGGAGCGCCTGGAGCGCGGCATTGCCGGCATCCCGCAGCGCGACACCCGACTGCGGGTAGTAGTGCTCGTCGAAGTAGTCCAGCAACCGGACGCCGTTGGCACGCTGGTAGGCAGCCATCTGCGCGAGGTACCACGGCGCGAAGGCCTGGTCCCCGTGCGCCTGGCGATCCTGACCGTCGGAACAGCCGCCCGGATCGGCGGCGGAGTAGAAGTAGGCGCACCAGCCCCAGTCGCCCGGTCCGAGCACGGCGGCCGTCGGATCGGCGGCCTTGACCGCCCTGGCGTAGGCGATGGTGCGGGACATGAGCTCGTCATAGGTGACCGGCGCCGGATGGACGTCGCGGTGCGTGCTGTTCCAGAGGGCCGGCTCGTTGTCCAGTTGGTAGATGGGCACGCCGCCGTGCGCCGCCGTTCCGTACGTGTTGACCAGTTGCTGCACCCAGCCCTGGACGAAGGCCGGCCCGATGGCCGTGCTGGTGTCATGCGGGTCGTTGCCGGTCACGTCGTTACCGCTACTGAGGCCGTTGCCGCAGCCCAGGTCGTACGGGTCGGTCGAGTCCTGCGACCCGTAGACGCCGACCCGGAAGCCGCACGCGTACGGGTGCTGCGCGGCCGAGCCAGCCTTGGGCGTCCACCCGATGAGCGGCACGGTCAGCACCGTCTGCAGGCCCGCCGCGCGGTCGCCGCGGATGAACGCGGTGTGCGGCAGGACGGATGTGCTGTCGGGCGGGATGTTCTCGAAGTACCAGTCGGAGCCCGTGTTGTGGAAGCCCGTCTGGTAGTTGTAGCGCGTGGTGCCGTTGCCGCCCCACCGATCCACCGTGATGCCGAGTTTTCGGGCGGTCGCCGGGCCGGCAAAGTCGCCCACGTAGTTCACGCCGTAGATGTCCTGGCTGATGTGGTGCCGGTCCTGGCCAACGCTCACGGTCAGCCCGGGCCCATGGACGGCGGCTGACGCAGCCGCGCTGTGGGCGGCTGCTCCGAGCGTGAGGAGCGGCAGCAGCAGGGCTGCGCCGACCGCTCGCAGCCGGGCGTGCGATTGCATCGGCGCAGTGTGCCCTCGGCAGGCCATTCGCGTGCATGGACCCTGATGACACCGGCCGCTTCATCCAGATCCGGGGCGACGCAGAGATGGTCACCGATGACGCGCTCGAACACCTCGACGCGCTCACCCGCAAGTACACGCGGCATCCCTGCTACTACGGGTTCGTCTACCCGGTCGAGCGACACCGGCACGAGACCCGCGTGATGTGCCGGATCCACGCCAGGCGCGTCACGCTCGACGCGATCCACGCCTGACGAAAACCGGAAACGAGTTCTCGTCCGTTTCTCAGCGCACTTGCTGCACGTTCACCGGTTCGGTGGCTCCGTAGCCCAGCCGACCGCGTGTCACCAGGATCAACGCGAGCGCCACGGTCCCATACCCGATCAGCGCGTTGAGCTCGGTGTTGGCCGCGTTCGGGAAGAGCTCGTTGACCATCACTTGCGAGGTGTTCACGCTGGAGTGGACCAGGATGGCCAGCAGCAAGCTGCCCCGCGTGTGGTTGAAGACCCACGTCATGATCACCGTGATCGACATGACCGTCAGCGTGAACACGGCCACGCTGGACGCCTGCAGACCCCCGTTCTGATCGGCCCACTCCGGCATGAGGAACTGGGGAAAGTGCCACGCCGCCCAGAGGACGCCGAGCAGCAGGGAGCTGCGCAGCGGAGTCATCTGCGCCTGGAGCCGCGGCAGGGCGAAGCCTCGCCAGCCCGGCTCCTCGAACAATGGTCCCCCGATGACGGCGCCCAGGGTCAGGATGACGGCGTACTCCACCACCCATCGCGCAGGCGACGCTGACGTGAAGCTCCCGAGGACTCCCGGCAGGACCAACGTGCCTGCAAGGTAGACGAGCGGAATCGCAAGCAAGGCGACGAGGTACCACCGTCCTCCGACGCGCCCGATCCGCATGCGCTGAAGCAGGCGCCCGATCCCGGGGCGACCCTCGAGGATCGCGGTCATGACCAGCGCCGCGCTGGTCGGGCCGAGCGTCACGAAGGGCACCACCAGCGCCGTCGGCAGGCGGAGCACCGTGAACAGCACCAGCTCCACGACCCAGCTCACGCCGTAGGCCAGCGCGAAGTACCCCACCAGCGGGTGTCGTCGCACGGCGGGGATGAGGCCCTGTCCGAGGACGGACGGACGGCCTGCGTGGAGCGCGGCCTCACGAGGATTCACGAATCACCTCCTGCGGGAGCGGCCTCGTGCATGGCGCGAAGGCCTGGGCTCACCGCAGCCTGACCTGCAGCGCACGCGCGCGGTCAGAGCCGAAGCGACTCGTTTCCCGGTTTCATCCGGCAGGGCTTTGCCGGATCAGGCGACGCTACGTCTCCGCCTGTCAGCCGCCGAGTTCAGCGATCAGCTTCGCCCGGGGATGGCCGCGACGCGCTGGCTGCTGTAGCCGTGTTCGGCGATCTCGTCGGCGCGACTGCGGTAGGCCTCCGCGGTCGGCGGCGTCTTGGCTCGGAAGCCCTCGACCATCCGGTTGTACATGGAGAAGGCGGCGGCGATCAGGACCGCCAGCTGCACGTCGGCGTCCGTGGCGCCCGCCTCCTGCGCCGTTTCGACGTCGGCCACGGTCAAGCCGCGCGGCTCTCGCTGCACGGTCCGGGAGATGTGGAGAAGTGCCTGCATCTTGGGGTCAAGGCCGTCCGACGAGCCCTGCTTGATGATGTCGATCACGGGCACGAAGTCGTTGGCTCCGCTGCGCTCGAGGAGGGCGGTGGCGAAGGCGCCGTGCGAGTCCATGCAGTAGAAGCAGTCGTTGGCGGCGGAAACGGCGGTGGCCAGCATCTCGCGCTCAGCACGCTGGAGCGTGGTGCCGGGAAAGTCGTTGACCAGCAGCTCGTCCGCGAGACCGCGCAGATGCACGCCCAGACCAGGCGTCAGCCGGATCGCGGCCAGGATCCCCGGCACGTCCGGCAGGCCGCCGACCAGGGGCTCCTGCTGCGAGCGGAAGAGGCGTTCGTCGTCGCGTGCCATGTCGGTCCCTCGCTGTTTCGTTCCTGATTCGGTCGCCGCCACGCAGTATGGCGCGGGCCCCGAATGGGCCTCGGACCCCCAGTTCGCGGGAGGCCATCGCCGTGCCGTCGATCAGCGCCTGGGGGCGCGGAATGCTTCCAATTGGCTCGGTGAGCGGCGGTACATGCGTATCCTAAGGGGACCGTCATGGTCCGAGAATCCCCGTCCCCCCACGAGTGCCAGCGTGCGCGCGGCGGCTGTGCCGCGCCAGGAAAGCGGTGCCGGAGATGACGGCGCGGACGCTCACCATCGGTGGCGGCACCTACCCCCTGGTCCTGCCGACCCTCCGCGACCCACGGCTGCACGTGGCCTCCGTGATCATCTCCATCCACGTGCTCGGCCAGATCGGGCTGGGCTTCCGCGTCAGCGTGCCGCAGATCCTCGCGGCGATCCTCACCTGCGCGGTGCTCGAAATCGCGATCACGTTCTGGCAGACCAGGTCGTTCGTGTGGCCGGCCAGCGCGATGCTCACGGGCAGTGGCGTGGCGCTGATCCTGCGTGTCGTCGGCACGCCGCTCAACGATCACTGGACCACCTATGCCTGGGAGGTCTACGCGATCGTCGCGGGCTTGTCGCTGCTCACCAAGTACGTGATCCGCTATCGCGGCTCCCACGTTTTCAACCCGTCCAACATCGGACTGGTCGTGGTCTTCGTCCTGCTGGGGACATCGCGCGTGGAGCCGCTCGACTTCTGGTGGGCGCCGCTGAACGCGTGGATGATCGCCGCCTACGCCATCATCCTGGTCGGCGGGCTCCTCATCACCAGGCGGCTGCGGTTGCTTGCGCTGGCGGCCAGCTTCTGGCTCGCCCTCGCCGGCGGCACCGGGCTCCTTGCGGCATCCGGCCACTGCATGACCGCCAGCTGGGCGTTCACCCCCGTCTGCGGCGTCGACTTCTGGCGCACCATCGTGACCTCGCCGGAGGTCATGATCTTCCTGTTCTTCATGCTCACGGACCCCAAGACCGTGCCTGCCGGGCGCGTCGGACGGGTCACCTTCGGTGTGCTGGTCGCCCTGGCGAGCACGCTGCTCATGGCGCCGCAGACGGACGAGTTCGGCACCAAGGTCGGGTTGCTTGCAGGCCTGGTGGTCCTGTGCGCGGCCCGTCCCATCGTCGACCGCCTGGTGCCGCAACCCAAGTCGGCCGCGGACGATCTCCGCGGGTTCATGGCCCGGCTCGCGACCGGCGGCCAGGCGGGTGCCGGGAGCGCCCGGGTCGCCGCCCGGGCGGGGCTGGCCGCACTGGTGCTGCTGCTGGTTGGCGCCGGGATCGTGGCTGCCGGCACACCGGCTCGTGGGGTGGTGGTTCCCGGTACGGCGGAGGTGTTGGACCGCCCGCCCAGCGCCGTCGACCCGTCCACGCTGCCCGCCATCACCGTCGGGCAGGACGTCCAGGATTTCGACGCGCAGCTCGCCGGGCCGGACATGCCACAGGTTGTGGTGACCATGGGCCAGAACCTGGAACTGGAGAACCTGGCCCTGCTGCGCCGCGACGGGAGCATTCTCACGGCCGTCGATCACGGAGACCGGCTCATCGAGATGCAGGGCCGGCTGGCCGACGCGATCGCGACAGGGACCACGCACATCGTCCACTACCGGTTCGACACGATCGACGTGTCACTCCTGGTGCCGTTCGGCCGGCAGACCGGCCTGAGCCTGGGCATGACCAGCAGCGGGACGATGACGGAGGAGACCTACGATGCCAGCGGGGCGTTGCAGGCTCGGCAGTCGTCTCCGTTCACCTTGACGTTCGCCGTGCGGCGGGCGACGGGCGGACGTTGGCTCAACGTCGCCGTACTGGCGCAGAAGCCCGGCGGCTGATCGAATACGGGCGGCTGAGAAGCTGACCCACCTCGTGGGTAACTGACATCGCAACCTACAAGCCCTCGCCACTCCCGGACGTGGATCGCGAGTTCGTGCGTCGCGTTCACGACCGCTGTGGCGGCAGCCTCAATACGGAGGTCCGCGGCGAGGACATCGGCGCCGAGCTGGGTCTCGACTACCGCCAGACGGCCGAACTCGTGGCACGCCTGGAACGCACCGGCTACCTGCGGGACGCGACCGGGCGCCTTCGGATCAAGATCACGATCCGCAGCACTGCGCTGATGGCCGGCGACGATTAGCAATCGCGGATTCGCAGCGATCCGCGGAACACACGACTCGGCGAGGATGGGAAACGTGAAGTATCGAAGGCTCGGCAAGACAGGGCGCATGGTCAGCACGATCGGCTTCGGCGCGTGGGCGGTGGGCGGCGACTGGGGCAGCGTGGATGATGCGGACAGCCTCCGGGCCCTCCACGCGGCCGCCGACGCGGGCGTCACGCTCTTCGACACCGCAGACGTCTACGGGGACGGCCGGAGTGAGCGGCTGATCGGGCGGTTCCTCCGGGAGCGGAAGGGCGAGTCGCTCTTTGTCGCGACCAAGATGGGCCGGCGCGTGCCGCTGGACCTGGCGCAGTACACACCGCAAGCCTTCCGCGGCTGGGTCGATCGGAGCCGCGACAACCTGGGCGTCGATCGCCTGGACCTGGTCCAGCTGCATTGCCTCCCGACTGCCATCTACTACCGCCCGGAGATCTTCGCGATGCTGGATGACCTCGTGTCGGCGGGCGCGATCACCAACTACGGCGTGAGCGTCGAGCGCGTCGAAGAGGGACTCAAGGCCATCGAGTTCCCGGGCGTGGCCTCCGTGCAGATCATCTACAACATCGTCCGGCAGCGGCCGGCGGAGCGCTTCCTGGCAGACGCGGCACGCCGCGATGTCGGCGTTCTCGCGCGAGTTCCCCTTGCGTCCGGCCTGCTCACCGGCAAGCTGACCAGTGGGACCGTCTTCGACCAATCGGACCATCGCCAGTTCAATCGGCACGGCGAGTCGTTCGACGTTGGCGAGACGTTCGCCGGAGTGGATTACGAGACGGGCCTTGCGGTCGTCGAGGAACTGCGCGCGCTGGTCCCGAACAGGGCCACGCTGGCCCAGATGGCCCTGCGCTGGATTCTCATGTCCGACGCGGTGACGGCCGCCATCCCGGGTGCAAAGACGCCCGAGCAGGCACGCGCAAACGCGGCCGCCGCGGACCTTGCCCCGCTGCCGCCCGGAGCCATGGAGCGAATCGCCCAGCTCTACGAGGAGCGCGTCAAGCCGCTGGTCCACCAGCGCTGGTAACGCGCTCCGGCGCCGGTCCGGAACGCTCGCATTTGGGATAGGACTGCAAGTGGCCATGTGGACTCTGTGGACCGGCCGGAGGTCGGTGGCAGTCACGCTGCCAACCCGTCCTGCTGTGAAGCCGGTGCGGAGGGCACCGCCGGTCAACCCTTACGGGCTGAACCAGGTCGGACCCCGGCAGACAAGGGAGACAACATGTTCCGGCCTGCGAAATGGACAACTCTCGCGGCTTTGGTCGCCCTCGTCGCCATCGGGGCCGGCCCCGGAGGCGCGGCGGCCAGCGCTCCGACGGTTCAAGCCAAAGGCCCGGCACCCGTTCAGCTCGGAATCGCCGGCCGGTTCGTGATTCTCTCGAAGTCGGGAATCACGGACGTTCCGTCGTCCGCGATCACGGGAGATATCGGCACCAGCCCCATCACCGGGGCTGCCATTGCCGGACTTGGCTGTCCGGAGGTGACCGGGAGGATCTTCACGGTCGACGCTGCCGGACCCGCATGCCGGGTGATCGGCCCGACCAGGTTGACTACGGCCGTGCACAACATGGAGGCTGCGTACACAGACGCCGCCGGGCGAACATCACCCACCGCCACCGAGTTGGGCGCCGGGCAAATCGGAGGCTTGACCATCACTCCGGGTCTCTACAAGTGGAGCAGCGGCGTCCTGATCACCACCAATGTCACGCTCAGTGGTGGACCCAATGATGTCTGGATCTTCCAGGTTGCCGGCACGCTCCGCGAGGCCAACGGCATGCGAGTCATGCTACGTGGTGGCGCACAGGCCAAGAACATCTTCTGGCAGGTCGGCGGGGTGGTCAGCATCGGCACGACGGCGCGCTTCAGGGGAGTCATTCTCGCCAAGAAGAACATCGCGGCAAAGACGGGCGCCGTGATCACCGGCAGACTGCTGGCGCAGACCGCGGTCACCCTCGCGAAGAACACGGTCACCCAGCCGGCCCAATAGGGCGATCGTCTCTAGGCGGGAGGTCCCGCCGGCACCACGCCGAGCTGCTGCATCATCGCCAGTGCGTCCACGACGCCCCAGTGTTCGTGCAGCAGCCCATCGCCGCCGAACCGGAAGATGTCGATGAGCTGCACGTCAACGCTCTTTCCGGTTGCCGGCATGCCCATGAAGCCACCCCGATTGGTTCCGGTGAGCCTCACGCGTGCGACGGCCTTGTCAGCGTCCGCAACGATGTCTTCCACGCCCATGCGCAGGTCCGGGAACGCTGCGAGCTGCATCCGGAAGAAGTCCTTGACCCCCTCCTTGGTCGGCTCCAGGCCGGGCGTCACCTCGTGCTCGACGAAGTCGCCTGCCAGGTGTGTGGCGAACTCGTCGATGTCTCCTGCGTTGATCAGGTCGTACAGGCGACGCACGGTAGCGGCGTAGTCCACGGTTGCCCTCCATCTCTGGTTAACGGTCGCCAAGTGTACGGTGCGGCGCGGCGCGGATCGAGCCGGTTCCCGGCTCCCTCGCCGGACCCTCCACGCCGATCATTGCGTTCGCTGGAGAGGCTCACGGGCTGAAAGGGCCACCAGCGACGTACTCCTGTCATGCGGTTCCGGATCGCTGCCAGACCTATGCTCGGCGTCAACGCAGTAGTGAACTGGAGAGACACCGAGTGACGTATTACCGCAAGGCCCTGCAGGCGCTGGTGGTTGCCATCGTGCTTTCTTTGGCCGTTCCCGCAGCCATCCAAGCCGCCGATTACGCACCGCAGGCGACGAATGTGGCCGACACCACACCCCTCAATCAGAACCTTCTTCAGAACCCAAGCTTCGAGCAGGCCGGCGCGGGCGGATTGATCCCGGGATGGGCCGTCAGTGGTGATGTGCACATCCAGGCGTTCGGCGCCCAGAAGTGGCCCTCACCGTCCTACGCCAAGAAGTGGAGCGGTGGTCAGCTCTATCTGATGTGCCGGAAGACATCGGGCTCCGTCAGCCAGACCGTGAACTTCAGCGGCACCGGCAACGGGACGTCCCCGCTGCTGGCACGCCTCGCGGCCAACTACGGTGGCGTGGTCGGCGCGCAGATCCGCGTCTCGATCCTGATCACCGGCGGCCCCGGCCTGGGGTCGTACAAAGAGAAACTGAAGACTCTCACGATCACGCACCACTACCTGAAGGATGTTGCGACCCTCGCCATCCCTCAGTGGGCCACGCAGATCACGGCCACGGTTGAGTTGTTGCCTGCTGTTGGCGACAATCGGTGCCGCATGGTCGCCGACAGCGTCGACCTCTGGGTGCTCCAGTCCTGACGCCGCTCAGCGGGAACGCCGAAGAGGCCATCGAGTCTTGAGTTGGTCGGGCGCCATGCGGTGCCCGACCCCTGCTCCCAACGGTCATGGAACGGTGGACGCATGCGTCCGCCGTTTCTTCGCGATTCAGGGCAGGCGGTGCTTCCTGAAGTTCGTCAGTGG
Organism: uncultured Anaerolineaceae bacterium; assembly: GCA_964513505.1. GTDB lineage: Bacteria > Chloroflexota > Limnocylindria > Limnocylindrales > CSP1-4 > JAFMJV01. Next base: position 23,527 of record CAZENL010000012.1, read on the forward strand.
TAGTAGCTCCGGCCTGACGAACGCAGGTCCTCGGCGACCGCCTGGATGGCCTTCCCGACCGAAGCTGGATCGGTGTCGCCCTTCACCAGGGCCTGGACCTGGTCGCTCAATTCGGCGTCGATCTCCGGTTCCCAGAGCCAGTTGAGTGACGTGATGGCGTCTTCGAACATCGGCAGGAACTCCCGCGCCACCGCGTTGTGGATCGCGTCGTTCGAAGCCGCGATCGGCGAGTAGGTCTGCAGGCCCTCGACGACGGCCTTGTCGACTTCGGGCCGGCTCGCGTACTCGAGGAATGCATACACGCTGTCACGGCTGGCGGCGGCCTTGGCCGGCAGCGCGAAGCCGCCCCAGGACACGATCGAGTGTGCCTTCGACGCCCCGTCGACAAGCGGCAGGGGCGCCACATGCAGGTCGAATGCACCGGTGGGCGTGCCTGCCTGCAGTGACGGCAACAGCCACGTGCCGTTGTAGGTCATGGCTGCCTTTCCCTGCAGGAAAAGCTGCTGCATCGTCGCGTAGTCCGTGGCACCCGACCCCGCCAGCAGGACACCGGAGGTGCGCAGGTCGGCGATGGTCTGAAAGGCTTCGATCCATTCGGGGCTGTCGTATCTGACGTCGCCCCTGATCGTGCTCTCGACGAACTCCAGCGGGTCGGCGCCCGCACGTTCCGCGATCATCGGCAGCAGCCACATGACCAGCAACGGGTCGAAGGGAGCGTCGCCCGCGCAGTGGACCAGCGGCGCCGCGCCAAGCGCCGCCAGTGGCTTGACCGCCTGCTTGAGGTCCGCGATCGTCCGCGGAACCTGAAGGCCCGCCCGATCGAGCAACGCCTTGTTGTAGTACAGGCCGGTGGTCTGGACACCTCGGGTCAAGGCCAGGGGAAAGGCTCTCGTGGTGGCCTCTCCAAGACCCGCGAGCTGGAACGGCTTTGGTACTCGGGCGAGCACGTCCGCCATCCTGACGTCGGCGCCGAGGTCCGCCAGCAGGCCGTCACGCGCCCACGCTCGAACGAACAGCCCGTCGAGCATGATGAGGCCCACCGGCTCACCGGACTCCAGCGCGGCGCGCGCGAGTCGATCGAACTCGGGACCCAGGCCGGGGATCGCCCGGACGTCCCACTCCACGGCCGCGTGCTGCGCTTTGAAGTCGTCGTAAACCTTCTTGAGGGCCGGGTCCGTACTCGGGTCATCGCCGGCTTCGGTCAGGAACGTGATGGGGCCGGAGGGGACGGCGGCGGTGAGGGCCGCGGACGGTGCCGCGCTCCCGCCGGCAGGCGGAGTGACGGGTGGTGCCGCGCTCGTGTTCGGCGCGGCGCATGCCGCGAGCAGCGGCGCGACCACCCCGCCGGCCGCGATCAGCGCCCCAAGCTTGAGCACGTCCCGGCGGGTGCGCGGGCGCGTCCACAGGCTGTCGCTCTCTGGATGGACGGGCTCCACTGGGCTCCTCCGAGGTGACCTTGCGCGTCGCGGATCCGGAGAGCCGTCCTCCCGCGTCAGGGCCAGCTGAGGACGAGTATGGTTCGGCCCGTCATATCCCGCTCGTGAGTTGTGATGCTCCAGGGGAATCGCGCCGGCGGCTCTCGAGTGGCGTTTCTCCGCCGCTCCCGCCGCGAAGGCGCCATCGACCTGCTGTTCCTGTTGCCGACGCTGGCGGTCCTGGCCGTATTCCTCGTTTACCCGCTCGCCTACGGGATCGTGCTGAGCCTGCATGACACGCACGGTTTCGACATCACGAACTTCGTTGGGCTAAACAACTACGCGCACGCGATCTTCGGGGACGCGGTCTTTCATCAGAGCCTGCTGAATACGGTCCTGTTCACCGGTGCGGCGGTCGTGCTCCAGACCGGGCTCGGGCTGTTCCTGGCCGTGCTCGTTGCGGAGGTGAAGCGCGGCCGGACGTTCTTCCAGTTCGCCTTCTTCGTGCCCTTCGTGCTTGCTTCGGTAGCGGTCGGAGCGGTCTGGAAGTACCTCTACGCGCCGTATTTCGGAATCGCAGCCACGGTCGGATCAGGCCTGGGGTTGAACACCCTGACGGTGGCGCCACTGGCGGACGTCCACACGGCGCTCTGGGCGATCATGGCCGCCGTCCTGTGGCGCTTCGCCGGTTTCAACATGGTGGTCTACCTGGCCGCCATCCAGGCGCTCCCGCCCGGGTACTACGAACACGCCACCCTGGAAGGTGCGAGCAGGTTCCAGCGGTTCCGCAGGATCACCTGGCCGTTGCTGTGGCCCCAGACGTTCACGCTGGTCCTGCTGACCACCATCGGGACGCTGCGCATCTTCGACATGGTCTGGATCATGACCGAGGGCGGCCCGTCGCATGCCACCGAGACGGTCGCCACGGACGTCTACTCGACCGCCTTCCGCTTCTTCCAGGTCGGGTATGCGCAGGCGATGGCGATGATCCTGCTGGTCGTGATCGTGCTCATCACGATCGTGGAGTACCGGATCCTCAACCGCCGCGCCGAGACGGTCAGCTCGTGATGGCGCTGCATCGGCCGCGATGGTCCAGGGTGCTGCTCGGCGTGCTCGCGGTCATCTGGCTGTATCCGGTGGTCTGGACGCTGACGAACGCGGTCAAGTCGAGCGCGGACATCGATCGCGCTCCGTGGGACCTGCCGTGGCCGCTGGCGATCGGCAACATCGGCGAAGCGTGGGATCGCGGACAGCTCGGGCTGGCGTTGGCGAACTCGGCCTATGTCACCGCGATGACCGTGGCCGTGACGATCACGCTGGCAGTCACCGGCGCATACGCGCTCACTCGCCTGCGACCCCCCGGCCGGGCCGTGCTCTTCCTGCTGGTCCTGGCTCCGCTGATCATCCCCACGGAAGTGCTCATCGTCCCGCTGTTCTCGATGTTCCGCAGCCTTGGGCTGATCAATAGCCTGCCCGGGCTGGCGCTGACCAACGTGGTGGCCAACGTCTCGTTCGCGACGGTGATCCTGACCGGCTACTTCCGAACCATCCCCCAGGAACTCATCGATGCCGCACGGGTTGACGGCGCGGGCCGGATCGAAGTCCTGCTGCGGATCGTGGTCCCGCACGCGCGGCCGGGTATTACCGCGGTCGCCGTGGTCGTGGCGGTGTTCACGTGGAACGATTTCGCGGGAGCGCTCGTGCTCCTCCAGCGGCCCGATACCTTCACCGTGCAGCTCGCGCTGACGCGGTTCTCAACGTTCTACGCCACGGACCAGGGGCTCACCTTCGCTGGCATGGCGATCGCGATCCTCCCGCCGCTGGTCCTCTTCCTGGTGCTCCACCGAAGCTTCATCGGGGGTCTGACGGTGGGCGCGATCCGCCGCTGATGCCCAAGGGCGCGAGCGGTACGCTGCGACTCCACTGTTTTGAGGAGGTTCGTCCATGCGGGTCACGGTCACGGCGGAGCAGATCCAATCCGCATTCCAGGACGTGAAGGACGATCCGTCCTTCGATGAGAGCCGCGGCCTGTGGGAGCGCGGGCGACCGCCGGTCGAGATGATCCAGGCGATGTGCCTGCGGCCGGAGATCCTGCGCGGGTTTGCGGGCTTCGGGAACTGTGTCTACCCGGGCGGGTTGCTCGAGCGTCGGGTCAAAGAGCTCGTGATCATCGCGGCCTCGAAGACCAACGAGTGCCAGTTCTGTACGAACTCGCACTGCGATCTGGTGGACATCGGGGACATCGTCAAGGATCCCCTCGTCGTGATCGAGCACCTCGAAGCGCTGGCGCCGCGCGAACGATTCGCGGTCGAGTACACCCGGGCTGCGATGGCCGATTCGAATGCCATCCCGGAGCCGCTGTCACAACGGCTGAAGGAGCATTTCTCCGACCCGGAGCTGGTCGAGCTCACGTTCCTGATCGGCTTCATCAACATGCTCAACCTGTTCAACAACTGTCTACAGGTTCGCTACAACGGCGAATACAGCATCTTCCGATCCGTGGCTTGAGCCTCACGTCGCGCTCGCCACACGAGGCTCAAGTACCACGACCGCGGTCTCTCCGGAACGCATCGCCGCCCAGGCGTCGTAGTTCTCGCTGAGCTCGCGCCAGCGCGCCCAGAGTCGATCACGCTCGTCGCCTGTGGCAGCGCGACCGCGAACAGCACGAGGACCATCCTTGAGCTCGACCATCGTTTCCGGATGCGCCTGGAGGTTCAGCCACCAGGCAGGCTCCGCTTCGGCCCAGCCGTTCATGGCCAGCGTGACCAGGTTCGGACCGTCCTCGAGATATCCCACGATCGCAACCCGCGACTGGCCTGAGCGTCGCCCGAGCGTGATCAGACGCATCATCCCGAACGTGTCGCCCGGCCTCGGTCGCCTGAGGCCGACGCGCCCCCCGCTCAACCGGAGGAGGGCTCGGTGCAGCACCCAGGCGACCCGGATGAACACGCGCGGAGGGATCCTTGGAGCGGCTGTCCGCTCCCGAGCGGTCATGCGGCGAGGGCGAGGGGCACTCGCTCTTCGACGAGTCCGTCCAGCATGTGGATGGTACGGTCGCAGCTGGCCGCGACGTGCGGGTCGTGGGTAACGATGACCGTGGTCTGGCCGCGCTCGCGGTTGAAGCGCCGGAGCATCGCCAGGACCTCCGTCGAACGCGCTGAATCGAGGTTGCCTGTCGGCTCGTCCGCCAGCAGGAGGCGCGGAGCGTTGACGAGCGCCCGTGCCAGGGCAACGCGCTGCTGCTCGCCGCCGGAGAGTTCCATGGGCCGGTGCTTCGCCCGGCCTTGGAGTCCGACCATGCTCAGCGCGTCATCCGCGGCCTTGCGTGCCTGACCGCCGCGAACTCCCGCGTAATCGGCGGCCAGCATCACGTTCTCAACCGCCGAAAGCGTGGGCACCAGGTTGAACGACTGGAACACGAAACCCATGCTCCGCGCCCGGATCCTGGTGCGCTGCGGGTCGGACAGGCGGGTGACGTCGACGCCATCGAAGCGGAGCTCCGGCGCCGCCCCGTTCGCCGTATCCGGCGCGTGGAGCAGGCCCAGGAGGTGCATGAGGGTGGTCTTGCCGGAGCCGGACGGCCCCATGATCGCGACCATCTCCCCGGTCTCGATGCTGACGTCCACGCCGCGCAGTGCGTCGAGGGTGTTCTGCCGGCTCAGCCGGTACGTCTTGCGCAGGTTGCGCCCTTCAAGAAGCGTGTTCATCGCAGTCCTCACTCGTACCGGAGCGCGGCGACCGGGTCGAGCCGGGCAGCGTTCCAAGCTGGGATGACCCCGGCGACCATGCCGAGGATGGTGCTGAAGGCAACCGCGAACAGCGCCGTTCGCGGGGTCAGGTCGAACAGGATGGTTCCGGAGCTTCGGCCGGCCTCGTTGGCCACCAGGACCACGAGAGCACCGAGTGCCAGGCCGATTACACCGCCGAGCACACCGATCAGGGCGGCTTCGGAGACGAGCTCCCGGATGATGCGGCGGCGTGAGCTGCCGATGGCGCGCTTGATGCCGATCTCACGCGTCCGCTCGGTGACGCTCATGGCCATGGTGTTGATGACCGACAGCCCCCCGACGACCAGGCTGATGAGCCCGACGCCGAAGATGAGGGCGTTGAAGATGCCGGTGGTGCTGCCCACCTGCTGCGCCCAGTCGGCGCTGGTGATGGTGGTCAGGTTGCCGAGTGTCTTGATGCGGCTCGCGAGTGGTGCTGTGTCCGTGATCCCCGCGGCGGGGTAGACCACGATCTGCGTGGCCAGCTCGTTTGCGTGGAGGGCCGAGCCGAGCTTGGGAGGCAGCATGGCCAGGAAGAGTTCCTGGGCCGCTGCCAGCGGCACCATCGCCGTGTCATCCGGCGCGGTCAGGGTCGGTTCCAGGACGCCGACGATCTGGAACGTCACGCCGCGCAACTGGATCGTGCCGCCGGCGGCGAGCCCGAACTGGCGTGCCATGTCCGAGCCCAGGACGGTGACGTGAGAGCCTTCATCCGCGGCCGTCAGCAGGCGGCCCTGGGCGGCGTGGACTCGAAACGCATCCAGCCCCTGGTCCGCGCCGGCGACGGCGCCGATGATCAGCTTGGGGATGCCGAAGCCGGCCGCCTTCACGTCTTCGAAGAACATCTGGACCTGCGGGTCCACCGCGCCGACGCCGTCCAGGCCGCGGATCTGGCCGGCCAGCGAAACGTCGATCGGCACCAGGCCGATGCCGAGGCCGCTGGTCGAGCCGTCACTGACGACGACCTTGCCAACGTAGTAGTCCGTGCCGCTCGCGACGAGCGCATTGATCTTGTTGGCCATGGCACTGAAGACGACCAG
>CAZENL010000012.1:29848-43818 GCA_964513505.1 uncultured Anaerolineaceae bacterium
TGCCGCTCGCGACGAGCGCATTGATCTTGTTGGCCATGGCACTGAAGACGACCAGCGCCCAGATGCCGATCACGATGCCGAGCACCGTCAGGGTCGTCCGCAGCTTGCGGCGCCCGAGGTTGCGCATGAGGCTCATGAGGCGCTCGCAGTCGCGAGGACCGGCGCTGGGGTTGGGCGGCGCGTGCCGTCCGGCCCGGCGACGATATAGGCGATCACGGCCAGCAGGCCGAGGTTGACCACCTGGAGCACTGCGAGGGCGATGAACCAGCGCTTGCGCTCCAACGTGGAGGTGTTCAGCAGGGCGCCGATCCAGGCGGCCAGGCCGCAGACTGCGGCGACGCCGAGTGCGATTGCGCCTGCCGCTCCAACAGCCACCATGGCCCAGGCGAACGTCGTTGCGTGGATGCCGGTGACCTGCGAGCCGCTCTTGATGAAGACGTCGTCCGGGAAGGCGAACCAGCCGAGAGCGACCAGGATGCCGCCGGTGATGCAGGCGATGAGGCAGGTCACGAAGAGCTTGGTGATCGTTGACTTGGACATGGAAATGGTTCCTCTCTGGCACCGAGTGCCGGCAAAAGTGGTTCGAAGAAAGGGCCCCGGAGTCGTCCTCCGAGGCCCTTGGTTGTCAGGCGGCGCCGTAGGCCGCTGCAGTCGCCGGCTCCCGGCTCTCGGGAGCGAGGACGGGGGCATTCGCCTTGAAGCCCTTGAAGGTCAGCCACAGGCCCAGGAACGCCTCCCAGATGATTTCCGGGATGGTCATCAGGTTCTGTGCGGGGGAGAACTGCGGGATGACACCGAGCAGCACGGCGGCACCGGAGATGGCGAGCAGGGGACCCCCGACGAGGCCGAAGAGCGCCATGCGGCGCGACACCAGGCCGGACTTGTACATGAGGTAGGCAAGCATCAGGCCGGTCCCGATGCCGTCGGTGAAGCCGGGGCCAAGCAGGAACGTCCACTTGTGGATGGCGATGAGCGACTTGCCGACCGTGACGATCGAGCCCGCATCGGTGCCCGTCGCGTCCTGCCGCAGCGTGACGACTGCCAGAACGCTGAGGAGACCGACCAGGATGAAGGTGCACTCGACGATCCGTGCGGCCACGTAGCCGAGGGCGATGCCGTCGTTCTGCCGCTTGAGCAGCGGGTACAGCACGACCGCGCAGCCGATGTTGGTGATGATCAGGAACAGCTCCAGGAAGGCGCCCAGGAATACGCCTGAGTCGGCGCCTGGACCGGTGACGTAGTTGGGATCCGTCAGCGCCGTTCCGTAGGCGAAGACGGCCGCGATGCTGGTAACGAAGGTGAGGATGAACAGCACGCCCACGGTGAGCGCGGTCTTTCTCTGCGAGTCCATGAATCAGTCTCCTTGTTCGTGGGTTGGTGAGTTGGTGGGTTCCTGGTCGGCGTCCGGGTGCGTCACCGAGATCAGCGGCAAGCCGGTGTCGCGCACTCTCTGGAGGAGTCCATGCAGGGCCGCCTGATCGACCACTGGGCCGCGCAGAACGGTGCTGCCGTCGCTCTCGTGGCTGAGGCTGAGTCCGTCGAACCACGCAGCCCAACGGTTGTCGAGGTGCCCCTGGAGGCGGATCTCGTACCGTCCAGCCTCGGGGCGACTGTTGTCGCTGCGCGTTCGTCCAGTCATCTGCTCCTTTCGCTTCCGATCTCTCTCTGGGGGAGTTCGCCGGCACCTTGGCTGGCGTGATCACGAAGCTAGAAGCCGATGTGGTGAGCAGGCATCACCACGTGTGGTGATTCGTGTGGTGATTCTTGGGTTGCCGCCGAGCGGTTCCGCGGGTCGCCCCGCGCCTCGCCATTACTCGGCCGCGTCGGCTGCCGGTCTCACCCAGTTGAAGGTCCGTTCGACGGCTCGCTTCCACGTCGCGTGTTCCGCGTCTCGCCAGTCGGCGTCGCGCTTGGGCAGCCAGCGCTTGCCCTCGACCCAATGCTCGCGGAGCTCCTCGAGGGAGGACCAGAACCCGACAGCCAGACCGGCCGCGTACGCCGCCCCGAGTGCGGTCGTCTCGGTAACGGCCGGCCGGACCACCGGGATGCCCAGCACATCCGCCTGGATCTGCATGAGCAAGTCGCTCTGGACCATGCCGCCGTCGACACGCAGCTCGGTTACGGCCGCCCCTGCATCGGCACGCATCGCGTCGAGAACATCGCGCGTCTGCCAGGCAGTCGCTTCGAGCGCGGCGCGAGCGATGTGTCCCTTCGACGAATGCTGCGTCAGCCCCACGATCACGCCGCGCGCATCGCTGCGCCAATACGGCGCGAACAATCCGCTGAAGGCAGGCACGAGATACACGCCGTCATTGCCGTCTACCGTGCTCGCCAGCGCATCGATATCAGCCACATTCCTGATGAGCCCAAGGTTGTCACGCAACCACTGGACCAGCGCACCTGCGACCGCGATCGACCCTTCGAGGCAATACGTGGCGGGGTCTGCGCCGATTCGATACGCCACGGTCGTGATCAACCCGTGCCTCGACTGCACGGGCGCAGTTCCCGTATTCAGCAGCGCAAAACAGCCCGTCCCATACGTGTTCTTCGTGTCACCAGGGTGGAACGCTGCGTGGCCGAATAGAGCAGCCTGCTGATCGCCGATATCTGCGGCGATCGGGATGCCGGGGACGACGTTCGTCGTCTCACCGAACAACTCACTCGATGAACGGATCTGGGGCAGCATCGATCGCGGCACGCCCATCAGGTTGAGCAGATCCTGGTCCCAATCGAGCGTCTCGAGGTTCATCAGGAGCGTCCGGCTCGCGTTGGTGACATCCGTGATGTGCAGCCCACCGTTTGGACCGCCGGTCAGGTTCCAGATGGTCCAGCTGTCGACGGTGCCGAACAACAGGTCGCCGGCCTCGGCGCGAGCACGAGCCTGGGGGATGGTGTCGAGGATCCATCTCACCTTGGGCCCAGAGAAATAGGTTGCGAGCGGCAGGCCTGTCTTTCGCCTGAGCCGATCCTGACCGCCGTCACGGGCCAGCTGTTCACAGATGCGCGCGGTCCGAGTGTCCTGCCAGACAATGGCGTTGCAGACCGGCTCGCCGGTTGCTCTGTCCCACACGATGGTCGTTTCGCGCTGGTTGGCGATCCCGATTGCCACCAGATTGCGCGCCGCGATGCCAGCCCGTTCCAGGGCTCCGCGGAGAATCACATCAACGTGCGACCGGAGTTCGAGCGGGTCGTGTTCCACCCAGCCCGGCTGGGGAAAGATCTGGCGATGCTCGCGCTGCTCTGTGACCACGGGCACGCCGGCCTGGTCGAACAGAATGCATCGGGAACTGGTCGTGCCAAGATCGAGTGCGGCGACGTAGGATCGCTCACTCATTGGGCATCCCCCGCGGGAACGTCGAATTCCCGGTGGGCGGATGCGAGGAACGTGTCGATCTCCTGGCGTTCCTGAGTGCTGGTCCAGCCCAGGTCGCGCGCCATGAGCTCTGCGACCCGAGGAGCAACAGCCGCCCCGCGGTCACGGAGCAACTCGGCGAGCCGGAGTCTGCGCGTAAGCACGTCGTCGACGGACAGGGCGTGCTCCTCGCGCACGGCCCAGACCACCTCCGCCTCGATCTGGTCGATCGTCGGTCCGAGCGGTCGCAGAAGTCCCAGCGCACAACCGAGGGCGATCACGTCAGACGCCTGCGTTCCGTATCGGGCAACGATCCGTTCCGCACGGGGCCGGTCAAGGCCGCTCGACTGGACGAGGTCACCCGCCAGCGCCTGGAGCGAGGCGCTGGAAGCCGCGCCGACGATCGGCAGTTCGCTGGTCACCGACGGCAGGGCCTTCGCCCGACCGGAGCCCAGCAGAGCGTCCACGGTCTGGGCGGCCATGAGCCGGTACGTGGTGAACTTGCCGCCCGTGATCCTGACCAGACCGTTTGCCTCTGTCCGGATTCGATGCTCTCTCGACGCGCTCACCGTCGAACCGGACGAGCCCCCGGGATCGCGGGCGAGGGGCCGCAGACCCGTGATCGCACCGTTGACGTCGGCGCGGGTCAGGTTCACGTCGAGGCTGGCATTGACATTCGCAAGGATGGTGTCGACCTCCGCCAGCGTCGGCCGCGGCCGGTCCGGCGATCCGGAGTCCTCCTGGTCGGTCGTTCCGATCAGCCATCGATCCGGCAACGGCACAAGGAAGCAGACACGGTGCGGGATGCGAAGAGTCAGTCCCGCCCGGCTCGGGATGCGGTCCTTGTCGACAACGATGTGCGTACCCCGACTCGGCCGCACCGGTCGACCCAGCGGGGAAGGGAATGGTCCATCTGCTCGTCCGGACCAGACGCCCGTGGCGTCGATGACGCCGCTCGCGCGGATGACGAACTCGTCGCCGCTGAGTTCGTCTCGCGCGACGCACCCGTCCATCGCCGATCCGTTCTCAACGCCGCTCAGGGCCCGCACCCTGGTGAGCGCCAACCCACCGCATGCCTGCGCTGTACGCAGAACGCTGACCGCATAACGCGCGTCATCCATCTGGCCGTCGTGATACACAAACGCACCCCGCAGGCGCGGCCGCCGGAGGACCGGCACGTCCACGAGCGCGTCAGCCACGGACAGGTAGTGGTGCATGCCGCCGCCAGCCCCTGCGCCGAGAAGGTCATAGATCGAGAGTCCCGTGCCATAGAAGGGACGGGTCAACGGCCCGCCATAGAGCGGAAACAGGAACGGCCGGAGCCGCACGAGATGCGGCGCGATTTGCAACAGCAGACGCCGCTCCCTCAGGGCCTCCCTGACGATGCCCAGCTGCATCTGCTCCAGGTAGCGGAGTCCGCCGTGGACCAGGCGCGACGACCGGCTGCTGGTCCCCACCGCGATGTCGTCACGTTCGATGAGAGCCGCCCGCAAGCCACGACTCGCGGCGTCAAGCAGGATCCCGCAGCCGGTGATCCCGCCGCCTACCACCAGGACGTCCCAACGCTCATTCGCCAGTCGCGCGAGATCCGATCGGCGGGTGCTCAGGGCGACCGTCGGCACCCTGTCAGGCGAGCCGTCGGGCGAGCCCGGACCGCGATGGGCATCGGGCTCGACGTCCAGCGGGCGTTGTGCCACGGACATGTGCGCATCCATCTGTGCTCAGCATTTTGGACCGAGTGACCGACGCCGCCGTCTCCGGTCAGTGGTCGCGCGCTCGGACCAGCACGTCGAGTTCCGCCGCCCGGGTGACCGCTGCGCGGCGGCTGTTCACGCCGAGCTTCGCGAAGATGTTCTTGGTGTGGGTGCGCAGGGTATTGAGCGACACGCTGAGCTCGTTCGCGATCGCCGGGCCGTCCAGGTCCGACCCAAGCAGCCGCAGCACGTCGAGCTCGCGTTCGCTCAACGGCTCGATCAGGCCGCGGTTACTGAACGCCTGGGGTTGGGACTTTCCGAATGAGCTCAAGAGCGTGGGCAGGTAGTCCGGCGCGATCCCGCGTTTCGCGGCCGCCTCGAGCAGGATGCGCATGGCTGGGCCTTCATCGCTGAACAGCCGCACGTACCCCTCCGGCTCGGCCAGGTCCAGCGCCCGTTCCAGCGGCACCAGTGCGCCGGGATGGTCGGCGCCGGCATGGTGCGCCAGCGCCAGCAGCACCAGGATCTCGATGACGCTGCGCCCCCGCTGACCGTCTTGCGCGGCCTGCAGGAGGCGCTCCAGGAGCTCCATCGCCGCGCGCCGGGTGCCATCCGCCCGATCCCTGATGGACCGGCCCAGCATCAGCCGCGCGAGCGTGATGTGCTCGAACTCGCGCAGGTAGCTCAACTCGTCGCCGGCTGAGAGGCCCTGCTCGTTCGCCCAGGCTTGCGCCTGGGCCAGATTCCCCTGCCTGACCCAGACCCTCGCGCGGAGTGCGGCGATGGGGCGCACGTTCGGGAAGAAGTCCGCGACGTACACGCGGTCCGCCTCGTCGAGCAGGTCCAGCGCGCCGTCCAGGTCTCCTTCGGCCTCTGCCACGCGGGCCATCGCGACCCGGGCGCGGTAGCGGTTCTGTGGCAGCCCGGTGTACTCGCCAAGCTCCTGGCTCTTCAACAGGTGCTGGTTGGCGGCGGTCAGGTCGTTGCGCTCACGAAAGATGTCGCTCATGCCGACATGCATGTCGGCCGTTCCGCGGAGAACCGGAGCACCCGGCACGGTCCGCTGCAAGGCTCGCTCGTAGGTCCGCAAGGCGTCGCGGAGGCGGCCCTGTGCGATCCGGATATCTGCCAGGGCGACCGCGCACCCGAGGACATCGGCGTGGAAGCCGGACCTCGACAGGGCCGCCATGCAGTCGGAGTACCAGCGATGGGCCGATTCGAGATCGCCGCTCGTCCAGTACGCGAGACCCAGCAACCCGGCTGCCGGCCCGCGCCGGAGATCGTCGTCCTCGGGCACCAGGTCCAGGACGCGCTGGGCCCATTTCATCGTCTCGGCAACGTCGCCCACCGCCAGGGCACTGGCGGCGCGGTACATGGCGATCGAGCCCCGGATGGCCCCGAATTCCTCCTCGTCCACGACGACCATCCGGGGCGCGTCCGGTCGGTCGCCCCGCTCCCCGTCCGTCGTCAGCCACCGTTCGGCATCCCGCAGCCGCGTTTCCACGCCTTCCAACTCGCCACCCAGCAGCAACGTGCCGGCGTAATGAACGCTGAGCACCGGCCTGCGCTTGACGACCTCGTCGGGAAGCACGCGGAGCCAGCCGAGCAGCGTGGCTTCCTGCCGGCTCCGCCGAAGGGCCGGTACTGCCATCTCCGCCAGGTCCGCCGCTCGCTCGAAGTCGGCAGCCGCCAGGGCGTGGCGAATCGCCTCAGGGAGGTCACCGTTCTGCTCGTGCCACGCACTCGCGCGCCGGTGCAATGCAGGAATCGCGTCGGGTTGCTCGTCGGCCAGGTGTGCTTGCAGGACGTCCGCGAATAGGCGGTGATAGCGGTACCACTGTCGCTGGGCGTCGAGCGCGACCAGGAACAGGTTCCCGCGATCCAGCGCGTCGAGCATGGCCTTGCCGCCATCCTGGCCGGTCACCGCGTCGCACAGGGGGCCGGTCAGACGGTCCAGGAACGCGGTCTGGAGCAGGAAGCTCCTGACGTTCGGCGGCTGGCGCCGCAGGACCTCCTCGATCAGGTAGTCGACGATGTATCGGTCGTCGCCGGCGAAGCCATCGATGAAGCTGGTCGCGTCCTCGCGCCCCTGCATCGAGATCGCGGCCAGCTGGAGTGCCGCAATCCAGCCCTCGGTGCGTCGCTCGAGGGCCGCCACGTTCGGCGGCGTCAGCGCGAGACCCATGACCTCGTTCAGGTATGCCGCCGCTTCGTGCGGCGTGAAGCGCAGGTCGGCGGCGCGGATCTCCGTGAGGCGGCCACTCGCCCGAAGCCGCGCAAGCGGTAGCGCCGGGTCCGCCCGGGTGCCGATCACCACGTGCAGTTGTGGAGGCAGGTGCTCGAGCAGGAACGCCATCCCATCCTGCACGGCCGGCCCGTCGACCAGGTGGTAATCGTCCAGCACCAGGACCACGTCCGTCGGCAGCTCGCTGAGCTCGTTCAGGAGTGTGGCGATCACGGCCTCGAGCGACGCCTGGGGCGACTCCAGCAAGGACAACGCGGCAACTCCGAGGCCCGGCACCGCCGTCCGCAGCGCCGCGATCACGTACGTCCAGAACCGTGCGGGGTCGTTGTCGGTGGCGTCGAGCGAGAGCCACGCCGAGGACCACCGATCCGCCGAAGCGGCCGCCAGCCACTCGGCCAGCAGCGTTGTCTTCCCGAAGCCGGCCGGCGCCGAAACGAGGATCAAGCCGGACTCATCGGCACCTCGATTGAGGCGTTCGCTGAGTCGCGGGCGCGGCACGAATCCGCGTCGCGGCCTGGGAACGAAGACCTTGGTCTGAAGCAGGGCGCTTGCCATCCTCTGGGAAGCCAGGGAACCGATCGGGATCAGCGGAACCCCATGTCGTCGCCGGTAACCGTAACCCCAGCGTGCTGACTGCCGCACAACGGCAGTGCGACGACGCGACAGAGCTTGCCTGAAGCCCGGACGGCAAACTGCGATGCGGGCATGACGCCGGGCATGCACCAGGTGATGGCGGTTGCGTCCCTCGTCGGCCGATGCTGGGGACGCCGGGAACCCAAGTGCATTCGCCGGCACGGATTGAGAGGTGAAGATCTGTTGGCCACGCTGAGTGAGAAGAAGCGCGACTCGCTGAAGTCGTCCCAGTTCGGACTGCCGGCCGAGAAGAAGTACCCGATGCCGGACAAGTCCCACGCTCGGAACGCCAAGGCACGCGCCTCGCAGCAGGAGGAGAAGGGCAATCTCTCCGCGTCTGACAAGAAGAAGATCGACGCGAAGGCGGACCGCATCCTCGACGAATAGGTCAGTTCCGAGAGGTTGCCGGCTCCAGGCTGAAGCAGTCATAGACCACGAACTGCCAGTCCAGCAGGTGCGCCGTGAACTCGGGGTCGATCGCCCCTTCCGGACGCGCCTTCGAAAACTCGTCCAGGCGAGTGCGATCGGACCACACCGCCACGACGGCCAGGTCGCTGGTTCCTGACGCCGCAAGGCGCCGGCCGACGTAGAGAGCGAGAACGCCCGCGGCTTCAATCCGCGGGCGGATTGCCTCGATGGTGGCGTGCACGTGAGGCTCCGAGCGTGGGCGGACGAGCCCGGTCAGGACGCCGAGGACCGGACCATCCGTCGAGGGCATGGAGACCCCGCCGGGCACGATCAATTCGTAGTGGCCGGTGGTCACGTCGCTCAGGGTGCCGACCAGGAACGGGGCTCCGATCGAGTCCTCCGGTCGTCCGTCCGCGGCCGCGGCCACCGCGTCGAAATCGCGCCACGTCGACAGGGCCAGGAACTGGTCGCCCGCATCGGCGTGGTGGATCCCGAACGCAAACGTGCCGATGCCATCTGCCACCGACAGTCTCGGCACGATCTCCCGGCGCAGACGCTCGACCAACGTGACCGCGGTTCCAGGATCCACGCTGGCCCGCACGATCCGAAGAATCATCCGCCGCCCCTCTGTCCCGGCCACCGCTCGACAGTCGACTGGACCGAGATTATCGCGCCCGCCGCCCTGGTCTCGGGTCGCGATTCGGCTTCGGTTTGCACTCCCGATCGCGGTCTGCAACCCACGTGCAAGCTGCTCGACGAGGTCGCGGAGACCGTTGCCGCGTAGCAGCTGCCAACCTTTGAGCACCACGGCGTGAGCCGGGGCCAAGCCGAGGAACGGGCCGCTGGCGCAGCGCGTTCCTCCTCCAGGGGACATGAACATGATCGTGCGGATCGTCAGCGCCGTGGTGCCGCCCGAATTGACCAGTGCGGTACACGCGCATATCCGCGAGGAATGGTTGCCCGGACTGCGCTCCCAGCCGGGAATGGTCTACGTCAAGCTGGCACGGCGCCTTGACCAGGCCGGCGAACGCCTGATGTTGATCACCGAGTGGCGCACCGTGGCCGACCTCTACCGGTGGGCGGGTGACGATATCGACACGCGGCATCTGGCAGAAGGCCACGAGCCGCTCGTTCAGCACTGGGATATCCAGCACTTCGAGTCGCTGGATCTGCTCCCGGACGAGGCCGCCGCCGGACTCGGTACGGAGGCAGAGGCCGGCCTCGCAGCGCCGTAGCCCCGAGGCGCAACAGCAAGACTCTCGCAAGATGCGGGACGGCGCAGAGCATGTGCCGCAGCCGCCCCGATCGGGCACGCTGCTGGCCGGTCGCCAGTGCGCCACTGAAGATCTGGCCCGCATCGGTCGGATTCCGACTGTCTCACGCGCCTGGGTCCTGGGGGACCCAGGCGCACTCCATTCCGCCTCGGCACGGCGGACGGGGAGGCCCGCCGGGGGCTGGTCTGTAATGCGCGTGAAATCTTTGACGACCCCGGCGGGGCGTCCGACTCCGATGTGGAGATGGCATCATCCGCGCCATGAACAGCAAACCGCTGGTCCTGGTGGCCGATGACGAACCCAGCATCACCAAGCTGGTTTCGATCACGCTCGGTGATGAGGGGTTCCGGGTCGTGACCGCCGATTGCGGCGAGGATGCCCTTCGCAAAGCCGAGGAAATCCGTCCCGACATCGTCCTCCTGGATATCGTCATGCCGGACCTGGACGGCATCGAGGTGATGCGCCGGCTGCGTGAATTCCGCTCCGTCCCGGTCATCCTGCTGACCGCCAAAGGGTCCACCGCGGACAAGGCCAAGGGCCTGGACCTGGGCGCCGACGACTACGTCGCGAAGCCGTTTCATCCGGACGAGCTGGCAGCCCGCACGCGGGCCGTCCTGCGCCGCGCGGCAGGCGTGACACCTGGGCAGAGCATTGTCCGTGTCGGCGAGTTCGAGATCGATCTGGAGCGGCGGATGATGACGCACGACGGCGAGCCGGTTCAGCTGAGCCGGACGGAATGGCTGCTTCTCCAGCACCTGGCGGCGAATCCCAACAAGGTGGTCCTCCACAGTGAGTTGCTGACCAAGGTGTGGGGGCCGGAGTATCGCGACGACCTTCAATACCTGCGCGTCTGGATCAGTCGAATCCGCCGCAAGCTTGGCGCGCCCGCCGGCGAGTCCGGTCCGATCGTGACCTACCAGGGCATCGGCTACGTCCTCAAGGTGGACGAAACGAGCACGGTTGGCCTGCGGACCGGAGCGCCATCCCACGTGCCCGAGTCCCTCGCCGGCTGAACCCGTCCACGTGGCCATAACCGACCGCGTGGCGCGGGAAGCCACCGATCTGCTCGCACCGGACAGCCTCTTCAAGAGGATCGTCGAGGCCTCACCGGACACCGTGCTGATGTTCGAGCCGGACACGCTTCGCGTGACCTACGCGAATCCGGCCGCGGCCGACCTGATCGGAATCGGGGCCGATGACTGGATCGGGCGCAGCGTGATGGACCTTCAACCGCAGCTCCCGGAGAGTGATTTCCGGGTCACCGTGCGGGCACTGGCCGAGGGCACCGCCCATTCCATCTCGTACAAGAGTCTCGCCCCGAGAAACGGGAGCAGCGTGCCCTTCGAGGCCACGGTGCAGCAGGTTCGGCTGGTTGAAGGCTCCGATGTCCTCGTCCTGACTGCCAGGGACATCAGCGAGCAGGTCGACGTACAGGCGCGCCTGGCGCGCGTTGCCGGCAATGAACGCCGCCAGGCCGCCGAGCTTCGCGCCATGTTGGAAGCCATGGGCGAAGGCGTCCTGGTGATCGATCCGTCCGGGACGGTGCGCCTGGCAAACGGCGCAGCCGGCGAGCTGCTCGGCCGGGTGCCCGACACGTTCGCGGACGTGGCGCCCCTGCTGAACCTGGAGCCTGCCCAGCTCCCGGCGCTGGGCAGGCCGTCCGAGCCTCGCGTGGCCCAGGGCAGTGACGGGCGCTGGTTCGAGATTGCGGCCTACGTCGTGGAGTCGAATGCCGATGCGCAGGATGGCACGCTGTCCACCATCGTTGCCTTGCGTGATGTGACCCGCGTGCACGTCGCGCAGCAGGCGCGGGAAGCCTTCATCGGCGTGCTCTCGCACGAGCTGCGGACGCCGGTGACCACCATCTACGGGTACGCCAAGGTCTTCCGCCGGCCCAAGCGGACGAACAACCAGGCGGAGATGTTGGCCGACATCGAGCGCGAGGCCGATCGTCTCTATCGCATCGTCGAGGACCTCCTTGCGCTGAGCCGCGTGGAGGGCGGCCTGGTCGTGGATGCGGAACCGCTGTTGTTCCAGCATCTTGCGGACGCGCTCGTCGCCTCCGAGGCGCAGCGCTGGCCGCGGATCCATTTCCAGGCTGACCTGCCGCCCGATCTGCCGGCCGTCTTCGGGGATCGGACATACGTCGAGCAGGTGCTGCGCAACCTCTTGTCGAACGCCGCCAAGTACAGCCCACCCGACACGGACGTGACGGTCATGGCCGAGGCAACGCCGACGGAGATCGTGGTGCGGGTCCTGGACCGCGGGCTGGGGATCAACGACGACGAGGCGGAGCGCCTCTTCCAGCTGTATTACCGCTCGCCGCGTACCGCCCGCGCGGCGACGGGGGCGGGCATCGGACTGTTCGTCAGTCGCAGCCTGATTGACGCCATGGGTGGCCGCATGTGGGCGGCGCCGCGTCCCGGAGGCGGCTCCGAATTCGCATTCAGCCTGCGCCGTTGCGAGGAGGATCCAGTCCTGGCCTCGCCAGAGAACGAGGAGATGGGGGTCGCTCCAGGCCACGCGCCAGCCCATTGATCGGCGGTCCGCAAGCCCGAGCGCTGGGGATTTGGATGGGCTCCGAGCGCATCCATCGGTTACCGTACTTCCAGCGCCCCGCGGTCTGAGGGTCAACCGTTAGCACGCGCGCTCAAGGGGGATCGGGCTTTATGCGAGTCGCGCCGCGCGACCTCAAAGCGGTGCGCCAAGGCGGCATTCTGGCTCGCTATGCCGTGCTCGGCTCGGTCGCCTTCGTTCAGGCAGAAATCGGTCCGGAAGGCTCGGCCGGCACATCCCTGGAAGCTCCCTGTGAGGTCGAGCACTGGGGATTCGTGATCAGTGGGCGGTTGCGTTTCGAGGCCGGCGAACTCACTCGCACGTTCGCCGCAGGCACCGCGTTCCACATTCCGGCGGGAGCGCCCGCGCATCGCTTCATCTCGGCGGGGGCCGCGTCCGTGGCGGGCTTCGCGCCGCTCACCGAGCCGATCGATGACTCACCGGAAGCGTTCGCCGCCCACGGCGTCGAGACGATCCTGGAGCCGCCCGTGCTGGAGCTGCTGCCGGCGTCGCTCCGCCTCCCGCGAACGGCCGGGGTGAGGCGGACGCGCGAGGCTGGCATCGAAGCAGAGATCGCGCCGATGGGATCGTGGACCTGCATGCGTGTCACCTACGCGGCGCTCAGTGGCTTCACCACGGGTTGGTGTGACCTGCCCCACTGGGGCCTGGTGCTCTCCGGAGAGATCGTGCACGAATCCGAGGGCGGGGTTGAGCTGCTGACGGCCGGCGACATCTACTGGGTGCCGCCAGGTCCTCCCGGTCATCGATTCGAGGTCGCCGACGCCGCCACGGTCCTGGACTACACGCCAACGGCTGCGCTTCTGGGTCCAGGACGCAGGCCGCCCTACCGCGCGGCCGCGGCGCCTCTCGAGCAGGCGGCCGGAAAGGCGTAACGCCTCATTCGTTCGCCGCTGAGGTGCACCTCAGCGGGCATCCGCGAAGGGCGCCGTTCCTGCCGTTCCCGGTTGATTGCCTGCCCTATGATCCGCAATAACTTCCTGGCCGACTCCGGAGGAACAACCTGTGATCCGTCGCTCGACGTCAGTGAGCGCACTCTTCATTGCCGTGTTGCTCTGCGTGGCTGCGCCGGCAGCCATCCAAGCCGCCGACCGCGCGCCGACTGGGACGCAACAGGTCGATGCAACCCCGCTCAACCAGAACCTGCTCCAGAACCCCGGCTTTGAGACGGTCGGCACGGGCACCGCGATCCCGGGCTGGGCGGTGGTGGGCGGCGTGCGCGTGGAGACCTTCGGGACGCGGAGCTGGCCATCCCCGGCCTACGCGCAGAAGTGGGACGGCGGGCTGCGCTACCTGACGTGCGCCAGGGGAACGGGACTGGTACGCCAGACCGTCAACTTCACGGGTTGGGGCACTCGGACCAACACGCTGCTGGCGCGTTTCAATGCCAACGTCGGGGGCAAGATCGGGCACAAGGCGCGCGTCGCCATCTTGATCACGGGCGCCGACGGTCAGCAGGCGTACAAGGAGAAAGTGCGGGTGTTCGCCAACTCGAACCACTACGTCCGCGCAGTCACGACGCTCGCGGTGCCCATCTGGGCCACGAGTATCCAGGCCACGATCGAGCTGCTGCCGGCGGACGGCGCCGCGAGGTGCAGGGCGGTCGCCGACACCCTGGACCTGTGGGTGTTCCCGGCCTGATCCGGTCCCGGCCTGGCATCAGGCCGAAGCCGCCTCGCGGGTCACGAGCCCTGCGCTGATCTAGCGTAAGGGCATCGAATTCGCTCAGCCGAAGGTGAAGCAGAACGCCTCGACGCCGGCGTCGAGGAACTCGATCTCGAAGGTCCGCT
>CAZENL010000013.1:0-42002 GCA_964513505.1 uncultured Anaerolineaceae bacterium
CAGGTTGCACTGGATGGCACGCGCGCCGGAGGCGCGCCGGACCGTGGCCCACGCGTCGCCGAGCGGAATGCGCCAGTCGACGCCGATCACGTCGCCGCCGGCCGCGGCCAGCTCGGCCAGCAAGTGCCCGCTCCCCGTCGCGAAGTGGACCATCGGGGTGCCGGCCGGACCTGCGGCCAAGACCCGGCGGCTGTACGGCGCCACGAACTCGGTGTAGTCGGCGGCGGACAGCGAGCCCGCCCACGAGTCGAACACCTGGATCACGTCCGCGCCGGCGGCGGCCTGCGCGGCGACGTACGCCACGCTAACGACGGTCAACTTCTCCATGAGCGCGTGCCACGCCTGCGGTTCGCGGCGCATGAACGCGCGCGCCACCACCTGGTCGCGGCTCGGGCCGCCCTCGATGAGGTACGCCGCCAGCGTGAACGGCGCACCGCAGATCCCGATCACGGCCGCACTGCCCGCGAGCCGGGTCCGTACCAGCCGGATCGCCTCCAGGACGAAGCCGAGGTCCGAGGCAACGTCCACCGGGCGCAGCCGCTCAACGTCCGCCGCGGCCCGCACGGGCGCAGCGATCACCGGACCGGCCGCGGTCAGTTCCAGCGCCACGCCCATGGCTTCCACCGGGAGCATCACGTCGGCGAACAGCACCGCGCCATCCACGCCGAGCGTCTCCGCGGCGACGCTCGTCACCTCTGCGCACAGCTCGGGCGTGCGGGCGATCTCCATCACCGAGTGCCGCTCACGCAGCTGCTGGTAACGCGACAGTGAGCCGCCAGCCTGGCGCATGTACCAGACAGGCGTGGCGTCCACGGGCTCCCGGCGGCATGCGGCCAGCAGGCGTTCGGCGCCGGTCATCACGCGGGCATCGCCACCCACACGGCGGCCTCGTGCACCAGGTCCACCAGCCTGCGGAGGTGATCCGGGTCGGTCTCCGGCAGCACGCCGTGGCCCAGGTTGAAGATGTGGCCCGGCTTGCCGTCCGCCTGGCGGAGCACGTCGCGCGCCTCATCGGCGGCCGCCTCCCACGGACCGAGCAGCGCGACCGGGTCCAGGTTCCCCTGTACCGCGCGATCCGGCACCTGCGCCCAGGCGTCCGCGAGGCCAACGCGCCAATCGATGCCGATGACGTCGCCGCCCGCCACGGCCATCGAGCGGATGAGGGCCGGATTACCGGTTCCGAAGTGGATCAGCGGCACGTCCAGGTCGCCGAGCGCCGCGAACAGCCGCCGCATGTGCGGCGCGACGTGGCGCTGGTACGTGCGCGGGCCAAGCGTCCCGACCCACGAGTCGAAGACCTGGAGCGCCTGCGCGCCTGCCTCCGCCTGCGCGCGCAGGTAGTCGACGGTCATCTCCGTCAGGTGCGCCAGGAGGGCGTCCGCAGTGTCCGGGTCGGCGTGGAACATGGTCCGGAGGCGCGCCGCGGTGGGCGACGAGCGGCCTTCCACCAGGTACGTGGCCAGCGTGAATGGAGCGCCGGCAAACCCGATGAGCGGCACGTCCAGCTCCTTGCGCAGCAGCCGGATGGCGTCCAGCAGCGGACCGACGGTCTGCTGCGCCGAAAACGGCCGCAGTGCGTCAACGTCAGTACGGCTTCGCACCGGACGATCGATCACGGGCCCGACGCCGTCCACGAGCTCCACCCCGACGCCGAGGCCGGCCAACGGCGTGGTGATGTCCGCGAACAGGATGGCGGCATCCACGCCCAGCCGGCGCACCGGCTGAAGGGTCACCTCCGCGCACAACGCCGGGTCTCGGACGATGTCCGCCAGCGTGGCCGTCTCGCGCACGCGGCGGTATTCCGGCAGGCAACGGCCCGCCTGGCGCATGAACCAGACCGGAGTCGCGTCCACGCTCTGACGGCGGCAGGCGCGCAGGAATCGGTCGTTCACCCGGTCCGTCAGGTTCATCTGGGCCCCCCGGCGGCAACCTCGGCAAACGCGCCGCGCGCGGCATCCAGGATGGCCACGACCTCGGCTTCGCCGTGCGCGAGACTCAGGAACCAGGCCTCGAACGGGGACGGCGGCAGGAACACGCCGCGCGCCAGCATCCCCCGGAAGAAGCGTCCGAACGCCTCGCGATCGGAGGTGAACGCCTCGGCCGCATCGGTCGGCGGCGCGTCGCGGAGGAAGACGGTCAGCAGGGGGCCGACGCGGGAGATGGAGACCACCACGCCTGCGGCCGCCGCCTCCTCCGCCAGGCCGGTGGCCAGGGCCGCCCCGGTCGCCTCCAGCGCCAGGTAGGCGTCCGGCGTCAACTCGTCCAGCGTGGCGATGCCGGCGGCCATGCTCAGCGGGTGCCCGGACAGCGTGCCCGCCTGGTACATCGGGCCTTCCGGTGCGACCAGCGCAAAGAGGTCCGCACGACCTCCGTACGCGCCGACCGGCATGCCGCCGCCGATGATCTTGCCGAGCACCGTCAGGTCCGGCCGAATGCCGAAGCGTGCCTGCGCGCCGCCCGGGCCGACCCGGAATCCGGTGATCACCTCGTCGAGGATCAGCAGCGACCCGTCGGCGCGCGTCAACTCGCGCAGCTGCTCCAGGAAGCCCGGCTGGGGCGGGATCACGCCCGCGTTCGCCATCACGGGTTCCACGATCACGGCCGCGATACGTCCCGCGTGGCGCGCGAACGCCAACGTCAGCGCCGATGCGTCGTTGAACGGCAGCACGATCGTCAGTGCCGCCACCGCGGCCGGCACGCCGGCGCTGCCCGGGATCCCGAGCGTCGCCAGCCCGGAGCCCGCCTCCGCCAGCAGCCCGTCGCTGTGGCCGTGGTAGCCACCGGCGAACGTGATCACCAGGTCACGGCCCGTGGCCGCACGTGCCAGCCGGATCGCGCTCATGGCCGCTTCCGTGCCCGACGACGTGAGACGCAGTCGTTCGATCGACGGCATCCGGTCGCGGATGCGCTCGCCGAGCGCCACTTCCAGCGGATTGGTGGCGCCCAGGGCAAGACCGTTCAGCGCCGCCGCCCGCACCGCTTCCACGACACGCGGATGGGCGTGGCCGAGGATGGCCGGACCCCAGGCACCCACCAGGTCCAGGTATCGGTTGCCGTCCGCATCCCAGACGTGGGCGCCGGCGCCGCGCTCCAGGATCAGCGGATCGCCGCCGACCGAGCGGAAGGCACGCACCGGGCTGTTGACGCCGCCCGGGAACAGGTCCTCGGCCCGTCGCCGGAGCTCCGCCTGCCGCGAAACGGTGGTCACCGCC
The DNA here is from genome assembly GCA_964513505.1 of uncultured Anaerolineaceae bacterium. Lineage (GTDB taxonomy): Bacteria > Chloroflexota > Limnocylindria > Limnocylindrales > CSP1-4 > JAFMJV01. Next base: position 3,213 of record CAZENL010000013.1, read on the forward strand.
GCCCCGTCCGTCATCCGACCAGCAGCTCCGTCAGCTCGTCCACGGAGCGGTGAATGCCGAGCAGGATGGGCGTGTCGCGCACCGTCGAGCGCCGCGATTCCGTCCCGCGCAGGTCCCGCACCAGGTCGCCGAACGCATGCAGGTCGTCCGTCTCGTAGGCGACCACGAAGTCCTGGTCGTCCAGCCCGAAGGAGTAGGCCAGCGCCTGGCGGACCGCCGGGTACTGGTGCCCTATCTTCATGTGCTCGTTCATGGTCTTCTGGCGCTCGTCGCGCGGGGTCAGGTACCACTCGGTCGACTTGGTGAACGGGTAGACGATCAGATAGCGGGAGCGCTCGCCGGCCACGAGCCCGGACTCCTGGGCGGTGGGCTTGGCGATGTACTGGGACGGCATGGTCCGGCCGAGGAACGAATGCCGAACCACCAGCCACGAGCCCATGCTGGTGCGCAGGAGCCGGGCCGCCGCCTGCTCCAGCAGGTCGATCTCCGCCGCGGTGCGCCAGAGGATCAGGTCCACGCCGGGTTCCAGGCCGATGCTGGAGTAGAGCGTGCTGCTGACGCGGTCGTCGGACGCGGCCAGATGCGCCGCGAGGAAGTCGTCCAGGTCGTCCTGCCGCTCCACGGCCGAACGACGGCGCCATTCGGCGTCAATGCTCAGGGCCAGCGCCTGGATGAAGACTCCGGGCCTGGTGACGGGCGCCTCGGCCTGGGTCGTCGTCGATTCCGCGGTCATCGCTCCCCCTCGCGCAGCCACGCGGCGATGTCCGCTGCCGCGTACGTGATGACGATGCCGGCCCCCGACCGGACGATCCCGATGACCGATTCCATGGTGGCGCGGCGCAGGTCCAGCCAGCCGCGTTCTGCGGCCGCGGCCAGCATGGCGTACTCACCGCTGACCTGGTACGCGGCAATCGGCAGGTCGAAGCGGGCGCGTGCCTCGGCGATCTGGTCCAGCTGCGGCCCGGCGGGCTTGACCAGCAGGATGTCGGCGCCCTCCGCCACGTCCAGCTCCATCTCGCGAATCGACTCGCGCCCGTTGGCGGGATCCTTCTGGTACGCACGCCGATCCCCGAAGGACGGGGCGCTGTCCGCCGCCTCCCGGAACGGACCGTAGAACGCGGAGGCGGCCTTGGCGGCGTAGGCCATGATCGCCGTGTTCTGGTATCCGGCGCCGTCAAGCGCGTCGCGGATCGCGGCCACCTGGCCGTCCATCATCGCGCTCGGGGCCACCACCTCCGCGCCGGCACGCGCCTGTGCCACGGCCGCGGCGGCCAGCAGCCGGAGTGACGCGTCGTTGTCCACGCGTCCGTCCGCGGTGACCACGCCGCAATGGCCGTGATCGGTGTATTCGCAGAGGCACGTGTCGGCGATCAACACCAGCGGCAGGTCCGCATCTCTGAGCGCAGCGAGCGCCTCCTGGACGATGCCGTCATCCGCGTACGCACCGGTCCCTTCCGGATCCTTGGACTCCGGCAGTCCGAACAGCAGCAGGCCGCCGATTCCCAGCCCCGCCAGCCGGCGCGCTTCCGCCACGGTCTCGTCGACCGAGAGACGGGCGTGGCCCGGCATCGATTCGATGGGCTCGCGGATGCCACGGCCCGGCCGCACGAACAGCGGCGCGACCAGCATCTGTGGGTGCAGCCGCGTCTCCCGGACCAGCGCGCGCAGCGCCGGCGTGCGGCGCAGCCGCCGTGGCCGGTCGGTGGGCAGGGGCACCTCGATCGGCCGTTGCGAGGCACCCGTCCGGCGCTCCTCTTGTCCCGTCCGCGTCATGCTCGTGCCTCCTCCGTCCGCAGGCCCAGACGGGTCGCCGCCAGCTCGGCGACGGAGCCGACGGACTTCTGGGTCGATTCGACCACGGACGTGAAGCCCAGTTCCCTGGCCACGGCGGCGGTTCCGGACCCGATGCACACGGCGAGCAACGCCCGACACTCATCGGCCAGCTCCGCGCCCGCCACGTCCACCAGGCCACGGACCGCGGATGCACTCAGGAACGTGACGGCCTCGACGCCGCCGGGTCCTGCCAACGCATCGCGAAGGAGCTCGCGCGACGCCTCCGGGGCGAGTCGCGTGCCGTAGGCATCCAGCTCGCTCACCGCTGCGCCGCGCTCGCGCAGGCGAGCGGTGAGCGCCGGGTCCGCCAGCGGCGTCCGGGCAACCAGCACCCGTGCGCCGATGTCGATCGGAAGTTCATTCGCCAGCGTCCGTCCGTCGGCGGTGCTCGGCGTCCAGACCTCGGCGGCACCCCGCTCGCGGAGCGCAGCGGCCGTTTCGGCGCCAACGGCCGCCCACCGGGGCCTGTTCCCGTCGGTCTCGGTCGCGCCAGCCGCACCGTCCGCGCCGTTCGCGCCGTCCACGCCGGCGGCGCGCCCCTCCAGCAGTGCCGCGACGGCCTCCACGGCGTTGGCGCTGGTGATGACCACCCAGTCCACGTGGCGCGCGGCCGCAGCCAAGGCCTTCGCGTGCGCTCCGTCCGCTCGTTCGACCTCCAGCGCGGGGACCACCACGCCATCCATGCCCAGCGTGGCCAGCGCCTGGACCAGTTCGGCGGCCTGCCCGGCAGGCCTGGTCACCAGCACGCGCGGTCTGGCGCGCCCGGCAACACGCACGCCGACGGCCGCCTCCAGCCGCCCCACCAGGCTCCGGATCATGGCGCTCGATTCGACCGCCGAGCCACGCGCCTCGATCACCGCGGCCGTGCTGCCGTCGACGGCCGCATAGCCGGCGAGCAGGATCAATTGCCGGCCGAGCACGCGACCGAACGCACCGATCGGCGACCGGCAGCCGCCACCGCTCGCGGCAAGCACCGCACGCTCCGCTTCGACCGCGGTCCTCGTCGGCCGGTGATCGATCAGGGCGATCATCTCTCGCAGCGCGGCATCGTCGGCGCGCAACTCGACCGCGAGCGCGCCCTGGCCGGCTGCCGGCGGCAGGATCGTCGGCTCCAGGATCAGGCCGATGCGGTCCTCCCGCCCGAGTCGCGTGAGGCCCGCCACCGCCAGGATCAGTGCGTCCGCCTCGCCTGCGTCGAGTCGTCGCAGACGCGTGTCCACGTTCCCGTGGAGTGGCGCCACGACCAGGTCCGGGCGTCGCGCGAGCAGGAAGCCGGTGCGGCGTGGGCTGTCCGTGCCGACCCGCGCGGCTGGCGGCAGGTCGTCCAGGGACTCGATCGGCTCGCCGATCCGCGTCACCACGCAGTCGCGTGGATCGGCGCGCTGCAGGTACGCGCCGATGAGCAGGCGCGGATGCGTCTCGGTCGGGACGTCCTTGGCGCTGTGGATGGCCAGGTCAACGCGGCCGTCCAGGATCGCCTCCTGGATCGCCTTCACGAAGGCGCCCTCGCCCCACGTGGTGTCCGGCGCGCGCCGGTCGCCGGCCGTTTCGATGACCACGATCTCCGTGGCGACGCCCTTCCGGCCGAGTGCCGCGGCCACGAAGCGTGCCTGCACCAGGGCCAGCGCACTCCCGCGCGTCCCGATGCGCACGGGTGCACGCGCCGCCTTCGCGCGCTGCAGGTGCGCGGCCGCCTGGGTGACGGTCGCGGTCACAGGCCGAACAACTCGCGTGCGGCGCGTTCCCCGTCACCGTCCGTGTCCCGGCCGAGGCGCTCCAGCGGCTCGCGCATCAGCCGCGCCGCCAGCCGTTCCGTCATCAGCTCGATCTGCGCACGCTGGTCCTGCGGCAGCGCCGGGACGCGCCGCCAGAGCTCCTCCAGCTCCCCTCCCCGGATCCGCTCCGCCCGCTCCACCACCTCGCGGGCCGCGTCCCGCCGGCCATCGCGCGACGCCCAGTCCAGGTACTCGTCCACGGTGGTCGCCGCCAGCCCCTTGAGGCGGCGGATCAGCGCGTCCGTGGGGCCGCCTCCGGGGATCTCGCCGAGCTGGTCGATGGAGTGGTATCGCTCAGCAAGCGCCAGGCGCAGGCGCTGGGGCACGGCCGGCGGAGACGAGAGGTCCACGACCTGCGTGTCGCCGTCGACCAGGGCCACCACCGAGAGCGGCGAGAGGGGCCAGTGTCCTGCCAAGGCCACCACGATCGCGCGGTAGTGCGCCAGGGCGGTGCCGGGATCGAACGCTGCGGTGGCAAGACCCATCCGCTGGGCCAGCGCCGCGGCATGTTCCGGAGTCCGGCTGGTGACGGTCACCGAAGCGTGTCTGGCCGTGGCGGCGCGCGCGGCGAGCTCACCCATGCGCCCGGCACCGACCACCAGGACAGTGGCGCCGTCCGCGAGATCCGGCACGGCCGCGAGAGCCAGGTCCGCGAGCGACGGCCGGCGTGCGGGAAGCCAGCTGCGGCCGCGCCGGCCGGCGCGCAGAGCGGCATCCAGCAGGCGTTCCAGGCGCGAGTCCAGGCCGCCGTTTCGTCGCGCCGCGTCCAGGGCGGAACGCAGTTGGAAGAGCACCTGGTCCTCGGCAAGCACCACCGAATCCAGCCCCAGCGCTACCGCCACGATGTGCTCCACCGCGGCTCGGTCGCGCAGCACGCGCGTCCCCGTGGGCAGCACGTCGATCAGCGGCGCGCCAATGTCTCCCGAGCCGTAGAGCTCAACGCGGTGGCACGTCACGAGCAGGATCCCGGGATGACCGGCCAGGCGCTCGGCCAGCCAGGCGCGCTCCTCCGCGTCGACGCGGCCCGCCCGCGCCGAAACCACCCACGGGTGGCTCACGTGGCACCACCTCCGGCCGCGACCAGCCCCACGCTCTGTGCGGTCATGGCGGCGATCAGCAGGCGATCGAGCGCCTGTTCGGCCGATTCGAGGAGATCCGCCGTCGTGGTCACATCGAAGCTCCGGCGACTCGAGAGAAGTGACAGCTCGTGCAGGAACGGCCGCCGGAACTGGAGAAACCCCTCCACGGCCTGCCCGAGTGACAGTCCCAGCTCCGCGGCCATCCGCCCGTAGGCGGCGGCCTCCGCGGTCGCCTCGGTCAACTGGTGCCGATTTCGCTCCTCGTCCGCCTCATCGAGGTGGGCGAGCAGCAGCTCCGCGATCCGCCGGCCGTGGGCGCGGAACCAGTCGCGCTGCTCGACCGTGAGCGAGCCGATCCACGGCACGTCGCGGCCCGCGGTGCGTGCCTCGCGGCGGTACGCCCGTGCCAGCCGGCTGGGCGTCATGCCCGCCGCGATCAACGTCCCACGCGTTGCGCTCTCCCGCGGGATCAGCCGCTCGAGCGCAACCCGGTGAAACCGCCGATGGCCCCCCGGCGTGGTGTAGACGCGCACGTGGCCGGTGTCGCTCCAGCGCCGCAGGGTCTGCGGCGAGACACCCAGGAGACGGCTGGCCTCACCCAGCCCAAGCCATGGTCGCGCGTCCGTGCCGTCTGCCATGAACCTGCTCAAATCTCATCAATGCTGGTTCTATCTGCGCGAAGCCTAGCGCACGAACCTTGCCGTTGGCTGACGGCATCCCGATTGCTGAATTAGGTGACACGGAGTGTCAGGTAGCGGTTACCCTGTCGACCGTGCGTGCCAGCCGCCTCGTTTCCGTCCTGCTGCTCCTCCAGACCCGTGGCCGGCTGACCGCTGCGCAACTCGCGGAGGAACTCGAGGTCTCCGTCCGCACCATCTATCGAGACGTCGAGGCGCTCAGCGAAAGCGGCGTGCCGATCTACGCCGAGCGCGGCCCGCAGGGCGGCGTTCGGCTGGTGGACGGCTACCGCACACGGCTCACCGGCCTGACCGACTCGGAGGCGGAGGCGCTCTTCATGTCCGGCCTGCCCGGGCCGGCCGCCGAGCTGGGCCTCGGCACGGTCGTAGCCGCCGCGCGACTCAAGGTGCTTGCCGCGCTGCCGCCGGAGCTGCGCACGCGAGCGTCGCGAATCAGCCAGCGCTTCCATCTTGATGCGCCCGGGTGGTTCCAAGGCTCCGAAACCGCGCCGCACCTCCAGACGCTCTCGACCGCCGTCTGGGAGGACCGCCGCGTTGACGTCTGCTACATGCGCAGCGACGGCGACCAGGTGGAACGACGGCTCGAGCCCCTGGGACTGGTCCTCAAGGGTGGCGTCTGGTACACGGTGGCCGGCACGACCGGGCCGCCGCGCACCTACCGCGTCTCACGCATTGTCTCGGCATCACTGCTGGAAACGCGATTCACCCGCCCGGACGACTTCGACCTGGGCACGTACTGGGCCGCGTCCATCGCCGCCTACGAGAGCAGCGTGGATCGGCTGGAGGTGGTGATCCGGATCCGCCCGGATCGCGTCGAGTCGCTGAGCGACATGATCGGCGATCGGGCGATGGCGAGCGCCAAGCCCACCGGCGACGCCGATCCCGACGGCTGGACGCGGCTCCGCTTGCGCCTGGAATGGCCGAAGGAGGCGCATCGCCAACTCCTGCGCCTCGGCTCCGACCTGGAGGTCCTGGAGCCTGCGGAGCTGCGCTCCCGGATGGCCGATTCGGCCCGAGCGACGCTCCGACGTTACGACGCGACCGTCTGAGCTGCGACCCCGGTCGCTCAGACGACCGCCGAAAACAGGCGCTGGCTCAGCGCGGCCTGCGGCGGTCGTTCCGGCCTCGGACCGGCACCCGGTCCGAGCGAAGAACGGCGGAGCGCGCGCGGGAGGCAACCTCTCGCTCGCGATCCCACTGCACGGTTCGTGCCAATTCGAAGGTCATCATCTGACTGGCTCCAGTTGCGGTTCCTGCACCTCGGACAGTACCGCTGGTACCTGTCAGAAACTGTCAGGAACTCACGCTTTCGCGCGAACCAGCATCACTCCGTCGCGAATCGGGAGCAGCACCGCGTCCACGCTGGGATCGGCGGCGATTCGGTCGTTCAAGGCCGCGATCGCGCGGGTGCCGGGATCGCGCGCGGCCGGATCCAGCACGTCCCCACCGCGCAGGCTGTTGTCCAGCGCGATGACCCCGTGCGGAGCGAGCAGGCGAACCGCCTGGTCGTAATAGGCGGGGTAGCTGACCTTGTCTGCGTCGATGAAGACCAGGTCAAACGGTCCGGTGAGGGCGCGCAGGGTCTGCAGCGCCGGTCCCTCGTGGATCTCGATGCGGTCGGCGAACGGCGATGCCGCGATGTTGCCGCGCGCGACAGCGGCATGCCCGGGTTCGATCTCGCAGCTGACCAGCCGTCCGCCTTCCGGCATCCCCGCGGCCATGGAGAGCGCCGAGTAACCGGTGAAGGTGCCGATCTCCAGGATGCGTCGCGCGCCGAGCATGGCCGCCAGCAGCGTCAGGAAGCGGCCCTCCAATCGCCCGGTGAGCATGACGGACAGGGATCCGAAGCTGGCGCGTGTATCCGCATCCACCGCGGCGAGATAGGGCGGCTCGGCGGAGGTGTGGGCGGCGCAATAGGCCTCGACGTCGGGGTCGGTGATCACGTGGTCGGTCATGCGCCCGAGTGTACCGGCGGCTTTGGATCGCTACCATCCAGAAGTGGAGCAACTGGACGGTTCCGTGCGCATCGCCTGGCTCGCGGATGGCTACGAGGCCATCGACGTGTATGCCCGCTGGCGCACCCGCGCGGAACTTGAGGCGTTCGCCCGTGACGTCGCCGACGTGGCCCTCATGAACCGCTCCGTCCACGAGCTCCAGCATGCCCTCCGGGCCGGGCATCCGGGCGAATTCGAGCTGGTGCCCTATCCCCACGATCGCGCGACGCCGCGCGTGGTGGTGCGCCTGAACCCACCGCGGGGAGAGCCGAACCCCGACCCCTATTAGGGCCCCGTTCGGACGCAGAGAATCCTTCGACCCACGTTCACGGCGAACGTGGGTCGTATCTGTTGAGAAGGGTTGTGGTCCCTGGGCGGAAGCCCCAGCGGCCTCACACGCCCCAGGTCACGCGGCTGTGCCGGCCCTGGTGTCCCTGCTGTAGTTGCCCGCTCGGGGCCTGGACGCGAGGTTGCTCGAGCCGCGGGTTCGATCGGCAGTGCTCGGCAGCGATGCGTGCCATGTCGACACGTGGATGCTCCGACGGATCTTGAGATCCGGAAGGCGGCGATCGGTCGTCACGCTCTGCATCACCTCTGACCGGAATCCTACGCCCGGCATGCAACCCCGGACAAGGTGTCGTCCGGGCTCAGGTGCCTTGCGGGCGTGTTTCATTTCGGGGTCGGAGGTGGCGCGACGCTCGGTCAGCCGGACGGTCGCCGGACCACTCAGCCCGCCGGCAACTCCGCGATGAACCGGGCGCCACCGGCCTGGCGGTTCTCCACGCGGATGCGGCCGCCGTGGCGTTCCACGATCCAGGCGGCAATCGCCAGCCCGAGACCGGAACCTCCAACGGGCGCATCCGCCGCGCGCCAGAAGCGGTCGAAAACGCGCGGCAGGTCATCGGGGCGGATGCCCGGACCGTTGTCCTCGACGCTCAGCATCGCCCGTCCACCGGCCTTGCGAACCGTCACGCGGACCTGCCCTTGTGGCGGGGCGTGGCGCACCGCGTTGTCGACCAGGATGCTCACCAGCTGCCGGAGCCGGAACCCGTCGCCGCGCAGCGGTGCCGGTTCCACGTCCAGCTCCAGGCGAACGCCCTTGCCCAATGCGACGGGCGCGAAACCCTCCAGCGCGTCGGTGGCCTCCTCGGCCAGGTCGGCATTGCCCAGTTCCAGCTCCAGCGCGTCCGAATCACTGCGAGCGAGCAGCAGCAACTGCTCGACCAGCGATCCCATGCGCGTGACCTCGGTCTCGATGTCGCCAAGGGCTTCCTCTTGGGCCGGCGTGTGGGTGGAACCCGCGGCAAGGGTGCGGAGGTTGCCGCGGATCACGGTCAGCGGCGTCCGCAGCTCGTGGCTCGCGTCGGCCGCGAATTCGCGCTGGCGGCGGATGGATTCGCGCATGGGGACCAGGGCGCGCCCGGCATACAGCCACCCGACCGCGGCGGCCAGCGCAACTGCGGCCAGGCCGGCCAGGCCCAGCACGGTGACCGTCACCTGGAGGGTGCGCAGCTCATCAGATCGGTCGGAGACCACCTGGAGCACGTAGAGACCCAGGTGCGTCTGGATCGGCTCGGAGAGCACCCGCTCCGGCGTTCCGTCGATGACGGTCTCGGTGACGGTGGTCGAGCCAGAGCGCGCCGCCTGCGCACCCACGGCGTCGTACACGGTGGCAGTGGACAGGTCCACGCTCGGGGCGATGACCACCGCGGTGGTACCCGCGAACTGGCCACCGACCACGATTCCCAGCGAACCGGGATCCGGCGCGATGGAGACGTCCCGCGGGCCGCGTGGCCCGCGCCCGCCGGTGGCCCGGTCGGCCACATCCACCAGCGCATTCGCGCGGTCGCGAAGTTGGGCCTCGCCCGCGCTGGAAAGTTGCTGGGCCATGGCCACGTACACCAGCCCGCCAAGCAGCACCAGCACCACGAGCGTGCTGCCCGCACTCCACAGGACGAGCTGGCGGCGCGTCCGGCGGAGCAGCCGCGTTTCGGGCCCGACCGTCACGGTGCGTTCCAGGCTGCTCAGCCGGCGACCAGCCGATAACCGACGCCGCGGATGGTCTGGATCAACTCTCCGCCATCGGTACCCAGCTTCTTGCGCAGGAAGGAGACGTAGGCGTCGACGCTGTTGAGCGTGACGGCCACGCCGGCGGGCCACGCGTGGTCCAGCAGCTGATCGCGCGAGAGCACCTGGTCGGGGTGGCGCAGCATGCACTCGAGGAGCGCGAACTCGCGCGGGCTGAGCTCGACACGGCGCTTGCCGACCGTCACCAGTCGACGCGCTTCATCCAGGCAGATCGGGCCCACCCGAAGCTCGGCGTCCGTGCGGGTCGGCGCGGCAGAGCCGCGCCGCGAGAGTGCCCGCAGCCTCGCCGAAAGCTCCTCGTACGCGAACGGCTTGACCAGGTAGTCGTCGGCGCCGGCGTCCAGCCCGCGCACCCGGTCGCGCACGGAGTCTCGCGCGGTGAGCATCAGGATGGGCAGTGTCGAGCCGCGCTGCCGCAGGCGCCGGGCTACGTCCAGGCCGTCCATGTCCGGCAAACCAAGGTCCAGGATCACGGCATCAAGGCCGTTGATGCCGTCCGCAAGTTCCAGCCCCTCACGTCCCGTGGAGGCCAACTCCACCACGTGACGGTCGTCGCCGAGCAGGCGGCGCAACATACGGCCGAGCGGCGGATCATCCTCGACGACGAGCAGGTGCATGGGACCTCGGGCTGCTCCGAGACCGCGCAGACCCTGCGATCCGCGTTCCCGGGATCTCGTTGTAGCCCGATTCCCTGAAATGTGCCTGAAAGCGCGCCGGTGACCCGGCGCTGCGGCCGATCAGTCGGCCTGGCCGCGCTGCTGCGCCTTGATGGCCGCCTTGGCCTCGCGGTAGCGTCCGAGCGATTCGAGGGAATCCACGTCGGCCAGCGTCGGATGGCGCTTGGAGGCCGCCTCCCAACCCGGAGGTTGGACGCCGAAACGCCGGCCGAGAATGCCGACCAGCGAACTGGCCTTCATCTCGCCGATGCCGGGCAGTGCGCGGAAGCGCCGCTCCAGGTCCGCACCGTCCGCCGCCTGGTTCCAGATCCGCGTCGGATCTCCGTCGTAGCGCTCCACGATGGCCACGGCCAGCTCATGCGCCTTGCCGGCCATGCTTCCGGGAAAGCGGTGCAGCGCGGGCCGCTCGCGAAAGGCCGCGTCGAGTGCGGCCGGATCCATGTCTGCGATGTGGCGCGCGTCCAGCGAGCCGATCCGCCGTTTCAACTCCAATGGGCCCCCGAAGGCCTTCAGGACGCTGACCTGCTGGTCCAGCAGGAAGCCGATGAGCAACGCCATCGGGTCGCTGGCGAGCAGGGCATTGGCCTGGTCGTCTTCCGTGAAGTAGAGGCGATCGGGATGCGTTGACACCAGCGCATGGTAGCGGTCGAGCGGAGGGCAAGCGTGCTCCTCAGCGCATCGGCCGCTCCAGGCACCTTGCCACTGCATCACTAGATGTTGTATCGTCGGCGACGGCCGTCCACTAGATGTGGAGCTTTCTGGAGGCCAACGGTGTTCCGAGTGCCGGCGCGACCAACGATCTCTGAGGCAGCCGCGCCTCCGCGCCTGGCCTATGGCAGCCGCCGGCGCCTGGTCGGCGTCATGCACGGACGCAACGGCTGGCTGCCCAATGGAAGCTCTCCTTCCTCGTCTGATGCGCCATCGAGTCTGGACCAGTCATCCTTCCGCGCTCCGTGGGGCGAACTCGAAGGCGGGATTCCGTACGTGACCATCACCACGCAGCCGTTCCCGCTCGAGTGGTGGACGGTCCCCGGCCTGCGATCCACCGCCGCTGCGCATGCGATCGCCGACCCGATCGATCTCCTCTTCCGGCCTTCCAACGTCCTGGTCGAGCCTGCCCCGGAGCCGGACCTGGCCGTGGAACTCGAGCAGATCGCGGTGATCGTGGAGCCCGAGGAGCCGGCTGTTGAGCGTTCCACGCCCGAATTGCCCACCGCCGAAGCGCGCCGCACACGGCGGACAACGCGTCGATCCGCACGGGAACGGCGCGGCCTGGTCACGCGCATGGTCCTGGTGGCTGTCGGGCTGGTCATCTCGCTCATCGCGGTCGAAACGGCAACCCGCCGGCGGACGTGAGGCTCGCGGACAACCGCCCCGGCCGGGACTTCTGGCACGATCGGAGCATCTCGACTAGACTTCTGGCTGGTTCCCGTGCGCACCATTCGCTGCGAGCATCGTGATGAACGGCTCGCGCGCAGAGCGCAGGACCGAACGAACCCGCTCCGACCCACACCGTCGTTGAGCGCCATATCAGTCATGGCGAGCCCGCATCAAACACCGCGGAGTGCTCGTCGGAAAGCGAATACCGGAAATGTTGTCCCGTACCTTCACCGCCGCAGGCTTCAGCCAGCGGTCCCACGCGCAGCGCAGGCTGCGTCGCTCGGCGGCGTCCCGCCGTCTCCTCTGCAGCACCAACGGCTGCACCACCTTCATGGTCCTCGACGACGCGGGGACCAGCGCCACCTGCCCCATCTGCGGCAGTTACCGGCGGATCAAGACCCCCCGGCCGGAGCCCGTCGCCGCCCGTCCTCACTGACGGCGTCGCGCACTCCGACCGCCGGGCGACCCGGCCCGTCGGCCACTTTCACGAGCCTCAACGCATGAGCCCGATTCGCCGCGACGCGGAGGGCACGCCCTTCGCGGCTCGCAGCTGGGAGAGTCTCTCCGAGCGCCTGATCCGCGAGGCCCAGGAGCGCGGTGAGTTCGATCAGCTGCCGCTTCACGGCAAACCACTCCCGGATCGCCGCAACCCGTATGCCGGGGAGATGGCGCTGGCGTACGAGATGCTCGGAAGCGCGGGCGTGGCACCCCCATGGATCGAGGCGGACAAGGACGCCCGCGATGGCCTGGCCAGGCGTGACGCGCTCATCGTGCGCGCCGGCCGCAGCCTGCCGCTCATGCGGCGCACGCTCCATCGCGACATGACGGCGGCCGTGAGCCGCTACAACGATGCCGTGCTGCGCCTGAACGCCAGTGCGCCCGGCCCGCGCCAGCATCGCCAGCCGCTGGTCGTCAGCCGCGAACTCGCTGCCCTTGATGCCGCGCTCGATTCCGGCGATGCCGGAGATGCCGGCCGGGACGCCTCGCAGTGAGCGCGGACCTCAGGCGTGACCCCATGAGCGACGAACTCGCTGAGTGGGGCAAGGTCATCCTGATCGAGACGCGCGGTCGGAGGTCCGGCCGGCCGATCGTGACGGCCGTCGGTTTTGTGGAGGAGTCGGACGGCGGCCTGCTGGTTTCTGCCTCCGACGACCACACGCACTGGGGTCTCAACCTGATCGCGCAGCCCGAGTGCCGCGTCACCCGCGAGGGCCGCACCGCCGGCTACCGCGCTCAGCCACTCCACGGCGCCGAGCGCAACCACGCCATCACGGCGTTGATCCTTGCCTACGGCACGCCCGCCGAGCAACTCGGCGCAGGCCCTGCCTTTCGGCTGATTCCCACCAACGAATGATCGCGTACACTCAGAACACGAACGGAGCATTCGTCGGCACCTCTCGGTCGGTGCCCGCGCCACAGGGCGCGACCTCCACATCAACCGTCCGACGGCCCTGGACCGAGCCAATGCGGGGGACCGTCCCACCCCGGAGATCCCATGTCGTTTGACCACCTCGGGCTGAGTCCCGAGATCCTCCGCGCCGTGCGTGAGGAAGGCTACGTCGAGCCAACCGCCGTCCAGGAACAGTCCATCCCCTACGTGCTTGCAGGCCGTGACCTGATGGGCCGCGCGCAGACCGGCACCGGCAAGACCGCCGCCTTCGTGCTCCCAATGCTCCAGATGCTGAAGCAGCACTCCAACACCAGCTTCTCGCCGGCGCGGCACCCCGTCCGCGCGCTCATCGTCACGCCCACGCGCGAGCTCGCCGTGCAGATCGCCGACAGCGTCAAGGCCTACGGCAGGTACGTGCCGCTCAAGTCCGTGGTCGTGTACGGCGGCGTGCCCATGGAGCCGCAGCAGAAAGCCCTGCTGGCCGGCGTGGAGATCCTGGTCGCCACGCCCGGCCGTCTGCTCGACCACGCCGGCAGCCGTGGCGTCAACCTCGGCTCGGTGGAGATCCTGGTTCTCGATGAAGCCGACCGCATGCTGGACATGGGCTTCATCGACGACATCCGCAAGATCATTGCCATGCTCCCGGCCAAGCGGCAGAACCTCATGTTCTCGGCCACCTTCTCACCGGACATCCGAGCGCTGGCCAAGACCTTCCTGACGGACCCCGCCCAGGTGGACGTCTCGCCGACCATCTCCGCCGTGGAATCGGTCGAGCAGGTGGTCTACCTGGTCGATGCGGATCGCAAGCGCGAGCTGCTGGCCTACCTGGTGCGCAAGCGGGACCTCAAGCAGGTGCTGGTGTTCACGCGGACCAAGCACATGGCCGCCCGCCTGGCTTCCTGGCTCGACCGGGACGGCGTGGATGCCACCGCCATTCACGGCGACCGTACGCAGGGCGAACGCGAGAAGGCGCTGACCTCGTTCAAGAACGGAGAGGTGCGCGTGCTGGTGGCCACGGACGTCGCCGCCCGTGGCCTGGACATCGAGGCGCTCCCGCACGTCGTCAACTTCGAGCTACCGATGCATGCGCAGGACTACGTCCATCGCATCGGGCGTACGGGTCGCGCCGGCCTGGAAGGGCACGCCATCACGCTGGTCAGCTTCGAGGAGGAAGATCAGCTCAAGCAGGTCAACCGCCTGTTGAAGCGCGACCTCCCGGTGCGCATCATCGAGGGCTTCGAGCCGGACCAGAACTCGCGCCCGGAGCGCCGCGCTCCGGAGGGACGACGGACGTCCAGCTCGGGCGGAGCCGCCCGTTCCCGTGCCCCGCGCCGCACGTCGTCCCGCACCGGAGCCGCCGCCACTTCAGGCTGAGGCGACGCTGCCGGCCTCATCATCGTGGTGCCGGATCCACGTGCCGGTTCTGGCCACATAACGCCACCAGCATTGTTGGCCGGACTGGCTTCCGCTCGTGAGGCTTCGTCAGCGCCAGTTGTCGACGATTCCGCGCTCAGCAGCGACACACGGTCGACCGCGCGCGGCTCGCAACCGAGCGTTTGCTCCGTCCGAGTACTCCATGCATCGCCCCGGCCGGTATTTGGGCAAGTCGCCGCCACCTCGGCACCGACGACGGGCCTGGCGAACCTTAGCCTTCTGCTTCCACCAGCGCCCGAGCGCGGATGGCGCGTCCCATGTCGTCGATGCGTTCCCGCAGCAGGCGGTCCAGCGCCTGCTCGTCCGGGTCCAGCGAGGCAAGGACTTGCCGCGACCGCTCCAGCACCTCCGGTTCCGCCCACAGGTCCGGAAGCATGGTCACCAGGTAAGCCCGCGCAAACGGGTGGTCCCTGGACGCGAACACTTGCCGCAGCCCGTCGAAGAACGGCTCACGGAACGGCAGCAACAGCTCTCGCTGGCGCAGCGACTGGAAGCCCTGCATGGCCGCGCGCGTCAGCTGGTACGAGCCAAAGCCCTCGCCGTTGATCCGCTCCCAGGCCTCTTGCTTCGCGATGTCCGTCGGACGTGCCGCGGCGGCACGGATGACGTTGCGCTGACCGCGATCGGACGGATCCCGCAGGCGCTCGGCGGCAAGGCGCTCCTCCGCCTCCTCGGAGCCGTACGCCACGCCCTTGATGGCCAGCGCCCAGCGCATGTCCTGGTCGATCGTGAGGTCGTCCACGTGCGCCCGTCCGTCCACCAGGTCGAACAGCGGCTCCAAATGCTCGGGTGACGCGGAGATGCTGATCGCGGCGCGCATCCAGATGGTCCGGGCGTCCCGGGACGGGGCCGTGCGGATGGCCTCGAGCGCCGTCACCAGCAGCTCGCCGGCCTCCGCCTCCCGCCGATCGTGCGGGACGTACGCGTAGAGGGCCACGGTGGCGCGGCCCAGGACACTCTCCAGCAGCTCCAGGTCGTCCTGCAGCGGCAGGTTCAGACGCGCGGCCTGGAGAAACGCCGTCGACGGCAGACGGACGTCCCAGACCATGTCCCACAGCGCCGTCCAGAGGAGCTGACGCAGAAGCGGATCGTCCAACTCGTGGAGCCGCGTGAGCGCGAAGTCGATGGACTGCGGGTCCAGGCGCGCGAGCGCGTAGTCGTCGTCCCCGTGGTTCGGAAAGACCAGCAGCGGCGCCGGCAGGCCGGTCGCGCCCTCAACGTCCGCAGCCGGGCCATCGATGGCCGCCGGCAGTGAGCGGATCTGCAGACCGCCGGGCCCCTCGATCACCAGGCCGACATGCATGGCGTGGGGACGCAACGTGGGGTACGCCGCCGGCGCGGTCTGCTCCACCCGAAGCGATGTCACCTGGCCATCCGCAACCCCGTATTCGGCGTTGATCGTGTTCAGCGACGACGTCTCGAGCCACAGGCGTGCCCACTCGCCCAGGTCCGAGCCGCTGCCATGCTCCAGGGCGGCCAGGAAGTCCGCCAGCGTGGCGGTCCCCCAGGCATGTCGCCCGAAATAGGTGCGCATGCCGTCGCGAAACGCAGCGTGGCCGATGCGCGCGACCAGTTGCTTGAGCACGGACGCGCCCTTGCCGTACGTGATGTCGTCGAAGTTGAGGACCGCCGTGTCCGTGTCCGTGGCATCGGCAGAGATGGGGTGCGTGGTCGGCAACTGGTCCGCACGGTACGCGGGCAGCTTGGTGCCGCCGTTGAACGTGCGCCATGCGGTCGTGAAGCGGGTGGCCTCCGTGAGGGCCAGGAACGAGATGTAGGTGGCGAAGCTCTCGTTGAGCCACAGGTCGTCCCACCAGCGCATGGTCACCAGGTTCCCGAACCACATGTGCGCGAGCTCGTGGAGGATCACCTCCGCGCGCTCCAGGCGCTGCGTGTCCGTTGGCGGGTCACGGAACACGAAGCTGTCGTGGATGGTCACGGCGCCCACGTTCTCCATGGCACCGGCGTTGAACTCGGGCATGAACAACTGGTCGTACTTGGAGAACGGGAAGGGCGTGGCGAACAGGTCCGCGTAATAGTCGAAACCCTGCTTGGTGACGGCGAACAGCTCCTCCGCATCGACGGTCATCTGGCGCGCCAGCGAGCGCCGCGTGTAGAGGCCTAGCGGGATGCCGTTGTGCTGGTCGCGCACCACCTCGTACGGGCCGCCGATCAGCGGAAAGAGATACGTGCTGAACCGCTCGGTGACGTGGAACCGGT
Organism: uncultured Anaerolineaceae bacterium; assembly: GCA_964513505.1. GTDB lineage: Bacteria > Chloroflexota > Limnocylindria > Limnocylindrales > CSP1-4 > JAFMJV01. Next base: position 19,781 of record CAZENL010000013.1, read on the forward strand.
GGCGGCTGCGACCCTCGCCGAGCGATTCCACGGATTCCTCGATCGACGCCGAGACGATGGCCCACTCGGCCGGGCTGTCCACGCTGAGCCGGTAGGAGGCCTTCAGGTCCGGCTGGTCGAAGCACGGAAACAGGCGGTGCGCCGCGAACGGCTGGAAGTTGGAGTAGACGTAGACGTCGCCGTCCTCCGGGTCCACGAAGCGGTGGAAGCCGTCCCCGGTGTCGTCGTAGCGGTTCCGGTACTCGACGCGCACGGTGTTCCGGGGCGCCAGCAGTGAACCAGCGAGCCAGATGCGGTTGTCCCGCAGATCGGCTTCCACGGCCTGTCCGTTGACGGTGAGGCGCGTGATCCGCTCGCCCTTGAAATCGATGAAGAGCGGGTCATCACGCGAACTGACGGAGAACGTCAGCGTGACGTCGCCCGAGTAATGGATGCCATCTCCGGGCAGGTCCACGTGGAGCTGGTAGTCCACGTCGCTCACGCGGCCCGCCCGAGTCTCTGCCTCTGTTCGCGTCAACAAGTCGCGTGCGGGAGCGGGTTTGGGGATCGCGGTGAGCTGCGCCAAGACGACCTCTGACTGGCGATCCACGTCCTGGCCCCGGAGCGGCGTGGTCGCGCCCGGGGAGTCTAGCCGCTCTTGACCGCGCGTGGCGAGCCGGTCGCGCGCTCCTGTGTCACGCTTGCGCCATGCCCAACGATCCGACCGCTCTCGAGCTCATGCGCGCGGCCGGCCTCATGCCGGACGGGCCGGTGACCTGGGGCCAGCCAGTCCGGAGCCGCGCACCGGGAATTTTCGTCGTCGAACTGACCGCCGGCACGGAAGCCGCGCCCATCGACAGCCGTGCCGTCCTGGCCTGGCTGCAACGGGCGCCGGCGCTGCTGCTGGACGGGGAACGTCCGACGCAGTCCGCACTCGCCGCGCGCCTGGCCAGCTTCTGGCTGCCGCGACAGCGCGTTCTCTACATCGGCCGAACGAACAAGAGCCTCGGCGGACGCGTCGGTGCCGCGTACGCCACGCGCCTCGGCGACCGCAGGCCCCATCCGGGTGGCCACTGGCTCAAGACCCTCAGCGATCTCGACCGGTTGCGCGTCTGGTGGGCCGAGACGGAGGCGCCGGAGGAGTACGAGGACGGGATGCTGTCCCTGTTCGCCGAGGGCGTACCCGTGGCGGACCGGGGCACGTTGCCGGCCGGCATGCCCATCCTGCCGTGGGCGGTCCTGGAGACGGCCACGGGCGAGCGGCGTGAAACGGGGATCGCCAACCCGTTCGGCGACGAGGGCAACGTGGTGGAGCCCCCCAGCCTCAGCGCCAAGCGCGCGACGGCGGCCGCGGCCGCGACCAAACGCCGAAAGGCCACCGCGGCTGCCGCGGCCGGCACGAGTTCCGTGCCCGTGCGGCGCGCGACCGGGAAGCGACGTTCCTCGCGGGACGCGGGCGGGCCCCAGGCTGACGCGACCCACCTCACCGCGGACGGGCTCAAGGGCCTGGAAACGGAGCTGGAGGAGCTGCGCACGGTCAAGCGACCGCAGGTGATCCTTCGCGTCAAGCACGCGCGCGAGCTCGGCGATCTCCGTGAGAACGCCGACTACGAGGCGGCCCGCAACGAGCAGTCGTTCCTGGAGGGCCGCATCCGGACCATCGAGCAGATGGTGCGCAGCGCGGTGGTGATCGAGCTTGACCGAAGCGGCGAGGTGATGCTGGGTTCGGTGGTGCGCGTGGACATGGACGGTGACGAGGTCACCTTCCACATCGTCGGCTCGACCGAGGCGGATCCGGCGAACGGCCGGATCTCCAATCAATCGCCGATCGGCAAGGCCATCATCGGGCACCGCGCCGGCGATACCGTGACCGCGCAACTCCCCGGGCGCGAGCTGACCTACCGGATCGTCAGCGTCGAGTAGCTGCGGACGGGAACAGGCGCGCTATGCGCCCGGTCCCAGCTCGCAACGGACCGCCGCGACCGGGCGGGCCGCCGGGCACGTGTGAGGCACCGCCGGGCGCCGAGCCCGGCCGCGTGCATGGGATGTCGTCAAACGGCCAACGAGTGTGGCCGGTGAAGTGGCTCCAGCGTCACAGGCAACTCTCAGTGGCCTTTTCGCGACATCGCCCGCAACGTCCGGCCGTGGATGCGTCAGGCGGACTCATTCGGGCGGCCCGCTTGGCTGTTTGTCGACCTCAGCTGCAACACGGGGCGGCGCCAACCACGGGTCGCAACGCCGCCCGTCAGGTAGCGCCCGTGTGCGTCTCGAGTCGGGCTTCCAGGCCGTGCTTGACCTGCGGCCACTCGTCGTCGATCACGCTGTAGTAGGCGGAGTGCCGCATGCGGCCGCCCTGGCTGATCATGTGGTTGCGGAAGATGCCCTCGAACGAGGCGCCGATGCCGGACAGCGCGTTGCGCGACTTGTCGTTGAGCGAGTCCGTCTTGAATTCCACGCGGCGGCAGGCGAGCGTCTCGAAGGCATGCGTGAGCTGCAGCAGCTTGGCCTCCAGGTTGACGCCGCTGCGCTGCCAGGCCGGCACGACCCAGGTGTAGCCGATCTCCAGGCGGTGGTTGGGCCGGTCGATGTTCAGGAAGCGCGTGCTGCCGATGACCTGGCCGGTCTCCTGGGCGATGGTCACAAAGGGCAACTGCGTCCCGTCATCCCGGGACCGTTCGGCGAAGGCGAGATACGCCCGCAGCTTCTCCGGCGTGTCCAACCACTCGACCGTCCAGCGCCACAGGTCCAGGTTGGACCCGGCCGCCATCAGCCCAGGAATGTGCCCGTCCTCCAGGGTTTCCAGCCGCACGATGCGCCCGTCCAGCCGCACCGGCTGCACGATCATCGGCGCGGGCGGCGCCCAGTCAGGTGGCGGCGGCGCCCAGCCGGCCGTCGGCGGGAGCCAGGATGGGGACGGCCGGTCGTTCTCGGTCACCCCGGGATCGTATGTCAGCGAGCGGCGGCCGGCAGTGTCTTGCGGGCGTTGACCCAGCCGGACGTGCCATCGGCTGCCTGGATGCGCAGCCAGATCACGTCGTGGTGCGGATTCCACTGCGCCTGGCGCACCCGGAACACTTCACCCGCAGCCGTGCGGCCGATGCGCCGGAAGCCGTAGCTGATGACGCTGCGGATCTTGGCCGGCTTGATGGTGACGCGCCAGTCTCCGGCGTTGACCGGCAGGCCGGTGGCGGCCGCGGGATCGCTCGGCAGGCTGGCCGGGTTCTTGGGCGCGCGGGACATCAACGACATGACGTTGCTCACGTAACGCTTCCCCACGGCGCTCCACGCGGAGCGGCTGGCATCCGTGTTGCCTGACAGCCACCAGTACGCCACGCGCGGCCAGTCGCCCAGCCACTGATAGAGCGCCGCGACCTTGGCGCGCACCACCAGCTCCTGGTTGAGCGGGCTCTGGTCATGCCAGCCAGCGCCCAGGTATTGACGCGACCAGCTTGCCCAGTTGTCCGGCATCACCTGGTAGCGACCGAAAGCGCCTGAGTAGGGGTTGCGCGCGGTGTAGTTCCAGCCCGACTCCTGGCCGGCGAGTCCCCACATGAACTGGCCGAGCTGTCGCGAGTCGCTCTCGTGGCGTGCGGCCGTTGCCGGCATGGCCAGCCCGGTCAGGCACATCAGGGCGGCGGCCGCGATGGCCACGCGCGCGTTCGGGAGCAGTCGCAGTCCTCGGATGGTCACAGCAGGTTCCCTTCCAGCCTCCCGTCACCCTCCAGCGACGGTTCTTGCCGCGGCGCTCGGTGCGGCGCGGCTTCGAGATGCTGCTCAGGTTCGGGTCAGTGGCTTTCCGCGACCACCCTTCCGATGGTCCCAGACGGCATGGCCTGTTAGGACTGGGGTACTTTTGTGTGGTCTGGTGCAGTCCGGTGATATCCGGAAGCCGTCCGGGGCCGTGGTCCAGGGCTGCGCCCTCAGGCGAAACGGAGGCTGGAGGCTTCGTCGTCGTCGGTCGACCTGGCGCAGGTCGGGCAATACCAGCGCGCTTCCAGCGGCGTGCCGCAGGCTGCGTGGCGCAATCCTTCGTTGGATTCGCCGGGTCCGGATCCCCAGGCGGCCATCAGGCGCAGCACGCCCGCCAGCTCCTCCCCTTCCGCGGACAGGCGGTAGGCCAGACGGACGGGTCGTTGTGAGTACGCCTCCCCGAACAGGATCCGCGTGCGTTCCAGGCTGCGCAACCGGGCGGTCAGGATGTTGGGCGCGATCCCCGGAAGCTGCTCCAGCAACTCGTTGAAGCGCCGCGGGCCGTCCAGCAGCGCCTCCACCAGCAGCAGCGACCAGCGATCGCCGACGCGATCCAGGGCGTGGCTCAGCGGCGAACTGGCAGGCGGCTCGGGCATCGTCTCCATGCTAGCGGCGACGGCGGGTGGATCGATCTCTTGCACGACGGCAGTCTGACGGTGTAACTTGCAACTTACAAGTCACTGCCCGCGCAGAAGCGGTCAGGGCGTCTCGAGGTTGGAGTCCAAGAATCCCATGGCAGCACTCGACGAGCTTCAGGCGGCCGTTCAGACGGTCGCGGAACGGGCACGCAAGAGCGTGGTCCGCATCGACGGCGGTTGGCGGAGCGCGAGCGGCGTGGTCGTCCGCGACGGCGTCGTGCTCACCAACGCCCACAACGTCCACGGCGACGAGGTGTCGCTCTCCTTCGCCGACGGGCGGACCGCGGACGGCAAGGTTGCCGCGGTGGACACCGACGGCGACCTGGCGGTCATCACCGCGGACACGACGGGAGCCACGGCCCTCGAATGGGCCGCTGAAGGCAGCGTCGCCGTCGGACTGCCGGTCTTCGCGGCGGCTTCCACATCGCAGGACGTGCGGGTCACGTGGGGCCTGGTCTCCAGCGTCTCACGCGCGTTCCGCGGCCCGCGCGGCCGGCGCATCAGCGGCTCGATCGAGCACACGGCCCCGATGGCGCCCGGCTCGTCCGGGAGCGCGCTGCTCGACGCCGCCGGGCACCTCGTGGGTCTCAACACCAATCGCGTCGGTGGCGGGTTCTACCTGGCCATTCCCGCCGACGCGTCCCTCAAGGCACGCGTCGATGCCCTGGCACGCGGCCAGGAACCGGAGCGGCCGCGACTCGGCATCGGCATCGCGCCGTCCTGGGCGGCGCGCCGGATGCGGCGCGCGGTGGGGCTTCCGGAGCGCGACGGCCTGCTCGTTCGGGAAGTCGAGGACGGCAGCCCGGCCGAGGCGGCCGGTGTCAGCGTCGGTGACCTGATCGTCTCCGCCGCCGGCCACCCGACAGCGGGCGCCGACGACCTCTTCGACGCCCTCAGTGGTCTCGGTGGTGCCACCGAGATCGAGCTGGTGATCGTGCGTGGGGCAGACGAGCGGACCGTCCGCGTCAGCTTCGAGCCGGCTACCGCCAGCGAGTCCTCGTCGTAGTCCTCGCTACGGCCCCGTAAGGAGGGCTACCGCCTTCTGCAGCTGCGTGTCCTTGGACGCGGCGAAGTCCGCCGCGGACATGGGCACCAGCTGTGCGGCGTCCAGCGCCGTGCCGTCCGTCGGCAGGGCGACGACCACGTCCGGCGTGATGCCCTTGCCGAAGATGGTGTCACCGGTCGGCGTGAGCCACTCGCGCACACCGAGCCGGATGGCCGAGCCGTCCGACAGCATGTAGGTATCGAGCACCGTTCCGGTGCCGAAGGTCTTCTCGCCCACTAGTTGAGCGCGCTTGTTGCCCTGCATGGATCCGGCCACGATCTCGGCCGCACTGGCGCTCCCCTGGTCTACCAGGACGACCAGCGGCAGGCTCACCGCGAGCCCGCCCGGCTCCGCCTTGTTGAGGACGATGTTGCCCGCACGATCCTTCTCCTGGTAGACGGTCGCGCCTTCTGGGAGAAATTGGCTGGCCAGCGTGATGGCCTCGTTGACGTAGCCGCCCGGGTTGCCGCGCAGGTCCAGCACGATCTTCTGCGCGCCGGCCGCCAGGGCCGCCTGGATGTTGTCCTGAGCAGCCTTGGCGGCACCGGACGAGAACTGCTGGACGTGGATGTCCGCGATCTGCGTGCCGGGCACCATGCCCCAGGTGGATGCCGGAACGGAGACGTCTGCGCGGACGATCGAGACGTCCACCGGCGAGCTGTCGCCGGCATGCTGGATGCTGAGCGTCACCGAGGTGCCGGCCTGGCCCCGGATGCGGGTCACGATCTCCGACGGCTGGAGCGTCTCGGTGCTGGTGCCGTCGACGGCGAGGATCATGTCGCCGGGGCGCAGGCCGGCTCCCGCCGCCGGTGAGTTGGGGATCACGGTGACGATCGTGGGTGGCACGTTCCGGCTGTCCACCACCACGCCGATACCGCTGACGTGGCCGTTGAGCGAATCGTTGTCCGCCTTGAGGTCGTCCGGCGTGAGGAAGTCACTGTGGCCGGTGTCGCCCAATGCGTCGACCATGCCCCGGATGGCTCCCCAGGTGAGGTTCTGGTCGGTCACCTTGCTGGCGTCGACGAAGTTGTCCTGGACAAGCTTGAGCGCTTCCCAGAAGACGCCGAAGTCGGAGGGCACGTTCGGGGGGACGGTGGCGCCCGGTCCGGCTCCCGTGGGCTCCGGCTGCGGCGTATCCCCGGGTTGGGTTTCGGCAGGCTGGGTGCCCCCGGATTGCGTGGCCCCGGGTTCGGTCGGCACCTGGGTGACCAGCGGTGCCAGCGTTCGGAAGGGCGTGGCGGCCGGGGAGTTGGTTGCGGGCAGCCCACCGGCCGCAAAACCCACGGCAAAGACGAGCACCAGGGCGACGGCCAGGCCGAGGATCCTGGCAAGGCCGTAGCGAACCGGCGGCGGAGGCGGGGGCGGCGACCATCCAACCGAGACGGGGGAGAGCGGCCCGGGCTGCGGGTACCACGGCCCCTGGGGCTGCTGCCGCGGATCCGGTTGAGGACCCAGCTGCGGTGGTGTCGGCGTCCAGCCAGGTGGCAACCAGCTCGGCTGCGGTGCGCCGGACCGCGGCGAATCACCTGGTCCCTGAAACGGATCGTTCATGCGTATCTCCAACCGGCCGCCGTTGCGCTTCCGCGCATCATCCCCGAGATCGCGATTCGGGGATGGTCCGTGGATAACTCTGGCGTTGGCCCGAAACTCGTGGATAAGCACCCTTGCCGCGGCCGTCGCGTCGCGGCTATCTTCTTCTCAGCCCGAAGGGGCCCTCGGTGACGGACATCGGGATCGCCGGCTTGCCGGTAGTCCGGGTGAATCGAACCGGAGGCTTCTTCGGGTCTTTCGATTCCCGGACCGCTTCGGATGTTGTGACAGACAAGCTGGCACGCGCTCATCGGAAGGTCACCTCCATCAGAGGACCCGCAACCGCGGGCCGGAAGGAGGTACCAGATGGTCGTGATCACTTGCCCGTGGTGCGAGGAAGACGCACCAGTCGATTTCACCAGCTTCAGCCAGGAGTACCGCTGCGAGCAGTGCGGCACCAGCACGCTGCTGGCGGAGGATCCCGAGATCGCCCTGGACCTGGCAGCCTGACGCAGCCTGCTCACGCCGCAGCGGTTGAGCTCGCGCCCGGCCGGGAATCCAGCTCGATCAGGACAGCGCCGGTCACGTTGAGCAGGCGCGTGGTGCCCAGGGAGACCATCGGGCCAGCTTGCGTCGCCACGGTGGTGTGGCCATGCAGCCAGAGCTCAGGCTTTGCCCGTCGCGCCAACCAGCGGTATGCGCTGAAGCCGCGGTGATACGGATCGGTGGGATCGTCGCCGGCCCCTTCCGGCGGGACGTGGCTGACCACGATCAGCGGGCGCGTGGACGAGTGGTGCAGTCCGAACCGCAGGACCTGCCGCCACGCAGCCCATTCGTCGCGCTCGGGGCGGCCAGTGCGCTTTCCCGGCCACGACAGCGCGAAGACGTCCACACCGTTGAGTCGCTCGACGCGAGCATCTGCCATCGGCTCCGGGAGGTGCCGCTCGGACGCCCCCTGCCAGCCTTGGCCGCGGTCGTGGTTGCCGAGGACATACAGGAGCGGGGCACGGAACGCATCGGCAAGCAGGGCCAGGTACTCCGGCTCCAGGTCGCCGGCGCCGATGACCGCATCGATCCGCCCGAGTGCGGCGCGATTGACCTCCAGGTTCAGCCCCTCGTCGGTCTGGTCGGACACGGCCAGGATGCGGAGAGGCCTGTCGATGGCCCCGGCCTTGCCGTCGTGCACCCCGGACGGCCACGCGAGTTGAAGGCGACGGATCACGTGGTGCCGCCCTCGCCCGGATGGTCGTGGCCGAACTCCCGTCGCAACTGTTCGGTGCTCTTCAGGTCAGCGGTCGGGCCCGCCGTGCGGCTGTGGCGTCCGGATCCTGCCGCACGCACGTCTCGGATGTCTTCGGCCAGGTAGCCGCCGATGAGGGCGTCCGGTGCCGTACGTGCTCCGCCGGGGAGCGGCAGCTCCACGACGCTCGCGTCCAGGGCGATCTGGCCCAACTCGCGCGCCACCGCCACCCGGTTGTGCCCGTCCACGACCCAGTACTCGTCGCCGGTCTTGAGCAGCTCGATGGGCGGTAGCATCGCCATCCGGTTGACGGCGGACCGGATGCGGGCGTAGCGGGCCTCCCAGTTGGTGCCGCGCAGCCGTGGGATGGGCAGGTAATCACCGGCGCGCTGCGCTCCCTCGACGGCCGTGCCGCGAATCTGGTCGACCGGTACCGCGATCAGGCCCAGGTCGCGCCGCTGCGCGTTGACCGCCTCCGGATGGACTTGCCACAGCACGGGGAGCGGCTCGCGCGCGGCTCTTCGCTGGCGGCGTGCGTTGGCTCCCGGCCGCTCATCGAACCGCCGGGAAGCGCCGGCGGCAAGATCGGTCGCTCCACGTACCAGGCTCGCCGTGGTCTGCGTGACCGCCTGAGCGACGGTCCCCGCAGCCGATTCGACGCTGTCCGCGATCGCCGCGAGGGTCGAGGTCTGATCGGGGCTGTCTTCGCCCGGCGGTTCGGAATGCGTGCCCGGCGGTTCGGGGTCCGTGGCTGGGGAATCGTGGCCCGGGCCCTCAGGCTCGGCGGGCGTGCCCGGTGATTCGTCGCCGTCGCCGGCAGGTGCCGCATCCGCAATGCCGGCCAGGGATTCGCCCGGACCCAGGTCCGCCACCTGGTTCGACGCGCGGTGGCCAAGGAACGGTGTCCTGACCCGTGTACGTGCCATTGCGGAGGCAGCGTACCGCGATCCGGTCCGGGATCTCCTGTCGACAGGGCCCGCTCGACTCCCGTCGCGCTGGCCACGCATTCGCAGCCTCGGGCCGCGCGGCGTCAGACCAGCGTGGACGACTCGGCGAGAGCGTCCGCCATGAGGCGGGCGAATCCCGGCTTGATCACCCCGTTGATGAGCCGGAGCCGCTGGTCGAACGGCGCGAACGAGCTCTTCATGGCGTTCAACGTGAGCCACTGCATCTCGTCGAGGCCGAAGCCGAACGTCTCGCCCAGCAAGGCCAATTCGGACGACATGGTCACGCCACTCATCAGCCGGTTGTCCGTGTTGACGGTCACCCGGAAACGCAGCCGTCGCAGCAGGTCGATGGGGTGCTGTTCGATGGACGGCACCGCACCGGTGTGGACGTTGGACGTTGGGCACATCTCCAGCGGCACGCGGCGGTCACGCACGTACACCGCCAGCTCGCCCATGGCCACGTGGCCGTCCGGCTGGATATGGATGTCGTCCACGATCCGCACCCCGTGGCCAAGCCGTTCCGCGCCGCACCACTGCAGCGCCTCCCAGATGGACGGCAGCCCGAAAGCCTCGCCGGCGTGGATCGTGACGTGGAAGTTGGCGCGGTGGATCAGCTGGAACGCGTCCAGGTGGCGGCTGGGCGGGAAGCCGGCCTCCGGCCCCGCGATGTCGAAGCCGACCACGCCCTGGTCGCGGTACTTCACCGACAGCTCGGCGATCTCCACCGAGCGCGCGAACTGGCGCATCGCGGTGACGATCGCGCGGATCACGATCGGCCGGCCCGCCTCCGCGGTGGCGTCGGCGCCGCGGCGGAAGCCCGCCAGCCAGGCTTCCATGACCGCCTCGAGCGACAGCCCGCCCTGCGTCGAGAGCTCCGGCGCATAGCGCACCTCGGCGTAGACCACGCCATCCTCGGCAAGGTCCATGGCGCACTCGGCGGCGACCCGCTCGATCGCCTCCGGGGTCTGCATCACCCCGACGGTATGGGTGAAGCCTTCCAGGTACAACTCCAGGCTCTTGCGATCGGCGCCCTGGCGGAACCACCGTCCGAGTGCCTCCGGGTCCGTTGTCGGCAACCCGGAGTAGCCCGTCTCGCGGGCAAGCTCGATCACGGTTGCCGGCCGCAGCCCGCCATCCAGGTGGTCATGCAGCAACACCTTGGGCGCGGCACGGACAACGTCGAGCGGCACCATCTTGCGTAGCCTACCCTTCGCGGCATGCCCAGGACCTCCCGCAAGGCCGACTCGTTCACCGAATCCGTCATCCGCGAGATGACGCGCCTGGCCGTGCAACATGGCGCGGTCAACCTGGCCCAGGGCTTCCCCGACTTCGGGGCACCGGCCGAGATCAAGGAGGCCGCCGTGGCGGCCATCCGGGCGGACGTCAACCAGTACGCCATCACGTGGGGAGCACGTCCGTTCCGCCAGGCGATCGCCGCCAAGACGGCCCACCACTATCCCGGCTGGGAGGTGGACCCGGAACGCGAGATCACGGTCACCTGCGGCGCGACGGAGGCGATGATCGCGGCCATGCTCGCGATCCTGGATCCGGGCGACGAGATCGTGGTCTTCGAGCCGTTCTACGAGAACTACGGCCCGGACGCCATCCTCAGCGGCGCGGTCCCGCGTTACGTGACGCTCCACGAGCCCGACTGGCGCATCGATCCGGACGAGCTGCGCGCGGCATTCGGACCGAAGACGCGGGGCCTGGTCCTCAACTCGCCGCACAACCCCACCGGCAAGGTGTTCAGCCGGGACGAGCTCCAGCTGATCGCCCAGCTCTGCATCGAGCACGACGTGGTGGTCTTCACCGACGAGATCTACGAGCACATCCTCTACGCGGGCACGCACATCCCCATGGCCACGCTGCCGGGCATGGCTGAGCGCACGGTGACCATCAACGCCATGTCCAAGACCTACTCCGTGACAGGCTGGCGAATCGGCTGGGCGATCGCGCCCCCTGCGCTCACGGCCGCGATCCGGAAGGTCCACGACTTCCTCACGGTCGGCGCAGCGGCGCCCCTCCAGGAGGCCGGCGCCGTGGCACTGGCCATGCCGGACGCGTATTACGCCAACCTGGCCGAGGACTATCGCGTGCGTCGCGACCTCCTGGTGCCGGCGCTCCAGGCGGCGGGCTTCCGACCGTCCGTGCCGGATGGCGCGTACTACGTGATGGCGGACATCCGCGGCCTGACCGATCTGGACGACGTCAGCTTCGCGCGGCAGATCGTGGCGCATCCGGGAGTGGCCGCCGTGCCGGGAAGCTCGTTCTACTCCCGCCGTGAGCTGGGCCGCGACAAGATCCGCTTCGTATTCGCCAAGCGCCACGAGACCCTGAACGCGGCCGCCGAGCGCCTTGGGAAACTCAAGACCTGATTCTGGAGCGCGGATTCAGGCGCATCGAATCACCGGCGCGGCAGCTTTCGCGAACCTAACAAAAGGGGTGACAACCGCCCAGCAGTGGGGCTATCCTCCACGGAACCGGACGCCGTCCGGGATCAGAGGCCAAAACCGAAGAACGCCGCCCGAGCAGGAAGCCCCAGGAGGTCCCAGAGGACCAACCCGCGCGTCCCGGCCCCAGTCGGACCGCCAGTTCTGATCGAGTGATTCGGTACGTACCCACGTGGTGCGCAACCAGGCGCTGGGGGATATAGCAGCGTCGAATCGCCGGCACCCGATTCGCCGCCCCCGCCGCCCGTCCCTCGTCGGCTCCAATCCTGCATCGAGTGGCCAAACCTACCGTCGGTGTGCCCCAGCACGCCGTTCCGGCAGATGGGAGGCAAGCTATTGCCGTCGCCAATAGGCGCCCAACGGGCGTCCCGCCGCTCCCGATCCTTCAGGGCGCCCGTCACCGCCCGGGATGCCGCTGAATCGCCCGCCGAACACCGGCTCCTCCCCGACTCTCCTCCTGATCCGAAGCGCCGACTGGCGCGACCGCGCGGAATCATGATTGCCCGCTCGCTGGTTGCCGCCGTGCTGCTCGGACTGCTGGGTGTCGGCACGTTCGGGGTATCGCAACCCGCTCCGGTGCGCGCCGCGACGTCGGGTGCCGGCCAGAAGGTCGTCATCATCGTCGGCCCGGCCAGCTACAACACCAACGACTACCTCAGCCAGGCCAGGGACTTCGCGCAGCAGGCCCAGGACGAGGGCATGAGCGTGACGGAGATCTTCACGCCGCACGCCACCTGGGACGCGGTCAAGCACAACGCCCAGGACGCCAACCTGCTGGTCTACTTCGGCCACGGCAACGGCTTCCCGACGCGCCACGGCCCAGACCTGCGCGAGGACTCGCAGGACGGCTTCGGACTCAACAGCGTCGATGGCGGTTCCCTCACCTCCGATGTCAAGTACTGGGGCGGGGACTACGTGCGCCAGGCCATCCACCTGGCTCCGCACGCCGTCGTGCTCCTCTACCGCCTCTGCTACGCCTCCGGCAACGGCGAATCCGGGCTGGATGCCCCTGAGTTGCCCAGCTCACCGTCGGACGTCAAGGTCGCCATCCAGCGGGTGGACAACTTCGCCGCGGGATTCCTTGCGGTCGGTGCCGGCGCCGTGTTCGCGTGGGGCTGGCCGCAGAAGATCAACCTGCCGTACCAGCTCGCCGAAACGGACAAGACCATGGACCGCATCTTCGAAGAGCAGGCCGACACCACCGGCCTTCCCACGTCGTTCATCGGCAAGTACGACTACCGCGTGGCCTCACATCGGACCCCGGGCGCCATGCTGCACCTGGATCCGCATGCCACCCTTGGCCACCTGCGCGCGCTGTCTGGCAACCTGGACATGACCGCCAGCCAATGGCGCGGAGACGGTCCGGGCACGGACACCACGCCGCCCGTCCTGTCGGACGTGTCAGCCGGCGTCAGCAGCGCCACGCTCCCGGATGCGAACGGCAACCCGACCTTCAGCCCGAATGGCGACGGCATCGACGACACGCTGTCCGTCAACTACAACCTGTCGGAACCCGGCACGCTGGAGACGACCGTCATCGACGCGGACGGCCGGTCCGTGCTGGACGTCAGCGCATCCTCTGACGGGGGGCCGGGCACGACCACGTGGGACGGCACCAATGGCACGGACGTCGTCCCCGATGGCCGCTACACGCTGGTCCTGATACCCACGGACCTCGCCGGCAACGTCGGGGCGCAACAGACCATCACGGCCTCAGTGCTGACGGCGCTCAGCGCACCCGGATCGTCGGTTGCCGCGTTCGACCCCGGCGGAGTGGACCCATTGGCCGACAGCGTGCGTTTCAACGCCACGTTGACCCAACAGGCGGCCGTCGAGTGGCGAGTCGTGGATGGCGCCGGCAAGGTCGTGCGCAACGGTTCGGACGACCTGTCCGCGGCGCCGGGCGACATCGTGTGGCACTGGGACGGCCTGGATGACCAGGGCAACATCGTCCCCGACGGGACCTATCAGGGCGTGGTCTCTGCGACGACCGATGCAGGCACGATCAGCTACGGCAGTCCCGTCTTCGTTGGCCCCTTCCAGGCGCGCCTCAGCGACGACACCCTGCGGCGCGGCCAGAGGGTGAAGATCAATGTCTTCAACACGGAAGTGTTGAGCGCTCCCCTCACCTTGACCATCAAGCAGAAGGGCGTCGCTCCGTACACGCTGACGCTCAACCGGATCACCGACCACCGCTACAGCCTGATGGTGACGCTGGCCGGCGGAGGCGCCAAGGGCCGCAGCACCTGGACCGTCCAGGGGCTGGACGAACAGGGCAACGCCCTCATGTTCCAGTTCCAGAAACACCTGCGCTGACGCGTCAGGGCGCCGCTTCGGCCTCCAACGCGCGGCACCACGCAGCAACGCGATCCAGGGCGTCGTCCAGGACCGGCAAGAGCCCGTGGCCGAGCTTCGGGTACGTCACCAGGTCCGCCTGAGGCAGGCGCGTGGCGATGGCCTCGCGCAGCAGATCGATCCTGGCAAACGGGTCGGCCTCCCCGCTGAGGAACAGAACCGGACAGCGGATGTCCGCCCAGTGCCGCGTCCGGGGCTCCCATTCGGGGCTGCCCGGACGGTGCAACGGATAGCTGAGCAGGACCAGTCCCGCGAAGGTGTGCGGTGTGCCATCGATGCCGGCGGCAAGCAGGCTGGCAACGCGACCGCCGTAGGAATGACCGCCGATGATCACGTCCGGTCCCTCCCCTGACGCCAGCAGGTAGGCACCGACGGCCTGCTCCGCCTTCCGCTTGGGGACATCGATGGCTCGGGCGTCCACGCCTCTCCGGCGCAGTCCATCCACGTGCGGCCTCATGCTCGCGGCGGTTCCCGATGCTCCGTGGGCAAGCACGATGTTCATGGCGGGCAGGCTAACGCACCACGATCGAGTCGTGCCGGATCGCCCAAAGGTCCGGCTTGTCGTGGTCGGGGCCACGGAGCAGCCTGACGACGTGAGGAACTTCCGGAGGGTCCTGCTGATCGCCGTCGCGCTCGGACTGCTGGTCGCCATGCTGGGCGTCGGCCGCGCGCAGGCCGCCGAGCCCGGGGCGTCCGCCTGGACCGCCCTGGTCACCGACATGGGCCCGAATCAGGCGAGCGGCCGAATCGGCACCTCTGTCGGCGCGTACTCCATCCGGATCGCCGCTTCGGCGTGACAGCCTAGCTGTCACAACCGACGTCCAGTCTGCGGGCATGGAACGAGCCCGCCTGGTCCAGCTTCCCGCACTGCCGCCTCGGCCGGCGGCCACGGTCACCGTCGCCGGGGACCACCTCACCATCGAGCGCCTGACGCTCACGGATGCAGGCCTGGCCGCGTTCGTCGGGGAGCGGCCGGAAGATGAACGCGCCGCCATCGTGGAACGTGCGTTGCGCATCGGCCTGCTGGCACTCCAGGACGCCGGCGTGCAGGTGAACGTGGACGTGGTGCGCCGCGAGTTCGAGACACTCCTGGCGCGCAGCGCGGCCGCCAATGAGAAGGCCGCCCAGGCGCTGGACGGCGTCCTGCGCCAGAACTTTGCGGACGGTGACGGCCGGCTGCCGCGCACCCTGGAGAAGTTCCTGGGGGATCGCGGCCAGTTGCGCTCGTTCGTGCAGGAGCTGTTCGACGAGACCAAGCGGGATTCGGCCATCGGCCGCATGAAGCTGCTGCTCGGCGGCTACTTCGATGGGGACGCCTCCAAGCTGGCTACGCTCCTGGATCCCACGCGCATGGGTTCGCCACTGCACCAGTTCCGGAGGGAGGTCAGTGACGGCTTCGCCAAGCTGAACGACCGCCTGACGTCGATCGAGGCGGCGGCCGCCACGCGCGCCTCGGAACGGCAGAAGCAGGCCCAGAAGGGCGCCGACTTCGAGGTGGTGGTCGCGGAGCTGCTCGGTGAAGTGGTGCGCGGCTCGGGCGACCTGGTGGATCGGACCGGCAGCGAGACCGGGGACGTGGCACGCTCCAAGAAGGGAGACCTGCTGCTGACCCTGGACAGCGGGCTGACGCGCGGCGCGGAGCTGCGCATCGTGGTGGAGTGCAAGGACCGGGCCATCTCCGGCAAGCAGATGCGGGACGAGCTGGCGGAAGCGAAGCGCAACCGCGGTGCCTGCGTGGCGCTGGTCTGCTTCACGCCCCAGCACGCGCCGTCGGGAATCGCCCCGTTCGACGTGCGCAGCGGGGATGTCTACTGCGTCATCGACCCGGAAACGCCGCAGCAGTCGATTTTGGAGGCCGCGGTTCGGCTGGCTCGGCTGCTCGCGCTGGCCACGCTGCGCGAGCACGAGACCGGGGTGGATGCGGACGCCATCAGCCGGGCGTTGACGCAGATCCGCGGCCAGCTGGAGGACATCCGCGGGCTCAAGACCAAGTTGACCTCCATCTCCAGCGTGTCCAAAGAGGTTGGTGATGGCCTCGATCGGATGCGGGACGCGGTGCTCGCGAAGGTTGCGGAGGCAGAGGCGGAGCTGCGCACGGCGGCCGGGCGCAAGACCGTCTGATTGGGAATCGGGTCCGTCGGGATGAGGCTTCCGCCGGGAGGTCGAGCTCAGTTCTCCGCGCGGCCGCTGGCGGTCTCACGCGCCAGCGCGGACAGGATCTCGCGCCAGCGGTCGTACATCAGGTGATGCCCTTCACCGGGGTAGAACGTGGCGCGGCAGTCGGGCAGGGAACGCGCGAGGTACCGGCCCATGTCCACGGGAACCGTCACGTCCGCCTCGCCGTGCCAGATCCGGACCGGCACGTTGACATGCTCCAGCGGGAAGCCCCAGCGACGCGACATGACCAGCGCCTCGTCGTAGAGGCCCTTGCCGCCCTGGCGCTGCAGCTCCGCGGCGTTGGCGATCATCACGGCCCGCAGGGCCGGGTCGGCCAGGATCTGCTGGTCCGCCTCGATCATGCTCTCGATCGCCGCCAGCAGATGCGCCTCCGGGTCCGAGCGCTGCTGCCGCGCCCAGTTCCACATGGCCAGGCGGATCATCCAAGGCGCGTAGACACCGGCACGGGACGCCACCCGGTGCATGGGTTCCAGGTAGTTGGCGCCGCGAACCCCCGCCAGCGGCGCCGCGGCGCTGACCAGCCCGGCCACGCTCACGCGCTGCGGCAGCGCCCAGCCGGCTGCGAGTGCATACGGGCCGCCGCCCGACCAGGCCAGCAGGCCCGCCCGTTGTACGCCGCACGCGTCCAGCAGCTGCTCCAGGTCAGCCGGCCAATCCAGGAGGCGGCGCCGCGCGGCGCGGCTCGAGAGCCCGATTCCGGGCCGGTCCGGCGCGATGATGCGGATGCCCATCTCGGCCGCGATCGAATCCTCCGGGTGCCGCAAGACGCGGGAACTGGCAAAGCCGTGGAGGAACACGATCGGGACGCCGCCCGGGGCGCCGAAATCGTCAAAACCGAGTGTGCGGCCGTCGCGCAGGCGGATGGTGCGCGCGGACCCGGGAACGGCAGGGGCGTGGAGCGTGGCGTGAACCGAGCGCCTGGGCAAGCGCAGCAGTGAGGGCCTCCTCCGGCATCCGACGGCGTCTCGAAAACGAGCCGCCGGGACGATTATGGCGGGCCAGACGGTACAGCCATTATGCCAAGCCCCTCGCGCGCCGCTACCATCGGAATTGGGGTGCCGGACGAGCAATTCGGCCGAAGATGAGGGATCTGAGGACGCCATGAAGATCTGGCCCTGGAACGCGATCCTGGCGGAAGGGATCGGGACGTTCTTCTTCTTCTTCGTCGGCATCGGCGCCAGTTCCATCGGCGGCACGATCGGCGTCGTCGGCGTGGCCCTGGCCCACGGGATCGTGCTGGCCGTGATGGTGTCCTCGCTCGGCGCCATCTCGGGCGGTCACTTCAATCCGGCCGTGACGTTCGGGATCTGGATGGCCAGTCGCCTGGACAACCGCCGAGCCATCGCGTACGTCATCGCGCAACTGCTGGGCGCGGTGCTCGCGGCCGTTGCCATCGGCTACGTCTCCAACGTGCCGGACGCCGTCGCGGCGGGCACGCCGGCCCTGGCCAATGGCATCGATGTCGGACGTGGAATCGTCATCGAGGCGATCCTCACCGCCATCCTGCTGACGGCGGTGTTCGGCACGGCCGTCGACCCGCGCGCGCCCAAGACCATCGCCGGACTCGGGATCGGGTTGGCCGTCACGGCGGACATCTTCATGGGCGGGACGCTGACCGGCGGGGCCATGAATCCGGCGCGCTGGTTCGGACCGGCCCTGGTCGCCGGCAAGTTCGACAACGCCATCGTGTGGATCGCGGGACCGCTTCTGGGAGCCGCGGTCGTGGCCGCGATCTACCGGCTGCTGTTCCTTCCCGAGGCGGACGCCCAGACCGGCGCGGACGTCTAGCCGGGCGTCTTGTCCTCGGAGGGCACGGACCCTGTCGCCGCGTCGTGCTCCGCGGGGAGGGCGCGCCGGACCTCGCGGACCGCAGCGAACGAATCGTGGAACTCGGCGCGGAAGACGCGGACCTCTGAGTCCGTGAAGCCCAGTTCATTGCCGATCTCGTCCAGCTCGGCACTCTCCTCGGCGTTGATCGTGTTGTCCGCGGCGCCCACGGCAAAGGCGCAACGCATCAATCGCTCCAGATCTTCACGCGCCACCGTCCGCGCGAACTCGCGGGTGATCACGTAGTTGTCCGTGCCCCCATAGAGGGCCGTGTGGTTGAGCGCGATCTCCACCACCAGGACGGCCTCCGCCTCGGGAAGCTTGGCCACGTCCATGACCGTGCGCTCGATCAGCTGCACCTCTTCGGGCAGGATCTGCATGTCCGCGTTGGCCACCCGGCCCAGGATGTACGCGAAGCCGGCCACGAACTTGCGCTGCTCCGCCGGCAGCGATTCCAGTTGCGCGACGATTCGTCGGAGTGCCGCCGTGTCGGGATCTGGCTGACCCTTTGCCGCTGCCGAATCCGCATGGCCCGCGCGGGATCCCGCGCCACCGAACAACCTGCCGAGAACCATCGAATCCAGAGCCTCCGCTGCCGTGCGCTTCCGTACTGGACGCCAGCCTACGCCCGCCGGCGCTCGGCCGCCGCCGGAGCCCGGAACAGAAGGGTGGCGGCGTCTCTCGTACGCGCCATCGCAACGACCTGTTGGGCTCCGGGCCGTACACTCGGCCGATGAGCAACGGAGGCGCGCCGACCCCGCCCAACCAGACGGCAGCACCGGACTCGCGGCCGGCGGAACGCGTCCCTTCCGCGACTCCGCGCAGCCCGGCGACCCGGGACCTTGGCATGCGCGCCACGCTCCTCTTCCCCAACCGTGAGATCTGCGAGCAGTTCTACCTGCCACTCGTCTACACCGCCTGCCGCACCTGTTACTCGGAGCTGGAACCGCAGGACATCTTCGGACGGGCGACCACGGGCAAGGTGGCCACGGACAAGCAGCAGGACCTGGTCCGTCGCGTGATCGAGTCGGGCCACGGGTCGACCATCGAGCACGTGGTGTTCACGTTCGCGATCAGCGGCGTCACGCGCACGCTGTCGCATCAGCTGGTGCGGCACCGGGCGGGCCTGGCGTTCGACCAGCAGTCGCAGCGCTACCTCAAGTACAAGGAGCCGTCCTACATGGTGCCCGGCTCCATTGCGGACGCGGACGAAGCCATCCGCGACCGGTTCCTGGACGAGATGCAGGGCTCACTCTCGTTCTACGAGGAGATGCTGGAGGCCGGCATCCCGGGCGAGGACGCCCGCTTCGTGATGCCCAACGCCACGCGCACCAACCTGGTCATGACCGCCAACCTGCGGGCGCTCATCCACATGTCCGGCCTGCGGCTCTGCACCATGGCCCAGTGGGAGATCCGGCGGCTGTTCCAGCTGGTGCGCCACGAGGTCTTCAACGTCAGCCCGTTCTTCGGCTCGTTTCTTGCCCCGAAGTGCGTGCCCCTCGGCTACTGCGACGAGGACCGCAACCGCGACGAGCACTGCCCGATCCGGCCCCACAAGGACAACGTCCTGGCGGCCTGGGCGGAGAAGAAGGCGGCCGCCAAGGCCGCCGGACGAGACCTGCCCACGCTCTGAGGCGAGCGACGCCGCCACGGCCGCCGAACGAGCCGCCGCGCGGCCCGCGGCAGACGCCCCAGCCGCGATCAGGCCGTTGGCAGTTCGCCCACGAACCGGCGCAGCACCTTGGCCAGCAGCGGCCCTGCCTTGTCCGCAGCCTCCAGGACCTCCTCATGGGACAGCGGATGGTCGGAGATGCCCGCTCCGGGGTTGGTGACCAGGGACACGCCGCACAGGCGCAGGCCGGCCCAGCGAGCGGCAATGGCCTCCATCACGGTGGACATGCCGACCGCGTCTGCGCCCAGGGTCTGCAGCATGCGCACCTCGGCCGGAGTCTCGTAGGTGGGCCCAAGCAGGCCCGCGTAGACGCCCTCCTCCAGCGGCACATCCTCCGCCTTGCCCGCGGCATGCATGGCGGCTCGCAGGTCGGCCGCCCAGACGTCCGTGAGATCCACGAAGCGCGGACCAACGGCATCGTCGTTGGGGCCGAGCAACGGCGTTCGGGCGGTCAGGTTGAGATGGTCGCGGATCACCATCAACGTCCCGGCTGCATAGGCCGGGTTGACGCCGCCGGCGGCGTTCGTGAGCACGATCGTCCCGGCGCCGAGGCGGCCCATCAGCAGCACCGGCTCGACTACGCGGAGGGCCGTCAAGCCCTCATACATGTGCAGCCTGCCCTGGAGGCAGACGACGGGGACGCCCGCCACGCGCCCGAGCAGCAGGCGGCCGGCGTGTCCCGGTGCGGTCGGCGGAGGCCAGCCCGGCAGTTCCGCGAAATGGATCGCAACGGGCTCTTCCACCGCGTCGGCGACGCTCCCCAGGCCCGAGCCGAGGACCAGGCCGATGCGCGGCACCAGGTCCGACCGGGTACGGACGAAGCGTTCCAGCTCGTCCAGGCGAGCACGGAGCGAGACAGGTCCGGGTTCAGTACTCATGGCACGACCGCCGAGCACAACAAAATGCCCGGAGAGACCGCCGCGGTTCCTCACTCACCTTGATGTGATCTCGGTGCTTGAGGCCCCTGACTGCCCCTCCGGGCAAGGAGAAAGATAGGTCCGGCCAGCTTCCCGGTCAACGCAGTTATCCACCAACTTGGGACCCTCGTGGCAAATCCATCCACTGCCTGCGGCCGCCTGTGGACAGGCGGTGGACAACGTCCTCAATCGGACCCTGTGAGGGCCCATCCTGGGGCTTCCAATCGATCGGTGCGCGGGACAGCAAACGACCCCGGCCTGGAAGGCCGGGGTCGTGCCAAATCACGCCAGAGAGGTGTTCAGCCGACCGCGCGTGCGGCCTTGACCACCATGGTGTGCGCGAAGATGTCGTGCCAGCCCTGCTTGGTGGGGCTTTGCGCCGTGGTCATGAGCAGGTACAGCGGCCAGCCGATCGCGATGACCAGGCCGACGAGCGACATGATCGCCCCGAGTCCGCTGAAGAGGTACGTGCCGGCGGTGATGAGGAAAGTGCCAACGACCGTGGGCGCATAGAGCGCCGCGGCGCGTCGCGCCGACTGGGGGTACGGGATGGTGTGGCCGTCCGTGGCATCACCGATCTGCATGCCCAGCAGGCGCATGCCGACGGAGGCCCGGAGCGTGGTCCACGTGTACGTGAAGTACCCGATCTCCACCACGAGTTCGAGCACGACCAGCAGCAGCAACCAGATGATGCTGACGTTCACCACCACGCCGAAGATCTTGTCTCCGAAGATGGAGAAGATGATCGTCTGGAGGATCTGGTTGATGATGCCCAGGATGATCCCGTCGATGATCAGGGCGATGATCCGGTTGGGAACGTCCGCGTAGACAAAACCAGCAGGCCCGGCCACGGGGGTCCGGTCCATGATCTTGCCGTACAGGGCGTTCATCTGCTGCATCTGCGGATTTGGCGCCGGGGGCGGGCCACCAGCGGGGGGCATCGGGGGCTGCGGGGTCGACTGCCAACTGGGCGGAGGCGGTGCCTGGGGCGGCGGAGGGGGCGGCGGACCACCTGCTCCTGGCGCGCCGGGCTGACCCGTTTGCGACATACCCTTTTCTCCTCAGTGAGGTCGCACCTGCTCTGAGGTGCCCCGACATCGACCGCCGAATCGTACGGTCGCGGATTCCGCGTGAGCATAGCGTCCCCGGGAAGGCTGCAACAGCCCTGTGTGCTCAAAACGGCCGCATACGATGCGTTTTTAGCCCCCGATGTGGGACATCTCCACCTTGGGCAGCGGAACGGTGGCCGCCGACCGCAGTTCGGAGTACCGATCCGCGCGCAGGTGCCACACGCTGCGGATCCGCTCGGACAGCTGCGCGTCGGTGGCACCGTCGCGCAGGAGCGCCCGGAAGTCGTGGCCGCGGACCCCGAACAGGCACGTGTAGAGCTGGCCCTCGGCGGTCAGCCTGGCCCGGGTGCACGTGCCGCAGAACGGCTGCGTGACCGACGCGATGACGCCGATCTCGCCGTCACCGTCCCGATAGCGCCAGCGGTCCGCCACCTCGCCCTCGTAGTTGGGTGGAACGGCGACCAGCGGCATCTGCGCGTCGATCAGGGCCAGGATCTCCTCGGCCGGCACGACCTCGTCCAGCCGCCAGCCGTTGCTGTGCCCCACGTCCATGTACTCGATGAAGCGCAGGATGTGGCCTCGCTCGCGCACGAAACGCGCCATCGGCACCACGCTGCCCTCGTT
>CAZENL010000014.1:0-25580 GCA_964513505.1 uncultured Anaerolineaceae bacterium
GCTCGGCCGACGGCTCGGGCTCCGAGGCCGGAGTCAAGGTCTCTTCGCTCTGGGCAAACGACGGCGGGTCGCTGGCCGGGAACGATTCGGCGGACGCCTCTTCCACGGAGGTCGTGGCACCCTCGTTGGCCTGCGCCTCGCGCTCTGACGGCTCGACTGCCAGCGGGCTGTCGGCGCCCTCGTGGATGTCGGTCGGGAAACTGGAGCGGAAGTTCTCGCGCAGGTCTCCGAGCGCCACCCGATCCTGCGGACGGCGAGGGCCGGCCACGCTGGGCTCGACGCTGGCGAGGTCCAGTTCCAGGGTCTCGTCGAACGCCGGTCCATTGCCGGGCCAGCGCCAGAGGCCCACCTCTTTGGCGTAGGCCTCGACCAGGGTCACCAGGCCGGCGTCCCGGCCGGTCAAGCGAAGGTAGGTGAGCGTCTCATCGTCGATGGGGAAGAGCGCTGCCGTCGCGCCGTACTCGGGCGACATGTTGGAGATCGTCGCGCGGTCGGCCAGTGCCAGCGAGTCCAGGCCGTTGCCGGCGAACTCCACGAACGCTCCGACCACGCCGTGCTGGCGCAGCATCTGGCTGATCACCAGCACCAGGTCCGTGGCCGTGGAGCCGCGTGGCAACTCTCCGTGGAGCCGGACACCCACGACGCGCGGCATGGGCTGGTAGAGCGGCTGGCCCAACAGCACGGCCTCCGCCTCGATGCCGCCGACGCCGTAGCCCAGCACGCCGAGGCCGTTGACCATGGTGGTGTGCGAGTCCGTCCCGATGAGCGTGTCTGGGAAAGCGGTCAGCGTCCCGTCCACCTCGCGCAGCACGACCACCTTGGCGAGGTACTCCAGGTTGACCTGGTGGACGATGCCCGTGCCGGGCGGCACCACGGAGAAGTCGCGGAAGGCGGCCTGCGCCCAGCGCAGCAGCTGGTAGCGCTCGTTGTTGCGCTCGTACTCGCGGTCCACGTTGAAGGCGAAGGCGTTGGGGCCGCGGAACTGGTCGACTTGCACGGAGTGATCGATGACCAGGTCGGCGGGGACGAGCGGGTTGATCTTGCTCGGATCGCCGCCCAGCGCCGCCATGGCGTCGCGCATGGCGGCCAGGTCGACCACGGCCGGGACGCCGGTGAAGTCCTGGAGCAGCACCCGGGCCGGCAGGAAGGGCACTTCCGCCTCTGCCGCCTGGCCGGGCCGCCACGAGGCGAGCGTGCGGACGTCCTGCTCCGTGACGGTTTCCGTGCCGGCGTTGCGCAGCACGTTCTCGAGCAGGATCTTGACCGTCATCGGCGCTGCGTCGAGATCGGGCAGGCCGGCCTTCTCGAGGCGGTAGATGGTGATGTCACGATCGCCGACGCGCAGCGTGGCGCGCGCGGAAAAGGGATCGGGACGGGAAACGGGGCGGTTCATCGAGGTCGGGCCTCCACTCCCGCGGGTCGCGGGCCGAGTCGGCTCCTGGCGGGTGTGCCCGCCTCGGGTCGGGTGGTATGGGGTTGCGGCCGGAGTATACGCCCGGGTCAAGAGGCGACAGGCGAGCGCCGCGAAGTGCCCGCGCGGCGCCCCGGCGCCGCGTTTCACGGGATGTCGACAAACGGCCAACGGCCGACGGTGGCTCTTCGCCCGGGCGCGTTTCGTTGCATCCGACGCACCGTCCCGCCAACGAGACGTCCGATTCGCCGACGCCGAGGCAACGACGAGGCTGCCAATGGCGGTTTGGCGACATCGGGTGCAAACGTCGTGGGAGGCAGCAGCATTTCGGACGCTGCCGCAGGCGTAGCGGTACCCAATTGGCCAACTACCGCTGCGGCGAGTGCCAGGCATGGTCGGAACGTGGATTCGCGGGTCGATGGCCGCGCACGGGCGACCGTTCGCGCTCAGGTAGGCGCCTTCTTCTCCATCCAAGGCGTCGGACGGGGCGTCGGAGGCGTCCTTGCTTTGTCCCAGCCGGCACATGGCCAAGTGATCGTCGCCCCCGTGACGCGATGACGGGGTACTGCCATCGACACGCGGCATGCGACGATCGAGCGGATGGCCGAACCGACCGGGCCCGAACTCGACGACCAGCTGCGTGGCGGTTGCCCGAATGAGGGAGGGCCGGGCTCGCAACGGAGATGGAGCTATTCAAAGGGTGCGACGATGAGGCCCATGGCCGAGCTGCATGACCACGGGGATCCGGCACTCGTCGGGCACCACCATCCGCACCCGCCGGATGATCCCAGTGGACACCCGCGCATCGGCATCGTCGGGGCGGGCCACGCCGGGTTGGCGCTGGGCGTCGCCTTCTCTCGCGCCGGCTGGCCGGTATCGGCGGTCGCCAGCCGGACGCCGGAGAACCGCGAGCGATTCACCGCGCTGGTGCCCTCCGCCCGGCCGGTCGAGCGCCCAATGCAGTTCGTCGACGACGTGGACCTGGTCTTCCTCACGGTGCCGGACGACGCAATCCGCGGGGTCGTGGCCGACTTGCGGCTCTACGCGGGTCAGGCCATCGCCCATACCAGCGGCGCACTCTCGGCTGCGATCCTGGCGCCATCCGTCGGTGCCGGCGCGACCTCGGCAAGCTTCCATCCGCTGGTCGCTTTCGCGGACCTGGAACGCTCTGTGGCTGCGCTGCACGGCGCGACCATCGCGCTGGAAGGCGACGATGCGCTGCTGATCATCCTGGCCCAGCTGGCCACCGACATCGGGGCTCAGCCGGTGCGGCTGCCGCCGGGCGGCAAGCCGGCGTACCACGCGGCGGCTGTCCTCGCGGCCGGGGGCTTCATCGGCCTGCTGGATGCGGTCGCGGAGCTCGGCCGTGGCGCCGGCCTGGACGAGGCAGGCTCGCTGGCCATCTTCGGGCCGCTGGTCCGCCAGTCGCTGGAGAACGCCGAGGCCCTGGGCATCCGCGACGCATTGACGGGACCGCTGTTGCGCGGCGATATCGGCACCGTGCGCGACCATCTTGAGGCGATGTCCCGCCTCGCGCCGGGTGCGCTGGAGCTCTATTCCGCCGCAGCGCGGCGCGAGATCGCGATCGCGGAATCGCGTGGCGGCCTGAGCCGCGAGCGCGCCGACGAGCTGCGCGCGCTGCTGCGTTCGCGGTCGGGTTGAGATATCGCAACACCCCCGACCGCCGCCGGGGTTGCGCCGGTCCGCGGAATGGCTACCATGCAGGAGAGATGCAGCACGGCGTCGCAGCCATCCGAGCAGCCCGTTCCCGGACCAGTTTTGTGCTGCCCGCGAGCGGTCACCGCATGGAGCGCCAACTCGGCCTCCACCGGGTCTTCCGGACGCCGTCCCGACGCTCCCCGGCGGCCGTCAGCGAGGCTCGCCGCCAGCCACTGAAGGCACTTCGCTCTGCCGCGCGGACGGTGACACCCATGACCCGTGCCAATGCCCGCGGGCGAGTCATTTCCGTGGATGCACCCATTCGCTGGACACGAACCTCCGGGGCTGCCGGCCGCGGAACCACGCCGTCCGGCTCGGCGCCGTGGCGCGGCTGAGGAACACGTCCCGGCCGAGCCTGCCCACGGGTCGTGCCACATCGGCGGGCGGAATCGTGCTCCGTCACACCCCCGAAGGAACCGAGATCGTGCTGGGCAAGCGACGTCGCGAGCGAGATGGCGTGACCTGGTCGCTGCCCAAGGGCACCCCGAACACTGGCGAGACCACCGAGGAGACCGCGCTCCGCGAGGTGGAGGAGGAGACGGGCCTCCAGGTCCGGATCGTCAAGCCCGTCGATTCGATCCAGTACTTCTTCGTCCAGGGCGGCCGCAGGATCCACAAGACCGTGCACTACTTCCTGATGGAGCCGGTCGGTGGCGACCTGGCCGGCCACGATCACGAGTTCGATGAGGTGCGCTGGTTCGCGCTGGCCGAGGCGGACGCGGTGATGAGCTTTCCCACGGAACGCGAGATCGTGGCCAAGGGCCTTGCCGTGGCGGGAATCGCGTGAGCGAGACCGAAGCACGCGTCGAAGCCCCGAAGCGCACGGCGCTCCACGCCGCCCATCAGCGCGCCGGCGCGCGCCTGATCGACTTTGCCGGGTGGGAGATGCCGGTCCAGTACACCGGGATCATGGACGAGCACCGGGCGGTCCGTTCCAGCGCCGGCATGTTCGACCTCTCCCACATGGGCGAGCTGTGGGTGGACGGCCCCGGCGCTGCCGAGGCTCTCGCCTATGCGCTGGTGACCGATCCGACCAAGCTCGCCGTCGGGCGCGCCCACTACTCCATGATCGTTACCGAAGACGGCGGAATCATCGACGACCTGATCGTGTACCGGACCGGGGAGCAGCGCTTCCTGGTGGTGCCCAACGCGTCCAACGCGCCGGCCGTGGCGGCGGCACTCCGCGAGCGCCTGCCCGCATCCGGCTACGCAGCGACCCTGGACGACGCGTCCATGCGCACCTCGCTCATCGCCGTGCAGGGCCCGAACGCGCGGGCCATCCTGCAGCCGCTCACGGACGTGCAGCTGGGCTCGCTCAAGTACTACGCCATCGCGCACGGGACGGTGGACGGCACGGACGCGTGGGTGGCGCGCACCGGCTACACCGGCGAGGACGGCTTCGAGCTGTTCGTGGAGTGGGACGCCGCGCCCCGGCTGTGGGACCGGCTGCTGGAGGCGGGCGCGAGCCACGGTCTGGTGCCGGCAGGGCTCGGGGCTCGCGACACGCTCCGCCTGGAGGCCGGCATGGCGCTCTACGGCAACGAGCTTGATCGCCACACCCGGCCCGCCGAGGCCGGACTGGCCAGGGTGGTCAAGCTGGAGAAGGCCGGCGATTTCGTTGGCCGTGCCGCTCTCGAGGCCGCCGCGGCCGTGGGCCCACGCAAGGCGCTCGTGGGGCTGGAGCTGCGCGACCGCGGGATCGCCCGGCACGGCTATCCCGTCCACCTGCCCGGACATGCGGACGCGGCCGGCATCGTCACCAGCGGAACGCTGTCACCGACGCTGGGAATTGCGATCGCGATGGCATACGTGCCCGTGGACCAGGCTGCACCGGGTACCATGCTGGACATCGGCGTCCGCGCAACCCGCGTCCCCGCGGAGGTGGTGCCGCTGCCGTTCTACAAGCGCCCGTCATGACCGCCGCGGCTGCCCTCAAGGTCGGACGCAGACGGCCGTCCGCTCGAACCGGAGGAGCAGCATGACCACCGAAGTCCGTGATGGCCTGCGCTACACCAGGGACCACGAGTGGCTGCGCGCCGAAGGTGATGAGGGCGTCATCGGCATCACTGCGTTCGCCGCGGATGAGCTGGGTGACATCGTCTTCGTGGAGCTTCCGGCGGTCGGCAGGAAGCTGGAGAAGGCGGGCAGCTTCGGCGTGATCGAGTCCGTCAAGACGGCCAGCGACCTGTACGCACCCGTGGCCGGCGAGGTGACGGCGGTGAACGAAGCACTCAATGCCTCGCCCGAGCTGGTCAACAGCGATCCTTACGGCGACGGCTGGATGATCCGCGTGCGCATCGACGATCCGGCGTCCGCCGCCGCGCTCCTGGACGCGGACGCCTATCGCGAGCTGACCGCCGGCTGACGCCCGCACGATCAAAGAGGACGGACGCGCAAACACATGCCCTACGGACCGCACACCGCCGACGACCGCGGCCAGATGCTGGCCGCTCTCGGGATCGATTCCGTGGACGCCCTCTTCGACGACATCCCGGCGTCCGTGCGCGCATCCGGACTCGACCTGCCGGGCCCTGAGCCGGAGCTTCTGCTGGCTCGGCGGCTGGAGGGGCTGGCCGGCCGCAACCGGGTTGACCTGGCTTCATTCCTGGGTGCCGGGGTCTACCGCCATTTCGTCCCGGCGGCCGTGGACCAGGTGCTGTCGCGCGGTGAGTTCTACACCGCGTACACGCCGTACCAGCCAGAAGTCAGCCAGGGCACCCTCCAGACCATTTTCGAGTACCAATCCCTCCTCGCGGAGTTAACGGGCCTCCCGGTGGTCTCAGCGTCCCATTACGACGGCGCCGCGGCCACGGCCGAGGCCGTACTGATGACCATCCGCGCCACGGGCCGAAATCGGGTGCTGATCAGCCGGGCCGTCCATCGCCACTACGTGGACACCACGGTCACCTACCTGTCGGGCGGGCGCTACGTGCTGGAGGAGCTGCCGACGGCCGACGACGGGACCACGGACCTCGGTGCGCTGGAGCGCGCGCTCGCGGAGGGCGAGCCGGTGGCCGGTGTCGTGCTCGGCCAGCCGAACGCCTTCGGCGTCCTGGAACCGATGGCCCAGGCGGCGGCGCTTGCGCATGCCGCGGGCGCGAGGTTCGTCGCCGTCGTGGAGCCGGTCTCACTGGCTGTCCTGGCGACCCCTGCCGAGTACGGTGCCGACATTGCCGCCGGCGAGGGACAGCCGCTGGGCATCGCCCCGCAGTACGGCGGTCCGTACCTGGGAATACTTGCTTGTGCGAACGAATTGATTCGCCAGATCCCGGGCCGCCTGGTCGGCCGGGCGCTGGACCTGGACGGCCGCCGGGCGTACGTGATGACCCTGCGGGCTCGCGAGCAGGACATCCGCCGTGACAAGGCGGCCAGCAACATCTGCACCAACCAGGCGCTCTGCGCGCTGGCCGCGACGACCTACCTGGCCGTGATCGGCCCTCACGGGCTGCGCGACGTGGCGGCCGGTGGCGCCGCGGCGGCCAGGAAGCTGGAGAGGGCCCTGGCGGCTGCGGGCGCGCCTCGCATTCACGGCGGCGCGTATCTCAACGAGTTCTGCGTCCGCGTCCCGGACGCGGAGCGCGTCCACGCGGCCCTCCTTGAGCGCGGCGTCCTGGCCGGCCTGGCCATGGCCCGCTGGTTCCCGCGCGACGCCGCGCTGCGCGACGCCCTGCTCGTGTGCGCCACCGAGGTGACCTCGGACGACGAGATCGAGAAGTTCGCCTCCTCGCTGGCCGAAGTCCTGGCCGCTTCCCCCGCGCAGGTGGCCGCATGACCGAGACAGCCGCATGACCGAGACACTGGAGCGGCCGCAGGTCGTGGAGGCCACTGGCGAACCTGACGTGGTGGCCAGAGCGCTTGCGCACCTGCCCGACCGCACGGTCGAGGAGGGGAGCCTGGGGCCTCGGCGGGCCGTCGGAGCCATGCTCCAGCCGTCGCTGGCCGAGTTGTCGCGCCAGGGCCGAGGTGGCGGCAAGATCCCGCACCCACCGGCCGACGCGCTGGACGGGGTGCCCGCCGCGCAGCGCCGCGGGACGCCGCTGGGTCTGCCGGAACTGAACGAGCCGGAGGTGATCCGGCACTTCGTGAACCTCTCGCACCTGAACTACTCGGTGGACGGCGGTTTCTACCCGCTGGGCAGCTGCACCATGAAGTACAACCCCAAGATCAACGAGTGGGCGGCGCGGCTGCCGGGCTTCGCGGCCCTCCATCCGCTGGCTCCGGATGCGGTGTCCCAGGGCACGCTGCAGCTGCTGTGGGAATTGCAGGAGCAGCTGGCGGAGATCGGCGGCATGCGGGCGGTGACGCTCCAGCCGGCCGCCGGCGCCCACGGAGAGCTGACCGGGATCCTGCTGATCCGCGCCTACCACCTCTCTCGTGGAGACACCGAACGGCAGGAGGTCATCGTCCCGGACTCCTCGCACGGCACCAACCCGGCGACGGCATCCATGGCCGGCTTCCGCACCGTGACCGTGCCCTCGGCTCCGGATGGTGGCGTTGATCTGGACGCGCTGCGCGCCGCGCTGGGGTCACGAACCGCCGCTGTGATGCTGACCAACCCGTCCACCCTGGGCCTCTTCGAGCGACGCATCCACGAGTTGCTGGACGCGGTCCATCAGGCCGGTGCCCTGGCCTACATGGACGGCGCGAACATGAACGCGATCCTGGGCAAGTTCCGCCCGGGGCAGGCCGGCTTCGACGTGATGCACTTCAACCTGCACAAGACGTTCTCCACGCCGCACGGCGGCGGCGGTCCCGGGGCGGGGCCGGTTGCCGTGAGCGAGAAGCTGATCCCGTTCCTGCCGTCGCCGCTGGTCGTGCGCGACGGCGACGGCTACCGGCTCGAGCGAGACGGGGAGCGACCGCATTCGATCGGGCGCATGCGGGCGTACCAGGGCAGTGCCGGCGTTCTGGTGCGTGCCTATACCTACATCAAGGCGCACGGGGGCAGCGGCCTGGTGGAGGTCAGCGAAGATGCGGTATTGGCCGCGAACTACCTGCGCGCGCGAATCGCAGAGGCCTACGGGCTGCCATACGACGGGCCGTGCAAGCACGAATTCGTGGCCACGGCGGCTCCGCTTCGCCAGGCCACCGGCGTTCGCACGCTGGACGTGGCCAAGCGCCTCATCGACTACGGATACCACCCGCCGACGATCTACTTCCCCTTGATCGTGGACGAGTGCCTCCTGATCGAGCCGACCGAGACCGAGAGCCTGGAAACCCTGGACGCCTTCGCGGACGCCATGCTGGCGATCGCCGCTGAAGCCAGGGAGACGCCCGAGATCCTGCACGCCGCGCCGGTCACGGCGCCTGTGCGCCGCCTGGACGAAGCCACGGCTGCCAGGAAGCCTGAACTCCACTGGCGTCCGATGACCGGAGCGGAGACGCCCTGTCCGTCATGAGCGGTTGAGGGTCCACCGAGTCGCAACGGCCCCACGAGGACGAGCGTCGCCGTCGCTCGCCGTACTGGTTGCCGTTGCGCTGGTCTGCGCAGGTTGCCTCTCCGTCGATGTGCCGGCCTCTCCGTCGGCTTCGACGGCCACGCCGCGTGCCACGCCGGCCGGGACGGTCGCGCCGCGCGATCCCAGCCAGCTGGTCGTCGAGGTTCCCGAGGATCCGCAGGGCTTCCTGCCCCCCGCGACCGACGAGACCACGCAGCTGCTGGTCGACCTGATCTACGACCCCCTCTACCGCCTCGATGAGCACCTGGTGCCACAGCCTGCCCTGGCGTCCGCGCTTCCGCAGATCTCGGCGGACGGCCTGACCTGGACCGTGCCGCTGCGGACGGGGACGTTCTCGGACGGCACTCCCGTTGCGGCCTCTGACGTGGTCTTTTCCATCCACCTGGCCCTCTCCGGCTCGTGCCCCTTCGGACGGGTGCTCTGCACGGCGGTCTCGGACAACGTCAGCGGGGCAACCGCCGCCGGACCCAGGTCCGTCACGATCGCGCTCCAGCAGCCGTACGCGCCGCTGCTGGCCACCGTGCTGGCCCAACTGCCGATCCTGTCCCAGGTCGCGGTCAGCAACGCAACCGTCGGGCTGGTTGCCGGTGCCGTGAAGATCGACCGCGGCGAGCCGGCACGCGAGGTGCAGACCATCACCGACGCGACCAACCAGGACAGCTGCCTCGCTGACACGCCACCCTTCGGCTGCCGTCTGTCCGATTACACCTCCACCCTGGAGAAGTTGCTGGGCAGCGCCGGTGTTTCCCTCCCGCCGCGGGAACGTTTCATGGGGCCGACCGGCGACATGGATCCCGAGGCGTATGCCGGCGACCTGCTGGACCGCGTCTCGGCACTGGACGAGCTGCTCAACGGCACCGGCGACGACCAGTTGGCCGCCGCGCTGCCCATGCTCGACCCGAGCAGCGTGCCACTCGGAAGCGGCCCGTACGTGCTCGACGCGTACACACCCGGGACGTCCATCGATCTGCGGGCAAACCCCAACGAAGCCGGCGGCCCGCCGCGCATCCCACGCATCAGGCTCAACATCGTGCGGGACCCCGCGGTGGCCTCCACCACTCTTCTGACCGGTGATGCCGACTGGGTCCTCCAGGTGGAGGCCACGGAGTTCGCGGCCCTCGAGAGCGCGCCCGGTATCCGTGCCGCCTACCGCGCCGCCGCGTCGGAGCGCACGATCGTGTTCAACGTCCGGCCGGGGCGCGTCTATTCCGACCCCGTGGCGCGGCAGGCTTTTGCCCTGTGCCTTGATCGCTCCGGGCTGGCGCAACAGGCCGCCGGCGGCCACGCGATCGTGGCCCTGACGCCCACCTCCCATGGCTCCTGGGCCATGCCCGCGCCGGCCGACACGGGCCGAGACCCGAGCCGTGCCATCGGCCTCCTGCAGGCCGACGGCTGGGCACGCGGCAGCGACGGCATCTTCGTCAAGAACGGCGCTCGACTCACGAGCAGCATCGCCGTCCGGCCAAGCCGGACCGACCTGCTGGCTTTTGCGGACGCGGCCGCGCAGCAGCTGGCCGAATGCGGCATCGAACTCCAGGTGCAGGAGCTGGACCTGACCGGCGACCTGCTGCTCTCGCAGCTCCAGTGGCCGAACGATTTCGACACCGTCCTGCTGGCTCACGACCTGGGCGCGGATCCGGATGAGGACGTGCTGTCCTTCGAGAGCGTGCATGCCACGAGCGCGGACAACCCGGCCGACGCCAATCCCGGCGGCTACGTCTCGGCCGCGGCAGATGGGTACATCCAGCAGGCACGGCAGCAGTCTGACCCGCAGGCGCGTGTCCAGCTCTACGCCAAGCTCCAGGCGGTACTGGCCGCGGACGTGCCCATGTGGCCCATCTGGTACGACACGGAGGCGAGTGCCATCGCGTCGCGCGTCCATGGTTCGGCCGGCCCGCTGGATCCGAGCGCCGATCGTTTCTGGTGGAACATCGAAAGCTGGTCGCTTGCGGGCAGTTGACGTCATGAGGCCACACCAGCGCCTCAAACCGCGCTTCAGTTGACAGTGTTCGTCAAGCCGTACCTATAATGCGGCACCTTTCGGCCCACCTGTGGGAGAACGTTCGCGTGCGTGCGCGTAGCGGGTTGGCCACCGGGAGCCTGTGCGATCGAGCGCGACCCGGCCGCTCGACGTAGGACAGAGGAGGAAGTGAACCAATGAGTCTGCGGACTCGCCGAGGCCTCGCTTTGATGGTCTCAACCTTGATCGTGGTCGCTGCTTGTAACAGCGCCTCGCCAACAACAGCGCCGCCCACGGCCCCCCCAGCCACCGTGGCCCCGGCAACCGTCGCCGCGACCGTTGGCGTCACCCCCGGCGTGACACCCCCCAGCATCTCGCCAGGAGCCACCCCGACCGCCGTACCGGTGGTAACGCCGGCCCCCACGGTCCCGCCGACCGAGCCTCCGACCCCGGCGCCCGTGGCCGGCACGCTCACCTACGCCCTCGACGGCGACTTCCTGTACCTGACCAACTCGGCCAGCGACGTCCCCACGGCCCAGGCCATCCAGTGGATCTATGACGGCCTGTACCAGTACTCGCCGGACCTGACGGTCGTCCCGGCCCTCGCGGCCGCGCCTGCCGACATCAGCGCCGACGGCCTGACGTGGACCATCAAGCTGGTCACCAACGCCACCTTCATGCCGGGGAACACCCCGCTGACCGCAGATGACGTGGTGTGGACCTATCAGCTGGCAAACAGCAAGGCCTGCCCCTTCAACCCGTCCATCTGCGTCGGCGGCATCCTCGTCGATGACGGCAGCGGCAAGAAGGATCCCACCAAGATCTGCGACGCCCTGGACGACAGCGGTAACCCGCGCCCCGACGGCTCGCCGGACCCGGGCTGCGCTCCGGTGCTCAAGAGCATCACCAAGATCGACGACCACACGGTCCAGTTCGTGCTCGCCGCCAAGTACGCTCCGTTCGCGACCTTGATCCTGCCAGGCATCGTCATCGACTCGATGGCGGCCGACCAGGCCAGCTTCGCCAAGATCAGCTCCGCCGTGACCGCGGCTGACGTCAAGGTCCTGGTCGACGAGATCACAGCCGAGCAGACCACTCCCACCGGAAGCCCGCTTCCCAACCCGACGCCCGACGCGGCCGGTTCGCCTCAGCCGACCAGCCCGCCGACCGTCAACATCGCCCAGTTCCAGACAGAGATGGAAGCCCTCTTGACCAAGGCCAGCGTGCCGCTGCCGGTTCAGGGCCCCTGCCAGACCACCGACGACTCCGGCGCCGTCACCGGCCTTGATGCCGAGTGCTATGCCGAGTCCGAGGCCACCCTCGTCAACACCCTGTACTCCGGCCTCACCAAGACCGGCGCCGACCAGATCGCGGCGGCCTACACCGCCCTCGACATCCAGCGCTACCCCGTGGGCACCGGCCCCTTCTACGTCGCCTCCCCGGATGACGTCCAGCCCGGCCAGAGCCTGACGGTCACCGCCAACCCGAATTACTGGGGCGGTGCACCCAAGCTCTCCAAGATCTTCATGCCCATCATCAAGAACAGCGTTGCGGCCGGCGCAGCCCTCAAGGCTGGCGACATCGACTGGCAGTACCAGATGACCGCTGACGCACTCGCCCAGGTTCAGGGCGCCGCCAACGTCAAGGTCGGCCAGTGGCCGGACTTCGGCTGGTTCGGAATGTTCTTCAACCTGCGCAAGGGCGCGCTCTTCTCCGACCTCAACCTGCGCAAGGCCGCTGCCCTGTGCTTCGACAAGGCCGCCACGGTCCAGGCCGCGACGGATGGCAACGCCACCCCGATCGACGGCGACATTCCGCCGGCCTCGTGGGGCTACAACCCTGACGTGACCAAGTACGCGCTTGACGTGGCCCAGGCCAACCAGCTGATCCAGGCTTCGGGCTGGGTCAAGGGCGCGGATGGCGTGTATGCCAAGGACGGCGTCAAGTTCGGGGACATCGTTCCCGTTCGCGCCGGCAAGCCCGACCGCATCAAGTTCATGCAGCTCTGGGCGAGCGCCATGAACCAGGACTGCGGCGGCGCCTTCTCGGCCAAGGAGACGGACTTCAGCACCCTGCTGAACATGATCCAGAACTGGCCGCTCACCAACCCCTACACCAACAAGCCGTTCAACCTCTACTTCGGCGGCTTCAGCACCAGTTACGACCCAGACCCGTACGCGCTGTTCCACAGCAGCCAGTGCCTGACCGCGAGCAGCCTTCAGGGCCCTGCGGCTCCGTACAACTTCGAGTGCTGGCAGGATCCCGCGGCTGACGCCCTGATCCTGCAGGGTCTCGCGACCTACGATCAGGCCGCTCGCAAGACGATCTACCAGTCCTTCGAGAAGGAAATCGCGGACCAGCTGCCCGTGCTGTTCGCCTGGGCCGACATCCGGCATGACGGCGTCGCCACGACGGTCAACGGCGCCCAGCCGTGGACCCCGGACAACATGGACAGCCCGACCTGGTTCGTCCCGGTCCAGGACATCACCAACGACAAGCAGGCTCAGTAATCCCGGGCAGAGTTCTCGCTGAACTCTGACCGCGAATCCGGACGCTGGTGGCGCACAGCGCGCCACCAGCGTCTGTCTATCCGGACCCGAACAGCAGCCCGACAAGCATTCGAATCCAAGGTCGGCGGCACGTTGACCGACCGCTGACCGATCCCTCCTAGAACTGGGAAGAACCGATGGTTTCCTACATCGCCCGCCGGATACTCCAGGCAATCCCGATCCTGC
The DNA here is from genome assembly GCA_964513505.1 of uncultured Anaerolineaceae bacterium. Classification (GTDB taxonomy): domain Bacteria; phylum Chloroflexota; class Limnocylindria; order Limnocylindrales; family CSP1-4; genus JAFMJV01. The sequence continues at coordinate 13,285 of CAZENL010000014.1, forward strand.
TCGGCATGTCCATCATCGTGTTCGCCATCGTTCACATCGCACCGGGCAGCCCGGTCGATCGGTTCCGGTCGCCGCGCGTCTCGGCCGATCAGATCGCCTCGCTCATCCAGCGCTACGGCCTGAACAAGCCGCTGATCGAGCAGTACATCGCCTGGATCACCTCGTTCGTGCAGGTGTGGCGCCCCGACTCCTGGGGCTACAGCTTCCTGGACGGGCAACCGGTGATCAAAACGTTTCTCGCGCGTGCGCCGGCCACCCTGCTCCTGACGGGGTGCGCCCTGCTGGCCACGATCGTGTTCGCGATCCCGATCGGCGTCCTGGCGGCCGTGAAGCAGTACAGCTGGACGGACAAGATCATCAACACGCTGGCGACCATCGGCTACGCGATGCCGTCGTTCCTGCTGGGGACATACATCCTGTTCATCGGCGGTGTGTACCTCGGCTGGTTCCCGCTCTTCGGGATGCAGACCCTCGGTCACAAGAACGATTACCTGGACATTGGCTGGCACCTGGTGCTGCCGGTGACCAGCCTGGCCATCCAGGGCATCGCCGCGTGGGCGCGGTACATGCGCGCCTCCATGCTCGACGTGCTCCACCAGGACTACATCCGCACCGCCCGCGCGAAGGGCCTGCCCGGGCGCACCGTGATCGGCAAACACGCGCTGCGGAATGCCCTGATCCCGATCGTCACCTTGTTGGGCTTGACGGTCCCGACCCTCATTGCGGGCGCGGCCATCACGGAGTTCATCTTCACGTGGCCTGGCCTCGGACAGACCTTCATCTCGTCCGTGGGGACGCGGGACTACCCGATGGTCCTGGCGCTGACCATGGTGGGTGGCTTCGCGGTCATCCTGGGCAACCTGATTGCGGACGTCCTGTACGGCGTGGTAGACCCACGCATCAAGTACTGAGGACCGAGTCATGGATCGAGCAGAGAAAGCGCCCACCTACGTCATCGGCAAGCGGCCGGCCGAGCTCGACACCGAGGACATCGATCTCACCCCGGTACGCACCTACTGGCAACTTGTCCGCACGCGCTTCGTGCGCCACCGCATGGCGCTGATCTCGCTCTTCGTCCTGCTGGCGCTGCTGATCTTCGCGATCGTGGTGCCGCTGCTGACCGGCAACGAGTACACGCATGCGCAGCTCAAGACCATCGGCGCGCCGGCGTCCCTGAGCGCGCCGCTCGGCTACGACGAGATCGGGCAGAACGTGTTCCTGCGCCTGGCCAAGGCCACCCAGACCTCGCTCATCATCGGCGGCGCGGCGGTCACCATCATCGTGGTGGTCGGCGTCCTGGTCGGTTCGATCGCCGGCTACGTGGGCGGAGCGGTCGACAACGTGCTGATGCGCTTCGTGGACGTGGTGCTCTCGCTGCCGGTGCTGTTCATCATCCTCATGATCGTGTCCTTCTTCGGCACCGGCAACGTGACGGTGGTGGTGATCGCCATCGGGATCACCGGCTGGACGCTGGCCGCGCGCCTCATACGGGCGGAATTCCTGAGCCTTCGGGAAGCGGACTTCGTGCAGGCCGCGCGTGCCCTGGGTGCCAGCCATCTCCGGATCGTCCTGCGCCACATCCTTCCGTCGGCCATGGCCCCACTCATCGTGGCTGCGGCGCTCGGAGTGGCTGACTCGGTGGTCACGGAGGCTGCCTTGAGCTTCCTCGGCTTCGGCATCAGCCGGCCGGACGTGAGCCTCGGCAACATGCTCAACAACGCCCAGGACTACTTCGTGAGGCAACCGTTCCTGGTCCTGCCACCGGGTATCATCCTGGTCCTGATCGTCCTGTCTGCAAGCTTCTTCGGGGATGGCCTGCGTGACGCGTTGGATCCCCGCCAGCGCATCGAAGCGAGCGAATGACAGCCGTCAGAACCTACCCGACTGACCTGGTCCCAGAAGCCGCCCAGACACTGCTCGAGGTCCGCGACCTCAAGACGCACTTCTACACCAACGATGGCGTGGTGAAGGCCGTCGACGGCGTCACGTTCTCCATTCGCGAGCGTCAGACGCTGGGCCTGGTCGGCGAGTCGGGCTGCGGCAAGAGCATCACGGCCATGTCCATCCTCCGCTTGATCGGCCGTCCGGGCAAGATCGTGGGCGGGGAGATCCGGCTGCGTGACAAGGACATCATGCGGATGACCGAAGCCCAATTGCGGGACGTTCGCGGCGACCAGATCTCCATGATCTTCCAGGAGCCGATGACCTCGCTCAACCCGGTCTTCAGCTGCGGTGACCAGATCGCCGAGGCCGTGTCTCTGCACGAGCCGGTCAGCCACAAGGAAGCCTGGAACCGCGCCGTCGAGATGATCGGCGCGGTGGGCATTCCGGATCCCGCGCGGCGCGCCAAGCAGTACCCGCACCAGCTGTCCGGCGGCATGCGGCAGCGCGTCATGATCGCCATGGCGCTCTCCACCAACCCGGAGCTGCTGATCGCGGACGAGCCCACCACCGCGCTGGACGTGACCATCCAGGCGCAAATCCTGGAGCTCATGAAGTCGCTCCGCGAGCGTAACAAGATGGCCATCATGCTGATCACGCACGACCTGGGCGTGATCGCCGAGATGGCCGATGACGTAGTGGTGATGTACTCCGGCAAGGTGATGGAGCGTGCCGACGTGACCACCACCTTCGAGTCTCCGCACAACCCCTACACGCGCGGACTGCTGGCGTCGATTCCCCGCATGGGGGAGCGGCGGAAGCGCCTGGAGGTCATCCAGGGCACCGTCCCCAGTCCGCTGAACCTGCCGACGGGCTGCCTGTTCAAGCGCCGCTGCCCGTACGCCATGCCGGTCTGCGACACCGCGCCGCCGCTCCAGGAACTGCGCCCGGGTCACGTGTCCCGCTGCTGGCTGACGGCGGAGGGGGCGGCACCGACGATCGGTGAGAACCCGTCCAAGGAACTCGCCGAGGAGACGGCCAAGGCCATGACGGTGGACGCGTGATCTCGCCGAACACGTTGACGGATCCGGGGAGCCAGGCGCTTCCGCAGGCACCACGTTCCGAGGAAGACCGCAAGGCCTCTCACGGCGATGTGCTCGTCTCTGTCACGAACCTGGTCAAGCACTTCCCGATCCGCGGCGGCCTGCTTGGCATGCGCAATGTCGGGGCGGTGCGCGCGGTGGACGGCGTCTCCTTCGACGTGCGCCGCGGTGAGACTCTGGGCCTGGTGGGCGAATCCGGCTGCGGCAAGACCACGCTCGGCAAGGTGATCCTGCGCCTCCTCCCTGCGACGTCCGGCGAGGTTTTGCTATCAGGGAAGTCCATCTTCAAGCTCAACCAGGGTGAGATGAAGAAGGTCCGCGCGGACATGCAGGTGGTCTTCCAGGACCCCTATTCGAGCCTCAACCCGCGCATGAGCGTCTCCGAGATCGTCGGCGAAGGCCCGCTGGTCCACGGGCTCAAGGACAAGAAGAAGCGCGAAGAGCTGGTCCGGCAGCTCCTCGGCCGCGTAGGCCTGAACCAGAGCCATATCCACCGTTATCCGCACGAGTTCTCGGGCGGCCAGCGGCAGCGCATTGGCATTGCCAGGGCCTTGGCCCTCGACCCGGATTTCGTGGTGCTGGACGAGCCGGTCTCAGCGCTTGACGTCTCGATCCAGAGCCAGGTGCTCAACCTGCTGGATGATCTCCAGCGGGAGCTCGGCCTGACCTACCTGTTCATCGCCCACAACCTGGCCGTGGTCGAGCACATCAGCGACAGGGTCGGCGTGATGTATCTCGGCAAGCTGGTGGAACTCGCCAGCGTGGACCAGCTGTATGCCAACCCACGGCATCCGTACACTGTCGCCCTGCTGTCGGCCGTGCCGGAGACGGACCCGCGGCGGCGCAAGAAGCGCATCGTCCTGCGCGGAGACGTGCCCAGCCCGGTGAACCCGCCGTCCGGCTGCCGCTTCCACACCCGCTGCTGGCTGCGCGAGCAGTTGGGCAACCCGGAGAACTGCGTCACGGAAGAGCCGCTGCTCCGCCCGCTCGGTCCCGAGCAGCAGGCCGCCTGCCACTGGGCGGAGAAGATCAGCCCGGAGAGCATCGCGAAGGCGGCGGCCGCGCAGCCGAAGATCGCGTCCGCCACGGTCGAATAGACCGCTGGGACGGCGGCTACGCCGTCGACTCGAGCAGGATGTCCCAGGTCGCGCAGGTCGGGTCGGCCTGGGTGACGGAGTAGGTTCCGTCCGGCAACGCCGGGATGATCGCCAGGAACGACGTGCGCGTGGTCTTCTTGGAGTAGACGAAGCTGCCGTCCAGCTGCTTGACCTCGATGTCCAGGTTGGTGCAGCCCGTGCTGTTCCACGAGATCTTGTACTGGCCGCCTTTCACCAGGTAGGTCGCCGTCGCCGAGGAGGTCTGGTCGACCGCGACCTTGGTCAGGATGGTCGCACCCGGCGTCGGCGTGCCGCCCCCGCCGCCCGCCCCGGCGGGTCCGCTTCCGCCACCGCATGCCGCCAGCAGCACGGACGCAACCCCAACGCTGACGGCTCGCCTGGATCGATCCATGTGGGCTACCTCTGGGTCTGTGGCCTTGGCGTTGCCGGGCAGTTTCGCACCACGCGGCGACTCCCGGGTGGCCGATCTGCGCGCTTCACGAAGCGTGTGCCAGCCGCTCGGCGTCTTCCTCGGGCTCCGCGTCCGCGTCGGGCGCGACGATCGTCTGCATCCCCGACTTGGCCAGCTCATCGCGGCTGCGCTCGGCGAAGTGGCAGGCCACGAGGTGATCTGGCGCGATGTCCCGCAGCTGCGGGATCTCGCTGCTGCAGACGGCCGGGTTGTCCAGCCGGGCGCGCAGCCAGCAGCGCGGGTGGAAGTTGCAGCCGGACGGTGGATTGACTGGGCTGGGGACGTCGCCCGACAGGATGATCCGCTTGCGACGCGCGGTCGGATCCGGGAGCGGGATCGCGCTCATGAGGGCCTGCGTATAGGGGTGCCGCGGATCCCGGTACATGTTCTCCCGGTCGGTCTGCTCGGCCACGCGGCCCAGGTACATGACGGCCACCCGGTCGCTGATGTGCTCCACCACGCCCATGTTGTGCGCGATGAAGAGGAAGGTGAGTCCGAGTTCGCGCTGGAGCGAGCGCAGCAGGTTGAGCACCTGTGCCTGGATCGACACGTCCAGGGCCGAGACGGGCTCGTCGCAGACCACCAGCTCCGGTTCCAGCACCAGGGCTCGCGCGATGCCGATGCGCTGACGCTGGCCGCCCGAGAACTCGTGGGGATAACGGCTGGCGTGGTACGGCTGGAGGCCGACCAGGTCCATCATCCTGGCCACGCGCTCGCGGCGCTCCTTGGCGTTGCCGATGCGATGGATGCGCAAGCCCTCGCCGATGCTGTCGCCGATCGGCGTGCGCGGGTCCAGGGATGCGTACGGGTCCTGGAAGATGATCTGCATTCGGCGCCGGTACGGTCGCAGGTCCCGGCCCTTCAACTTGGTGATGTCCTTGCCGTCGTAGATGATCTTGCCGCCCGTCGAGTCGATCAGCCGCAGCATCAGCCGGCCGACCGTGGTCTTGCCGCAGCCGGACTCGCCGACCAGGCCAAGTGTCTCGCCGCGGTTGATGCGCAGATTCACGCCGTCAACGGCGCGCACCTCCGCGACGGTCCGCTGGAGCACCCCACCGCGAATCGGAAAGACCTTCTCCAGGTCCTGGAGGTCCACCAGCGGGACCTGATCGGGAACGGCGCGTGGGTCGGTGCCCCGCGGCAGGTCGATGATCTCGCCGCCGCCCTCGAAACGGATGTGCTCGGCGGCTGCCATGGAGATGGTCATGACGCCGCTGCGGCGGCTGCCACCGGAGCCGGGGCATCCACGGCGTCCGGATAGGCGTTGATGTCCGGCCGCGGACGGCCGTCGACCGTGTGGTAGAGCCAGCAGCGGACGTCGTGGCCCGGCTCTGCCTGCAGCAGCTCGGGGTGCAGCCGTTCGGCCAGGACGTTGTCGTGATCGACGCGGGCCGAGCAGCGCGGCGCGAAGCGGCAGCCCGGCGGGAGCTCGATCAGGTTGGGGACGTTGCCCTGGATGGTGTCCAGCTCGTCCTTGATCACGCCGGGGACCGGCACGGACCCGATCAGACCCTTGGTATAGGGGTGTTTCGGGTCCGAGAAGAGCGTCTTGACGTCTGCCTGCTCGACGATCTCGCCGGCGTACATGACGGCCACCCGGTCGCACATCTCGGCGACCACGCCAAGGTCGTGCGTGATCAGCACGATGGCCGTGCCGGTCTCCTTCTGGAGATTGCGCATCAGGTCCAGGATCTGCGCCTGGATGGTCACGTCGAGCGCCGTGGTCGGCTCGTCGGCGATCAGGAGCTCCGGCTCGCAGGCCAGTGCCATGGCGATCATCACGCGCTGGGCCATGCCGCCGGACATCTCGTGCGGATATGCATCGATGCGGCGCTTGGGGTCGGGAATGCCGACCATCTTGAACAGCTCCAGGACACGGCTCCGGGCCGCCTTGCGAGTCATGTTGCGGTGGATCTCGAGCACTTCCGAGAGCTGCGTGCCCACGTCCATGACCGGGTTCAACGACGAGGTCGGCTGCTGGAAGATCATCGCGATTCGGTCGCCGCGCAACTGGCGCAGCTTGTCGGCGGGCATGGACAGCAGGTCCTCTCCATCGAACAGGACGGGACCTCCCTCGACCCTGGCCCCCTGTGCGTTCAGGCCGAGGATGCTCAGCGAGGTCACGCTCTTGCCGCAGCCAGATTCCCCGACGAGACCCAGGATCTCACCGTGGTTGACGGTGAAGCTGACCCCGGTGACGGCGCGCACGATGCCCTCGCGCGTATCGAACGAGGTGCGCAGGTTGCGCACGTCGAGCAGTACGCCGGCGCCCATCCTGGCCGCGCGAGCGGTGGTTGCGGCGGTTGCGGCTGCCATGGTCGACGCTGCCTTGTCCGCGGCCGAGCGCCGCAGGAACGGCAGGCTGGGGCTCATCGGTTGAGCCTCGGATCCAGGGCGTCGCGAATGCCGTCACCGAGCAGGTTGAAGCCCAGCACCGTGAGAGTCAGCATCAGGCCGGGGAAGAACAGCAGGTGCGGCGCCGAAAAGACGTTGTTGCGCTCCAGGCCGATCATGGAGCCCCACTCCGGGACGCGGATGTCCGCCCCCAGGCCCAGGAACGAGAGCGCGGCGACATCCAGCACGGCGCCGCCGATTCCCAGGGTGCCGGCGACGATGATCGGCGTCAGCGAATTCGGCAGGACGCGCCGAACAAGGATCCCGATCGGGGATTCGCCAAGGGCACGGGACGCGGTCACGAAGTCGTTCTCGCGCACGGTGATGACCGATGCACGCATGATCCGGGCGTAGATCGGGATCCCCACCAGGCCGATCGCCAGCTGCGCGTTGACCAGCCCCGGCCCGAGGACGGTGAGGATGGCGATCGCCAGCAGCAGCGCGGGAAAGACCAGGAACACGTCCATGATCCGCATGATCAGCGTGTCCAGCCGGCCCCCGGCAAATCCCGCGATCCCGCCCAGCGCCGAGCCGGCGATGATCGCAAAGCCCACGATCTCGAAGCCGATGACCAGCGAGATGCGGGCGCCATAGACCACGCGCGTGAAGACGTCGCGGTAGTTGCTGTCCAGTCCGAAGAAATGCTGCGTGTGATCGGTCGAGCAGCCGAGCAGGTAGATGCACGGGCTGGCCCGCTGCACGAAGCCTTCCCGGTCGAACGTCTGGTTGATCGGGTCGTAGGGGCTGATCTGCGCGGCAAAGATGGCCAGCAGCGCCAGGAACCCCAGGATGCACAGGCCAACGATCGCCGATCGCTGGTGCGCGATATTCCGCAGGGTATCGCGCCAGAGACTGGATGCGCGCCGCCGATTGGCACGCGAATCGTCGGCCGGCAGCGGGGGCTTGTCGTGCTTCTCGCTGAGGCCGACGTCGGCCATGCCTTCGCCCTGCAGGTGGGACGGACCCAGCAACTGGCTCATCGACTAGCTGAGCCTCACGCGGGGGTCGAGGTAGGCGTAGGACACATCCACGATCAGGTTGACCACCATGAAGATCACGGCGATCACGATCACAAAGCCCTGCACCACCGAATAGTCCCTGGCCCCGATCGCCGTCACGACCGTGCTGCCGACGCCGGCAAGGCCGAACACCGTCTCGGTGAGCACGGCGCCCGAAAGGAGGAGGCCGACCTGGAGGCCGATGATGGTGACCACCGGGAGCATGGCGTTGGGGAGCGCGTGACGCACCAGGACCAGCCAGTTGGACAGCCCCTTGGCGTGTGCGGTGCGCACGTAGTCGCGGCCCATCACGTCCAGGAGGCTGGAGCGCGTGATGCGCGCGATGATCGCCATGGGGATCGTGGCCAGGGCGATGGCCGGCAGCAGCAGGTGACGGAAGGCGTCGATGAACGCGTTCCACTGGAACGTGATCAGGGCCGTGAGCGTGTAGATGCCGGAGATGAAGGTCAGGAAGGCATCGAGCACGCCGGTGGCGCCGTGGAAGACACCCCACACCTTGTCCAGTGGCTGCACAACCACACCCGCACTCAGCCGACCGCCTGGTGGTAGCGAGAAGAACGTGCCCTTGAGGACCACCGCGAACAGGAAGGCCATCACCAGGCCCAGCACGAAAACCGGGGTGGAGAAGCCGAGGTTGGCGAAGACCATGCTCGCGACGTCGGTCTTGGACCCGCGGCGGTAGGCAGAGACGATCCCCAGTGGCACGCCGATCGAGATGGCGAAGAACAGCGCGTAGAAGCTCAGCTCAACGGTGGTCGGCAGGCGCTGGATGATCAGGTCGGTGACGGGCAGGTGACGTTGGAATGAGGTTCCCAGGTCGCCCGTGGCGATCTGCTGGAGGTAGATCACGAACTGCGTCCAGATGGGTTTGTCCAGCCCGAAGCGCGCCTGGCAGGCGCTGACCTGCTGGATCGTGGCGCGCTCGCCAAGTGCGTCGACGCAGGGATTGCCCGGAATGACCCGGGCCAGTACGAAGACCAGGAAAATGACGCCCACCAGCACCGGTAGGCTCAGCAGCAGCCGTCGAATGATGTAGCGCGACATCGATCAGGGCGACTCGGAAACGGTTGGCTGGATGGTTGTCTGCGCCGTTGAGAATGTGAATGGGCGCCGACCGCGTCGGCCGGCGCCCATTCTCGGTCGTGGTCCGAGGGTTACTCGGCTCCCCGACGCTGGACTACGGGGAGCAGGCGGGCGTGTTGGACAGTCCACACGGGCCCGCGGGATTGAGCTTGCCGGCGCCGATCAGCGAGTCCCAGTACTCGAAGTCACCCGTGCGGCCGACGTGGAGCGCATTGAGGGTGTCCCACTGGGCGGCGAACGAGGTGATGACGTCGTCGGGGCCGAAGTCCTGCCCCTGCTGGAACTTGACACCCTGGCGGAGCTCGCAGGTCCATACCGTCAGATCGGCATTGGCCGTGCAGCCGGTTGCGAGCGCCGGATGGGTCGTGGTGTCGTCAGGACCGTATGCGTAGAGCGATTCCTTGACCTGCGTGCAGGCGCGGATCGTCTCGCCGTCCGACTCGTCTCCGCAGTAGAGGCTGAGCGGTTCGGCGTTCTGCATGAAGACCAGCGTGTCGCGGTCGCCGGCCTGCATGGTCCACAGCTCTTCCGTCAGCGGAGCGGCGACGCCGTTCTTGACGTCAGCCTTGTAGGCAGCACCGGAACCACCGTGAGCGATGATCACGGCCGGGACGTACTTCTTGATGAGGTTGTTTGCGGTCGTGTAGGCAGCCGTGCGGGCCGCGTCGTCAGCCGACTGGTCGCCGGTCTTGATGGCCGCGACGAGATCCGGGAACGGGTTCCCGAACTTGAGGCCCGCGCCGAGCCCGAAGTGGTAGTCGAAGAAGTCACTGGCATCCGGGAAGTCGGCGCCCCAGCCGAGCATGAAGAGCCCGTCCAGCTTGCCGGCCGCGTTGTTGTCCAGGAACGTGCCCGAGTCCTGGAGGTCCAGGGTGACCGTGATGCCGAGGTTCGTCTGGAGCTCGTTGGCGATCTCCTGGGCGATGGTCGGCGGGTCAGGCAGGTAGCCGCGCACCGCGGCGCGGAACTGGAGCTTGGTGGTGAAGGTGGTCGGGTCCAGGCCTTCCGCCGTCATGCCCTTGATGAACTCGGCCTTGGCAGCCGCCGGGTCATACGCCCACGTGGCGTCGCCGCCGCAGGCGTCCGGGATGGCGCACGGGGTGAAGTACTTGGCAACTTCCGAGCCGGGCGGGTAGTAGCTGTCGACCAGCTTCTGGCGGTCGATGGCCTGTGCGATGGCGGTCCGGACGTCCAGGTTGTCCCATGGCTTGTCCGTGTTGTTCATGCCCACGTAGAAGGTGTTGAGGCCTTCGCGCGGAGAGAACGAGAGGGTGGGATCCGCCTTGATGGTGGCGATGTCGCCCGTGCCCGGGTTATCCATGCCGTCGATGGTGCCGGCCTGCAGCTGGACCAGCCGGGTGGCTGCCTGGTCGCTCCACTGGAGCTCCAGGTTCTTGGTCAGCGGCGCGGTGCCCCAGTAGGTGGGGTTGGCCGTGAAGTCCATGCGGGCGCCCTTGTCCCAGCTGACGAAGCTGTACGGGCCGGTGCCGTTGGGGGTGTTCAGGATGGCGCCGGTGCCGGGCGTGGTCCCCATGTTGGCGATGAGGTAGCCCGCATCGTCGATTTCGAGCGCCTGGAAGGCGATCTGCGACAGGAAGGCCACGTCAGGGTTGCAGAAGTCGAACTCGACACCCTTGCCGTCGGCCGTCGCCTTCATTTCCTTGAGGTTTCCGGAGTACGGCAGCCCGTTGAAGGTGCCGGCCTTGCAGTCGACCGTGCCGTAGGACGGATCCGGATACGCGGTCACACCCTCGGCCGGAGCCGGCGGCTGTGCCAGCGGGGTCGGGTAGGGGGTGCCGGCCGGCGTCGCGACCGGCTCAGACGCAACGGGCGAAGCCTCCGGCGTCGCAGGGGGTGCGGTGACCGGGACCGGGGTCGCGGGGACCGGCGTCGCGGGGACCGGCGTCGCGGCCGGCGTTACGACCGGTGCCGCCGTCGGGACTGGAGTGGCCACGGGGGCCGCGGTGGGGGCAGCAGTAGGTGGCGCTGCCGTGGGGGTGGCTGCTCCGCCAGTGCAAGCTGCGAACACAAGGATCGCAACCGTCGTGGTGGATAGCAGCGACAACCGCCTGGGTCGTCGGTCCATCGCTTCTCTGTTCCTCCTCACTACTCCCTGCAACCGCATGGTGGCCTCCCCTCGAGGTCGTCTGTGGCCGCGCACGAGCCATCGCTCCTCAACGACGTATGCGACCGCCAACGACCTCGAATCTGCCCACCATGTGTGAGGACGGGCCCGGTGCACCACGCATGGGCCACGCTCTCGCGCAGGTGGCGGAAGCCTAGCACTCCGGGGGGGCCCGGTGCCACCGTCTACACTCGAACGGTGGAGCGTTTGCGCGTCGGCCTGGTTCAGCTCGCGCCGCGGCTGGGCCTGCTCGATGAGAACCTGGAGCGCCACCTGGAGGCGCTTGACGATGCTCGTGGCCGCAACGTCGACCTGTGCGTCTTCCCGGAGCTCGGCCTGACCGGCTACCTGCTCCAGGACCTCAACGCGGACGTGGCCATGCGCCTTGACGATCCGCGCCTGCGCCGCCTGGCCGAGGCGACGCACGGCCTGTCCGCGGTGATCAGCTTCGTGGAAGAGTCGGAGGACCACCGACTCTTCATCAGCGCCGCCCTGCTGGAGGACGGCGAGCTGCGCCACGTCCACCGCAAGGTCTTCCTGCCCAACTACGGCCTCTTCGACGAACGGCGCTTCTTCGCGCCGGGCTCGGTCATGCGTGCCGTCCACTCGGAGCGGGTGGGCACGACGCTCGGCATCTGCGTGTGCGAGGACTTCTGGCACCTGGCCACGCCGCAGCTGCTGGCACTGGACGGCGCGCAGATCCTGGTCAATGTCTCGTCGTCGCCGGGACGCGACCTGGCGTCCGTGAACGAGAGCGGCCTGGGCACGGCCGAATCGTGGCGAGGCATCAACCGCACGTACGCCCAGCTGACCACCTCGTTCGTGATCTTCGTCAACCGCGTCGGGGTGGACGAGTCGATCACGTTCTGGGGCGGCTCGGAGGTGGTGGCGCCGGACGGCACGACCGTCTTCCAGGCGCCGCTCCACGAGGAAGGGCTGTACGTCGCGGAGCTGGACCTGGCCGCGTTGCGGCGCGAACGCATCGCCATGCCGCTGCTGCGCGACGAGCGGCCGGAGGTGGTGCTGCGCCAGCTGGAACGCATCGTGCGGCTGCGTGCCGGGGCGGACGCGTCGCGCGCGGAGGAGGACGGCGCGTGACGACGAAGGAAGTCGGGGCGGCGA
>CAZENL010000014.1:25680-41565 GCA_964513505.1 uncultured Anaerolineaceae bacterium
GAGCTGCCGGTGGAGCTCCAGATCGACACCGGCGTCGCGCAGCGGATCATCTGTGGCTTCATCCGCTCCCAGCTGGAGCAGGCGGGCTTCGAGAAGGCCGTGCTGGGACTCTCCGGCGGCATCGACTCGGCGCTCGTGGCGTACCTGGTGGCCGCCGCGATCGGCGCGGACAAGCTGCTCTGCGTGCTGATGCCCTACCGGACCTCGTCGGACGAGTCGCGCGTGGACGCCGAGGAGGTGGTCCGGAGGCTGGGTGCGGCCAGCCACCTGGTGGACATCTCGGCCATCGTCGATGGCTACTTCGATACCGGATCGGCGCCTGCCGGCGAGCCACGTGCTCAGGCGCTGCGGCGCGGCAACTTCATGGCCCGGGCCCGCATGGAGGTGCTCTACGACCACTCCGTCACGTGGCGCGGCCTGGTGGTCGGCACGAGCAACAAGACCGAGTCGCTGATCGGCTACACCACGCTGTGGGGCGACATGGCGTGCGCCTTCAATCCCATCGGCGACCTCTACAAGAGCCAGGTGCGTCAACTGGCGGAGGCGATCGGCGTCCCGGACGCCATCCTGCGGAAGGCTCCCTCGGCGGACCTGTGGCCCGGCCAGACCGACGAGGCGGAGGTTGGCTTCAGCTACGCCGAGGTCGATCGGCTGCTCTACTGGCTGGTCGATCGGCGGAGGACGCCCGATGAGCTGGCGGAGATGGGCTTCGACCAGGCGACCATCGACCGCGTGATCCGCATGGTGGCGGGCGCGGAATTCAAGCGCCAGATGCCGCCGATCGCCAAGGTCGGCCCGCGCACGGCCGGCGTGGACTACCTCTACCCGCGACGCCGGCCGGGCTCGGCGCGGAGCTGACGCGAATCTCTGACGTGACCGCGGCCGCCGCCGCGAGCGGCACCGAGGGGAGCCGGCGCGGGACGCTGTACGTGGTGGCCACGCCGATCGGCAACCTCGGCGACGTGACGTTGCGCTCGCTGGACGTGCTGCGGGCGGTGTCCGTGGTCGCGGCCGAGGACACGCGCCTCACGCGGCGGCTCTGGGCGCGTCACGGCATCGAGACGCCGCTGTTGAGCTACCACGCGCAGAGCCCCGCCTCGCGTCGGAACGAGCTGCTGGAGCGGCTGGAACGCGGCCAGGACGTGGCCCTGGTCACGGATGCCGGCACGCCCCTGGTCAGCGACCCGGGCGGCGAGCTGGTGACCGAGTGGGCGGAGCGGGGAGGGAACGTGGTGCCCATTCCCGGCGCATCCGCAGTCCTTGCCGCGCTCGTCGCGAGTGGCATCCCCGCGCCGCGCTGGGGCTTCGACGGGTTCCTGCCACGGTCGGGCAGCGAGCGGAAGCGCCGCCTGGCGCGGATCGCGGCCGACGACCGTGCCACGGTGCTGTTCGAATCGCCGGGCCGGACGGCGGCCACGTTGCGCGACCTGGCCGCGGCCTGTGGCGGGGAGCGCCGCGCGGCCGTTGCGCGAGAGCTGACCAAACGTCACGAAGAAGTGCGCCGCGGCACGCTCGCCGGGCTGGCCGCCTCCGCGGCCGAGACGCCTCCGCGGGGAGAGGTCACGATCGTGGTCAGCGGCGCGGACCTGGAACACGGCACGCCGGCGAGCGAGGCGGCCGAGGCGGCGTCCCTGGACGCGGCACTCGCGCAGGTGGCGGCACTGGTTGCGGCCGGCACATCCCGCTCCGACGCCGCGCGCCAGGTGAGTGCCACGACCGGGATCCCGCGGCGCCAGCTGTACGGCGCGCCGGATCGGAAGTCGGGATAGCCCAACCCGGGGCCCTCGTCAGGCCGTTGGTCACCACCTGACCGGCTGACGCTCTCCGGTCGCAACAAGGCAGTGCCGTCGTCGCATCCTCGCCACGGCGAGCCCCGGAAACGGCACAATCTCGCGGCAGCCATCAGGTACCAGACCGGACATGAGGTACGACGCCCAGCGTGACCACATTGCCCATCCTTCGGCAGCTCTCGCCAACCGGGCGCGCGGTGATGCTCGTCACGCTGCTGGTCTGCCTGCTGGCCATCGTCCTTGAGTGGGGCGTGCGGCTGACCGGGACGCCGGTGTTCGTTGCCAGCGCGGCCGGCATCCTGGGGCTGGCCTATGTGATCGGCATCTCCACTGAGCGCCTCGGCAGCATCGTCGGGCCCCAGAAGGGCGCCGTGCTGAACGCCACGTTCGGCAACGTCGCCGAGCTGATCATCGCGTTCTTCGCGCTGGCGGCCGGCCAGCTGGACATCGTGCGCTCGTCGATCATCGGCTCCATCGTCGGCAACCTGCTGCTGGTGATGGGCCTGGCCATCGTGGTCGGCGGCCTGCGCCACGGCATCCAGACCTTCGACGCCAAGATCGCCGGCCTGGACTCCACGCTGCTGGTGCTGGCCGTCATCGGGCTCTTCATCCCTGCTGTCTTCGTCGCCACCTCCCACACGGCCACGCCGGGCTCGGAGCCGCGCATCGACGAGAGCGTCTTCATCGCGATCGTGCTGCTGGCGCTCTACTTCCTCAACCTGGTCTACCGCTTCAAGCACCCCAAGGAACTCGATCCCAATGAGGACGACCGCGGCGGGCCGCAGTGGACCACCCGCGAGGCCGTGCTGGTGCTCGGGCTGTCGGCGGCGCTGCTGGCCGTCCTCTCGGAGGAGCTGGTGGGATCGATCAACCCGTTCCTGGCCAGCTTCTCGCTGACGCCGTTCTTCGTCGGGTTGGTGATCATCCCGACCATCGGCAACCTGGCCGAGCAGCTGGTTTCGGTGCGACTTGCGTACGCAAACCGCATCGAGTTCTCGATCGCGGTCGCGCTGGGCGCCAGCCTGCAGGTGGCGCTCTTCGTGGTGCCCGTCCTGGTCCTGCTGGGGCTGGTGTTGCACCAGCCGATGGACCTGGCATTTCCGCCTCTGGAGGTGGCCGCCGTGGGGGTGGCCGCGGCTATTGCGGCTCTGGTCTCGCTTGACGGCGAGTCCAACTGGCTGGAGGGTGCGCTGCTCCTGGGGGTCTGGGTCATTCTCGCGGTGAGCTTCTACTTCTTCGTCTGAGGAGCCCGCACCGGCTCGACCTTTCGGTTCTCGATCAGTCGGGCAGGTGATCGGCCTCCAGGAGGGGAAGCGCGAAGCCAACCTCCGTCCCCCCGCCGATCCGCGGTGCAGCCCACACGCGGCCGCCCTCGAGCTCCACCACACGACGGCAGACGGCCAGTCCGATACCCAGCCCGGTGGCGAGCGACGGCGCGACGTCTCCCCGGTAGAAGGGCGAGAAGACCTTGTCCAGATCGTCGGGCCGGATGCCGATCCCGCGGTCCATCACGCGCACGCGGGCTTCGCCGTTCTCGGCGTCGATCTCCACCCCGATGTCAGCGGTCGCGGGGCTGAACCGGTCCGCGTTGCTCAGGAGATTCTCGACGACCAGTTCCAGGCAGGTTCGATCGGCCTCGACGATCACGTGGCCCGTGGTGGCGCGCACGGCGATGTGCCGGGTCGGATGCCTGCGCTTGAAGGCGGCCACGCACGTCTTCGTGACATGCGTCAACAGTTGCGGCTCGAGGTCCACCTCCGAGGCAGCGCCCAGCCGCGTCAGCATCAGCAGGTTCTCGATGATGCGGAGCAACCGTTCCGAGTCCTCGGCCACGTCCGCGAGCATGGACCGGCGATCCGGCTCGGCGATGGTGTCGCCGCGGTCTCGAAGCAGCCGCGCATTGCCGAAGATCGTGGTCACCGGCGTTCGGAGCTCGTGCGAGATGAGGCCCAGGAACTCGTCTTTGACCGCGTTCGAGGCACGCAACGCATCGGCCGTGGCCCGCAACTCACCCTCGACGCGCACCTGCTCGGTGACATCCACCAGGACGTTGACCGCGCCAACCAGCGAGCCGGAGGAGTCCCGCATGGGAGAGGGGTAGGGAATGAAATTCACCCGGCTGCCGTCCGGCCGCTCCGCGATCGCCGTGCCGCCGCGCACCGTGCGGTTCTCACGCAGGCAAATGGCCATGGGGCACTCGTCGTGGGGCATCGGCCGTCCATCCGGCCAGTAGAGTCGCCAGCTTCCGCACCACGCCTCGCCGAGAGCGGGCTGCCTTCCCCAGAACGTCGCGGCGGCCTCATTGAAGAACGTGATCTGGCCGTTCGCGTCCGTGGTGTAGACCGCCACGCCCAGTGCATCGAGGAAGTCCCGATAGGAGGGCCGGTCTGTCTTCCGTCGCTCCGCCATGAGCGACGGATTGGTCAGTCGGCCAACGGCCGACACCACCGCCAGCAGGTCTGCCGGACCGGTCGTTCCATGCGTTCCGTCAGGGGCGGTTCCCGAGTGCCGCGGAGGCACATCCGGAGCACCGGGGTTTCTCACGTGCGCGAGTATCCACGGCGGTGTCCTGCTGGGGAACCCCGCCGGCGAGGTTGCAAGTGATCTGAAAGGGCAACGGCCGGCATGGCCCGGCGCTGTACACCGACGTGGAATCGATCGGCTGGAGCAGGTACCCTGAGCTTCCGCCAGGGCGACACGAGGAGGGATGATGGCCAGCCACGACACGACCGCCACCCGGCCGGCTCGACGGGCTGCCTCGAGCGGTCCGGACCTGATGCGTGACCCCGGCCAGCCGGATCCCTCGGAGGCGCCGCGCCTTTCGCGTGGCGTGCTTGCGGTCCCCGCGGATGGGCTGGATTCGCGACCGGGAGCAGAGCCCAAGGACGTGGTCGTCATCGGCGGCGGCCTGGCCGGGCTGGTGGCCGCCTTCGAGCTCAAGCGTCAGGGCCACCGGCCGGTCATCCTCGAGGCGCAGAACCGCGTTGGCGGGCGGATCTACACGCTGCGGAAGTTCGCGCCCGGGCTCTACGCGGAGGCCGGCGGCATGCGCATTCCGCGCGCCCACGACCTGACGCTGCGCTACTGCGCGCTGTTCAACCTGCCCATGCGACCGTTCGTGATGGGCAACCCCAAGGGCCTGGTCCACATCGGTGGGGTGCGCCTGACCATGGAACAGGCGCAGCGCGACCCGACGCGCCTGGCTTTCGCGCTCAGCGAACACGAGCGTGGGCGGACGCCAGACGCACTGTGGGAGGACACCATCGGCGACCTCCGCAAGATGGTGGAGGCAGAGGGCCAGGCGGCCTGGGACGAGATCGTGCGCCAGTGGGACGAGTTCTCGCTCTACGAGTTCCTGCGCGAAAAGGGCTGGAGCGAGGGCGCGATCGAGTACTACGCGGTCATGAACTTCGTCGAGTCGGACATGCACAACGCGGTGGTCGAGATCCTGCGGGAGGACATCGGCGGGGCGTACGTGGACATGCAGGAGATCGTCGGCGGCATGGACGGGTTGCCGAACGCCTTCTACAGCGAGCTCCAGGCGGAGGTGCGCCTGGGCGCCGAGGTCTACGCCATCGAGCAAGATCCGGACGGGGTCACGGTTCACTACAAGACCGAAGCGAACCGCTTCTCCGCCCGCGGCGACTATGCCGTCTGCACGCTGCCGTTCTCAGTCCTGCGTTCGGTGGAGGTCACGCCGGACTTCTCGCACGACAAGCGGCGCGCCATCCGGCAGCTGAACTACCACGCGTCCACCAAGGTGCTGTTCCAGGTGCGCGAGCGGATCTGGGAGAAGGACGACGGCATTTTCGGCGGGGCGTCCGTGACGGACCTGGGGGTGCGGCGGCTCAACTACCCGACGCCCGACCCGTCCACCTCCCGAGGCATCCTGCTGGCGTCGTACACGTGGGGCCAGGACGCGCTCCAGTGGGGCGCGATGGACGACGAGACGCGCCAGGAGGAGGCGCTGGACGACATCTCGCGGCTGCATCCGCGCATTCGCGACGTGTACGAGGTGGGGGCGAGCCACGCCTGGTACGGCGACAAGTGGGCGCGCGGCGCGTTCGCCATGTTCGCACCCGGCCAGCAGACCGAGCTCCAGGACGCGATCGTGGCGCCGGAGGGCCGCATCCTGTTCGCCGGCGAGCACTGCTCCCTGTACCACGCCTGGATCCAGGGCGCGCTCGAATCCGGCATCCGCGCCGCGCAGCAGATCCACGAAGCGCCGGTGTCGGCGTCCGGTGGCGCGACCATCGCCTGAGCGCGGCATGCAACCAGCGCGCTCGGAGGCGGCCAACCGCGTCGAGCGGTTCCGCACCTGGCTCGAGGAATACGCCACGGCGCTGGAGAGAAATGACCTCGGCGCGCTCGATCGACTGTTCACGGTTGAGGCGACCTGGCGCCCGACACCCTTCGCGCCGATCATCCGCGGCCGGCGACGCATCCGGGAGCACCTGGAGGCGCAGCTCGCCGAGCGGCCGGCGCCGGCCATCACGGCCCGTGCCCTCGGCGTCGGGTCGACCTACGCCATCGCGCACTGGGTGAGCGGCTGGCAGGCAGGCGGTCGCGAGGTCGTGGAGGACGGCATCCTGCTCGCCGCGTTCGACCAGTTCGGGAGGTGCACGTCCCTGCGGACGTGGGACGTCCAGGGCAGCGCCACGGAAGAGGCGCCGACCGAGCTGTAGGTCCCCCGCCCTTCAGCTCCGCGATTCCTGGCCGAGGCTCGCGTGCCGGAAAGCATCGCGGTCGGCGCGCGTTTCGACCGGATTGTCGCCGGCCTTCGCGACGATTGGCCCTTCCCGGTGCCTTCGTCCGGCGGCACCCTGAGCCAGCCGGGTAGCGGCTCCTGCTCCGGCGGTCGCAGCTGAGCCCCGGCGAACGCGGCGGAGGGGAGGGCCGCGTTCGCCGGGGAGGGAGGAAGAGTCGGGACTTCAGGCGGCGGCGCTGATCGGCTCGGCGTCGTCGAATGCGTCCGCGACGGCGTCGTCATCGTCGTCGGCCGCTCCTGCGTCGTTGGGTTGGATGCCCAGCTGGCCGGCCTGCGTCTCCAGGGCCTCCGCGGCAGATTCGGCCGCGTAGTCCTTCTTGCGCCTCCCCGAGAGCATCTCCACGGAGCCCGCCACGATCTCCGTCTTCCAGTGGCGCAGCTTCTTGTCGTCTTCCCACTGGCGCGTCTGGATGCGGCCCTCCACGGCGACCAGCTGGCCCTTGCCCAGGTATTGGGCACAGATCTCCGCCAGCCGGTCCCAGGTGACGACGGTGTGGAACTCCGACTTCTCCTGGCCGCCGCGATAGTCGTTGGTGGCGACCGAGAACTGGGTCACCGTCTTGCCGCTGGCGAGCGAGCGCATCTCCGGATCGCGCGTCAGCCGGCCGGTGAGCAGGACACGATTCATGCGAGTACCTCCTGTGCCGAGCGCACGTGCGCTCGGGCATGCGTAGCCGGCGGACGGCGGAACGGAACCGGCGGGCTGCGGCGGGAGGTGCGTCGCCCGGTTCAGGGAAGACTGACCAGACCCCGAAAGGTCCAGCGAACCGGGCGACTGCGAACAGACTACGAGTGAGTCCTTATTCGGGACTCATCTGGCGCATGGCAGCGACTTGAGGGGCTACTTCTCGATGTGGGCGTTTATTGGCTGGATGACGCCATGCCGCTGCATTCCGGCCGCCAGCTCCGGCGGGGGCGACGCGAGCCCGGCCTTGATGGCCTCAGGGTCGGCGACGTCCGCGCTGACCGCCACGTTGTTGCTGCCATCTGCCGCGACGTGGTCGACGACGTTTGAACCGCCCATCGCCCCAATCGCGTCGGCCCGCTCCTTCTTGAACCCCAGCCAGCGCTCGACGTCCTCGACGGCGTGGGTCAGAACAATCCTCGTCACGTTGTGCTCCTTCATGACACGCCTGAGGCGGCTCGCAGCAAGGACGCCGATCCGCCCAGGGGCGGAGTATGCCTCGTCGTTCGGTGGGCACCGAAAACGGCGTCGGCGTCAGTTGCCCTGGCTCAGCAAGTCCGCCACGTGCGTGGGCAGAGCACCGGTCCAAGGCTCGACCTGCAGCGAAAGGCCGAGGTGCCCGAAGACGTGGAGTGCCGTCGCACTACCCGGACCCGCCGCCGGTATCAGCAGCACGATCAGGTCGTAGAAGTACGTTCCCTCGCACTCGACCTGGGGCGGGCACGTTGTGGCCACGAGCACGCGTGACGCGTCGTCAGCCTCCTGCGTGTGGGCCACCCGAACGGCAGCCATGACCGTGTCGCAGGTATGCGGTTGGGCTTGGGGCAGGTCGACGCACTCGACGTTCGGAGCCGCCGTCTCGGTCACGGTCAGCGTCACAGTCACGGGTCCGGAGGCTGCCGGCGACGCCGTGGGTACCAGGGGAGCCGCGCAGCCGATGACGAAGGGCAAGAGGACGAGGAACGGGAGAAGGCTCGCGCGCCGTCTCGCGTCAAAGCGACCAGGCACGTTCCGCAGTATGGCCGCCGGAACCGCCCCGGCAAGAGCCACCAGTCACCTCCGGCGGCCATCGCAGAGCACGACACGACGGACCGTCACGGTGAGCTGGCACCTGGTGCACAAGGGCCCGATCGCCCCGCCGCGCAGCTGACGAGGGCGGCGCGTCCGGGCTCGATCCGCGGTCAGGCCGCTCGAAGTCCGGCCAGCTTGGGAAGGAATTGGGCCCAGCCGTCCAGGTGGCCCTGGCGATCCTTGCGGTCCGCCTCCGTGTCGGAGTAGGGGCCCTGGGTGATCGTCACCTGAGTGCCCGCGCCGTCGGAGAGCGGCAGGAATTCGACCGTGACGCGTCGCTCGGCGAGATCGGGCTCGTGGTCCCAGGCCCAGCTGAAGACCAGCGTCCGCCCCTCTTCGATCATCGAGTAGTGGCCGCGCAGGTGGAGGTCCGCGGCCGGCCAGGACAGGTGGTACGTGCCGCCCTCGACCACGTCAAGCTCCGCGTCCTGCGGCCACCAGCGACGCATCTCCTCCGCGTCGGTCCAGGCGCGCCAGGCCTGGTCGGGCGGCAATCCGTCCATCCGAGCCATGACGACCAGCCACTCGGGGCCGGTGGAGATGTCCTGGAACGTGGCTTCGCCCGTCATGCGGCCGATGGTGCGCGCCGCGCCCGCGCGGGTCAAGGCGCCGCCGCGGTCCTGCCGCCGCGCCCCCGCGCGAGGGACCCGGTCCGGCTGCTATAGTCGGCACTTACCTGACGACCACGGGTCTCGACCCGCCGTTCGCCGAGGGAGGATGCGATCGCCAGAGGCGGCGTCGCCGGTCCTGTGAGGCCGGCACGCGACCCTAGACGAGGACCCGGCAACGGGTCTCGCGCAACACATCGGGGTCGTGTACCCATCAGGTCCCAGCAGGAGATGGCTGGGGCCTTTGTACGTCCGGAGGACCCCGTCTGATGCCTGCCACCGTGGTCGTCGGTCTCCAGTGGGGCGACGAGGGCAAGGGCAAGACCACCGACCTGCTGGCCGAATCGGTCGCCATGGTGGTGCGCTACCAGGGCGGCGACAACGCCGGCCACACCGTGGTCATCGGCGACGAGGTCTTCAAGCTCCACCTGGTGCCGAGCGGCGTGCTCCATCCGCACATCACGCCTGTCATCGGCAACGGCGTGGTGGTCAACCCGCGCACGCTGCTGTCCGAGATGGCCACGCTCCGCGAGCGCGGCATCGACACGTCGAAGGTCCGCGTCAGCCGCGCGGCGCACGTGATCATGCCGTACCACGTTGCCCTGGACGGAGCCGCGGAAGCGCGCCTGGCCGGCGAGGAGATCGGCACCACGCGTCGCGGCATCGGCCCCGCTTACGCCGATCGAGCCTGGCGCACGGGTGTGCGCATGGGCGACCTGCTCGATCCTAAGGTGCTGCGCGCCAGGCTCGCCAAGGTCCTGCCAGAGCGCAACGCCACGCTCGAGGGCACCTTCAACCTGCCGCCGTTCGACCTGGACACATTGGTCGCCGAAGCCACGGACTGGGGCGAGCAACTGGCGTCGCAGATCGTGGACACGACTCTGCTGGTCCAGGACGCCCTGGCGGAAGGCCGGCACGTGCTGCTGGAAGGCGCCCAGGGCTCGCTGCTGGACCTGGATCACGGCACCTATCCCTACGTGACGTCCAGCAACCCGGTCGCCGGTGGCGCGTGCACGGGCGGCGGCGTGGGGCCCCGCCAGATCGACCAGGTGATCGGGGTGTTGAAGGCGTACTCCACGCGGGTCGGCTCGGGACCGTTCCCAACGGAGTTGGACGACGCGACCGGCAAGCACCTGCTGGAGAAGGGCCACGAGTTCGGGACCACCACGGGCCGGCGGCGGCGCTGCGGCTGGTTCGATGCCGTGCCCCTGCGCTACGTGGTGGCGGTCAACAGCGTGAGCAGCATCATGCTCAACAAGATCGACATCCTCTCCGGGCTGCCGGAGATCCAGCTCTGCACGGGCTACCTGGTGGATGGGCAGCCGGTCCGCTGGCCGCTGTCGCTGGACGAGCTGGAGCGCGTGGAACCGGTGTACGAGACGCTTGCCGGCTGGGAAGAGGAGATCACCGACGTGCGCCACGTCCGCGACCTGCCGCCGGCCGCGGCCGCGTACGTCGATCGCATCGAGGAGCTGGCCGGCGTGCCGATCACCCTGGTCAGCGTGGGCGCCGAACGCACCCAGACCATCGAGCGTGAGGCCGGCCCGGTGCCGCCGCGCCGCCTGCCGCACGAGCAGGGCCGAGGCCGGGCCGCGTGACCTCCGTGCGTGCCCCTCGGAACGTGCTCGTCGTCGGATCGGGCGGCCGGGAGCACGCGCTCGCCTGGCGGCTGCGGCGCGACCACGGGGTGGAGCGCGTGATCGTTGCGCCTGGCAACCCCGGCATGACCGATGTGGCCGACGTGCGCCCATCCGCCGGCCTCGACGCCGCATCCCTGGCCGAGCTTTGCGACCGCGAGCAGGTGGACCTGGTGGCGATCGGGCCGGAGGCGCCGCTCGTCGACGGTTTGGCAGATGGCCTGCGCGCGCGAGGCGTGGCCGTCTTCGGCCCGGATGCCGCGGCCGCTCGCCTGGAGGGCAGCAAGGCCTTCTGCCGCGAAGTGGCACGGGCGGCCCGGATCCCCATGGCCGACGGCGTCGCCACGGAGGATCCGGCGGAGGCGATGCGCGCGGTGCGCTCGTTCGGCGGGCGCGTGGTGATCAAGGCGGACGGCTTGGCGGCCGGCAAGGGCGTTACGGTCTGCGAGACGCTCGCGGAGGCGGAGGCGGCCATCCGGCAGGCCATGCTGGAGCGCGCGTTCGGTGCCGCGGGCGCCAGGGTCGTGGTGGAGCGGGCGCTTCAGGGACCGGAAGCCAGCGTCATCGCGATCTGCGACGCGACCCACGTGCTGGCGCTGCCCGCCGCTCGCGACCACAAACGCATCTTCGACGGCGATCGCGGCCCCAACACCGGCGGCATGGGCGCGTTCTCGCCCGTGCCGGAGCTGTCCGACGCGGACGTGGCGCGCATCGCGGAGACGGTCCATGCCCCGGTTCTGGCGGAGATGAGCCGCCGCGGCACGCCGTTCCGAGGCGCGCTCTTCGCGGGCCTGATGCTCACCGCAGATGGGCCGTACCTGCTGGAGTTCAACGTCCGCTTCGGTGACCCGGAGACCCAGGTCCTGCTGCCGGGTATGGCGGTCCCACTCGCACCGTTGCTGGCTGCCGCCGCGGTCGACCGACTGGCGGAGGCGGCGCACGAACTTGGCATTCGGGGCTCGCTCATTCCCACCACACCGGGCTCGACTGTTGGCGTGGTGCTGGCGGCCCGGGGCTATCCGGCCACGCCGGAATCCGGAGACCCGATCTCCGGCATCGACGAGGCGCGAGGAACCGGTGCCCTGGTCTTCTGCGCCGGCGTGCGGGCGGGCTCCGGCGCCGGACTGGTGACCGGGGGTGGCCGCGTGATCACTGTGATCGGGCGCGGGCCCGACCTGGAAGCCGCCGCCCGCAACGCCTACGACGCCGCGGACCGCATCGCGTTCGACGGCCGCCAGCTGCGGCGCGACATCGGGCGCGACGCGGCGCTGGCCGGGGCCACGGCATGATCCCGCGCTACACGCTCCCGGAGATGGGCGCGCTGTGGACCGACCAGGCGCGCTTCGAGCAGATGCTGCGCGTGGAGATCGCCGTGCTCCACGTGTTGGCCGCGCGTGGCGCCGTCCCCGCAGAGGCGGCGCAGGCCGTGGCGCGGCACGGCCGCGTGGACGTGGCACGCATCGCGGAGCTCGAGGAGACCACCGACCACGACGTGATCGCCTTCGTCAGCCAGGTTGCCGAGACGGTCGGCGAGCACGGCCGCTGGATCCATTTCGGCCTCACGAGTTCGGACGTGGTGGACACCGCGCTCGCGCTTCAGTGCCGCGCGGCCGGTGAGCTGCTGCTCCACGAGCTGGACGCCGCCATCGAGGCGCTCGTCGCGCGCGCCCGCGAGCAGGCCAACACCGTGATGATGGGCCGCACGCACTCCGTCCACGCCGAGCCGATCACCTTCGGCCTGAAGCTGGCGTCCTGGGCGTTCGAGCTCGATCGCGATCGTCAACGCCTTCGGCAAGCCACCGACGACCTGGCCACCGGCAAGCTCTCCGGACCGGTCGGGACCTATTCGCTGCTGGACCCGGACGTGGAACGCGACGTGATGGCGAAATTGGGCCTGCGTGCCGACGATGCCAGCACCCAGATCGTCCAGCGCGACCGGCACGCGGCGTTCATGGCGGCCATCGCCATCACCGGCGGCTCCATCGAGCGCTTCGCCACGGAGATCCGCAACCTCCAGCACACGGAGATTGCCGAGGTCCAGGAGCCGTTCCGTGCCGGCCAGAAGGGCAGCAGCGCCATGCCCCACAAGCGCAACCCCATCACCGCCGAGCGGCTGGCGGGCCTGGCCCGGCTGCTGCGCGGTTTCGCGCACGCCGCGATGGAGGACCAGGCGCTGTGGCACGAGCGCGATATCAGCCACTCGTCCGTGGAGCGCATCGCGCTGCCGGGCAGCACCACGCTGCTGCACTACATGCTGGTGCGCTTCCGCCGCCTTGCGGACGGCCTGGTCGTTCGGCCGGAGCGGATGCGCGAGAACATCGAGCGCGGCCTTGGCCTGCATGCCAGCAGCCGGCTGCTGACGGCGCTGGTGGAGGAGGGCGGCCTGGGCCGGGAGGCCGCCTACGCGGTCGTGCAGCGCAACGCGCTGCGTGCCGCGGACGAGCGTCGTCCGCTGCGCGAGCTGGCGGAGGCAGACCCGGACGTGACCGGCGCGTTGACTCCGGGGCGGCTGGCCGCCTGCTTCGATGACGCCGTGTACCTGCGGCACGTGGAGGAGATCATCGGCCGCCTGACGCGGCTGCAGCGCAAAGAGGAGGCTCTCGTCGGTGGTTGATCTCGCGGCGCGGTTCGTGCGCTCCGGCAAGGTGCGCGACATCTACGACCTGGATTCCGAGCGGCTCCTGCTGGTGGCCTCGGACCGCATCAGCGCCTTCGACGTGGTGCTGCCGACGGCGATTCCCGACAAAGGCCGCGTGCTCACCGGCCTGTCCCGCTACTGGTTCTGGCAGACCGAGGAAGCGGGCATCGTGCCCAATCACCTCCTGGGCACGGACCCGGCGGACCTGCCGGACGGCTTCGTCGACGACGAGACGGCCGCGGACCTGCGCGGCCGCATGATGATCTGCAGGCGTGCTGCGCCGCTCCCCGTGGAGATCATCGTGCGCGGCTACCTGAGCGGCAGCGGCTGGAAGGACTACCAGCGCACCGGCGCCGTATCCGGCGTGGCACTCCCGGCAGGCCTGCGCGAGAGCGATCGCTTCCCCGAGCCGATCTTCACGCCCTCGACCAAGGCGGAGGTCGGGCACGACGAGAACATCGACTTCGCGGCCATGGTCAAGCTGGTGGGCCAGGACGTGGCCGAGCGGGCGAAGCAGGTCGCACTGGACCTCTACCGCTTCGGCGCGGCGCGCGCGGAGGAGGCCGGGATCATCCTCGCGGACACCAAGTTCGAGCTCGGGATCGTCCCCGGCGACGCGCCGGAAGCCGACCGCCTGATCCTGATCGACGAGGTGATGACGCCCGATTCCAGCCGCTTCTGGGAGCTTGCCACGTACGCGCCCGGCAAGGCCCAGCCGTCCTACGACAAGCAGTTCGTGCGCGATTGGCTGGAGCAGCAGCCGTGGGACAAGACGCCGCCCGGACCGGCGCTGCCGGAGGACGTGGTCAGCGGCACGCGGTCGCGGTATGCAGAGGCGTTCGAGCGCATCACCGGCGGCTCGTTCGAGCGCTACCTGGAACAGGACGTGATCGGCTGATGGCGGGCTATCGCTTCACCGTCTCGGTGATGCCCAAGGACGGCATCCTGGATCCACAGGGCCGCGCGGTCGAGGGCTCACTGCCGCACCTGGGCGTGAGCACCGTGCACAACGTCAAGGTCGGGCGCCGCGTGGAGCTGACCGTGGACGCCGCCACGGCCGAGGAAGGGCGCGCCGTGGTGGAGCACCTGGCCTCCGAGCTGTTCGCCAATCCGCTCATCGAGCGCTGGTCGATCGATGGCCCGGAGTCCGTGCCGGCGGAGGCGGTCCCGGCGTGAGGATCGGCGTGGTGGTCTTCCCCGGCTCCAACTGCGACCGGGACGCGCTGCACGGCGTGGAACTGGCCGGCGCCGAGCCGGTGGCGCTGTGGCACGAAGCCGCCGACCTCGCGGGCGCCGAGGCCGTGATCCTCCCTGGCGGATTCGCCTATGGCGACTACCTGAGGGCGGGGGTGATCGCGCGCTTCAGCCCGATCATGGGCGCAGTGCGCGCGCACGCCGAGCGCGGCGGCCTGGTGCTGGGCATCTGCAACGGCTTCCAGGTGATCGCGGAGGCGGGGCTGGTTCCAGGAGTGCTGCTGCGCAACGCATCGATGCGTTTCGAGCACCGCTGGGTGCGCCTGGCGGCGGAGCGCCTGGACACGCCGTTCACGCGGGCGATCCCCGCCGGCCGGACGTTGCGCATGCCCATCGCGCACGGGGAGGGGAACTACTTCCTGCCAGACGCGGATCTTGACGCGCTGGAGGCACGCGGCGGGGTGGCGTTCCGCTACGTCGGGCCCGAGGGCAATCCCAACGGCTCGGCGCGCGACATCGCCGGTGTCTACAACGAGCGCGGCAACGTCTGCGGCCTGATGCCCCACCCGGAACGTGCCGCTGAGGCGCTGCTCGGCTCCGACGACGGTTTGTTGATCCTGCGCTCGCTGGTGGAGAGTGCCGCCGCCTCGATCGCTTCGACGGCTGCGGATCGCCGGCCTGCGCTGGTGTCCGCCTGATGGCCGTGGCCAACCCGGTCGCGGCGCCGGCCGCCGCGCCGGCCGTGCCCCTGCACCGCTCGCTCGGGCTCACGGACGGGGAGCTGGACGCCATTCGCGACCGCCTCCACCGCGACCCCAACGACCTGGAGCTGGCCATGTTCAGCGTCATGTGGAGCGAGCACTGCTCCTACAAGAGCTCGCGACCGCTGCTGCGCACCCTGCCGACCACCGGCGCGGACCTGGTGGCAGGCGTCGGCGAACAGGCCGGCGTGGTGAGCATCGGGGACGGCCTGGCCGTGGCCTTCAAGCTGGAATCGCACAACCACCCGAGCGCCGTGGAGCCGTACCAGGGTGCGGCCACCGGCGTTGGGGGCATCCTGCGCGACATCTTCTCGATGGGCGCGCGGCCCGTCGCCGTGCTGGACGGGCTGAAATTCGGGGACCCGGCCTCGCCGCGCACCCGCGCCCTTGTGCGCGGGATCGTGCGCGGCGTCGGTGGCTACGGCAACTGCGTGGGCGTGCCCACGGTCGGCGGTGACCTGGTCTTCCACCCCGGCTACGCGGACAACCCGCTGGTCAACGTGATGGCGGTCGGCGTCATGGAGGAGCGGCACCTGACGCGAGCCGCCGCGGATGGCCCCGGCAACCTGGCCGTGCTGTTCGGCTCCACGACCGGGCGCGACGGTATCGGTGGCGCGTCGGTCCTGGCCAGCGCCACCTTCGGCGAGGAGTCCGCGGCCAAGCGTCCCACTGTCCAGGTCGGCGACCCGTTCGCGGAGAAGCTGCTGATCGAGGCCAGCCTGGAGCTGATCGA
>CAZENL010000015.1:0-5795 GCA_964513505.1 uncultured Anaerolineaceae bacterium
GTCGGCAGCCTGCTGCTCTTCCGTCGCCGCCTGCCGGAGTTCGGCTGGTTCGCGGTGGCGGCGCTGGTCCCCACGCTGCTCTTCGCCTCGTGGCAATCCATGCCGCGGCACGCCCTGGTCGCCGTGCCCGCCGTGGCGGCGTTCATCGAGCGGGTGCCCGTGCCGCTGCGCTGGGTCCTGCTGGCCCTTTCCGCCCTCGCGGAAATCGTGGTCACCGAGTCCATGGTGGGGATCCGCCTGATCTCTCCATGAGTTGGTCGGGTCCCGTCTCTTCGGGACGTTCGGCCCTCCCTCACCGGGCCTGCACGGTGCAGTCTGAGCGTCGAGATTGCAGCATCGCCAGGAGCCGCGCCATGAAAGCCATCGTTGTCTACGAATCGCATTGGGGTAACACCGCGAGCATCGCGGCGGCCATCGCGACTGGGCTGGGGCCGGACGTCAAGGCGCTCGACACCGACGAGGCGACTCGCGAAGTCCTGGCGGACCTCGACCTGATCGTCGTCGGCGCGCCCGTCATGGGCTTCCGGCTCCCCACCGACCAGATGCGCGAGCAGATCGCGTCCGATCCCGGCAAGGGACCCACGCCTGCCGACGTTTCCCATCCCTCGATGCGCGACTGGCTGGAAGCGCTGCCGGACGGTCATGCCGGAGCGGCGGTCTTCGAGACCCGCATCTGGTGGTCACCAGGTGGCGCCACCGGCACGATCGAGAAGGGCCTGCTGCACCACGGCTACTACCAGCTCGCGGACCCGGAGCGTTTCGTGGTCAAGGGCACGTACGGGCCGCTTCGCGACGGTGAGATCGAGCGCGCCCGGCAATGGGGCGCTCAGCTTGCCGCCAAGGTGAGCAGCAGGGAACCGGAGCTGGCCGGCACGCCCGCCGGCTGAACCACCGGCGGCCCCCGAGGCCGCTATACGGAAGCCACGCCGACCTCCGCTAGAGTCGGTGCGTGCAGGTCTGTCTGCTGGGACCGCTGGTCGTTCGCGCGGATGGCGCGGAATTGCCGGTCGGCGGCCGTCTTGCCCGGCGGGTGCTGGCCAGGCTCGCCATGGACGCGGGTCGCCCGGTGTCGCTGGACGATCTGGAGCAGGCGGTGTGGGGCGATGAGCTGCCTTCATCCTCGCGCCACACCATCGCCACGCACGTCTTCCGGCTGCGCCGACTCGGGTTGGCCATCGCCACGCAGGGAGATCACTACGTCCTCGAGACACCCACCGACGCCGACGAGATGGAGCGCCTGGCGCTTGACAGCCAGGCGGCGCTGAAGGCCCACGAGGCGTCACGCGCCGCGGTCGCACTCCGCGACGCGCTGGCGTGCTGGCGTGAGCAGCCCCTGGCCGACCTGGATGACCTGCCGGAGGCCCGGATCGTGGCCGCACGCCTGGTCGAGCGTTTCGAGGGACTTCGCGAAGACCTGCTCGCCCTCGAGCTGGACCAGGGACGTCCTGCCGAGCTGATCGGCACTGCTCGCCAGCTGGTTGAAGAGCAGCCCTATCGGGAGCGGCGCTGGGTGTTGCTGATGCTCGCGCTCTACCGTGCCGGCCGTCAGGCGGACGCGCTGGACGCCTATGCCGAATGCCGGCGACGTCTGCTGGACGACTTGGGCCTGGATCCCGGTCCCGCGCTGCGCCAGATGCAACAGGCGGTGCTCGCGCAGGATCCCGCGCTCGAGCCGCCCGCGCCAGAACCGACCGGATCTGCCGGGAGCGGCCGCCCGCCGCCCGGCGACCCCTCAGTCAAGGCCCAAGCGGCGAACAGTCGTCACGTTCCCGGAACCTCGACCCGCCTGATCGGCCGGGCCGTGGAGCAGCGTGACCTGGCCGAGGCCTGGGACCGGGCGCGCCTGCTGACCCTCCTCGGGCCGCCCGGCGCCGGCAAGACCCGCCTGGCCCGCGAGCTCGCGCGGCAGTCGCCGTCGCCGGTCTGGTACGTCGCGCTGGAGCAGACCGCCGAGTCGCAGTCGGTGGCCGGCGCGATCCTCGACGTCGTCGCCCCGTCATCCCGGGCAGCCGATGCCGCAGCCGGGATTGCCGAGGCCATCGGCGGGGTGCCCGGGTTGCTGGTCCTGGACGGCTGCGAGGCCCGTCATGCCGAGGTCGCCAGGCAGGTCGCGCGGCTCCTGGATGCGTGTCCCGGCGTCCGCGTCCTGGTCACCAGTCGCGAACGCCTCGGCATTCTCGACGAGGCAGTGGTGCCGATCGGCCCACTCACGCCCATGGACGCGATCGATCTCCTGGTCGACCGGGCGCGCCTGGTCGACCCCCATTTCAGCCTCGCCGCCCATGAGCTCGCCGCGGCGGACCACCTCTGCTCGCTGGTCGATCGCCTGCCGCTGGGCCTGGAACTCGTGGCGCGGCACCTCCAGCTGCTGCGGCTGGACGAGGTGATCGAGCGCGTCCAGGCCGACCTCGGACGGTGGGCCGGCGGCCCGGCCGGCGGCCGAACGGGACTCTGGGCCGCGCTCGACGCGAGCGTGGACCGGCTCGGAGCGCTGGAGCGCCGCGCCCTGCTTGCGCTGGCGGTGATGGTGGCGGACGCCGATCTCGAGCTGATCGCGACCGTCGCCGGCTTCGCGGCCGAAGGCGTGGATACCTTCGAGGTCGTGGCCAGGCTGGTGGACGCCAGCCTCATCCAGGTCCGCAGTGCCTCGGGGCCGACGCGCTACGAGCTGCTGCGGACGCTGGCCGGCCGGACGGTCGAGACGGCCGCGACGCAGGACCTGGGCGCGGCGCGTGTCCGCTACGCGGACGCCGTCCTTGGCCGCGCTTTCGAGCTCGCCGGACGCCTGGCGGGCTCCGGCCGTAGCGAGGCGCTGCGGCTGCTCGACCGGGAGATGCCCCACGTGCGTGCCGTACTCGACCTGGTGATCGGGCCACCGGCCGACCCTGTCCGGATCACCACCGGGCTGGAGGCCGCCGTGCGCCTGACCGACTACTGGCTGGGCCGCCACCCGGCGGAAGGGCTGGAATGGCTGGGGCGTCTGATCGAGGCCGGCGACCCGCCCACCGCGCTGCGGGCCGAGGCATTGCTGGCGCGCGGTCACCTCGCCTACTGGGTCACCGACTTTGCCAATGGGGCAAGCATCGTTGACGAGGCTCACGCCTTGTTCGTGTCGCTGGGCGATCCCCTCGGACAGGGCAAGGCCCTGCGCCGGCGGGGCGCGATCGCCGCCGCGACGGACGACATGCAGCGCGCGCGCGCCTACCTCGAAGCATCGCTGGCTCGGCTCGAGGAAGCTGCCGTCGAGCGCGAAATCGGCACCACGCTGCTGCACCTCGGGTCACTGCTCGCCGACGAGGGCATCGTCGACTCGGCCCGGCCTGCTCTCGAACGGGCACTGGCGATCGCCGTGGCGACCGGGGACCCGCTGGCGCATGGCCTCGTCCTGGCGGCCTTGAACCTGGCCCACTGGAAGGCCGGCGACCTGGAGGCAGCCATGCAAACCGGCAACCAGGCGCTGTTGATATTCCGAGAGCTCGGCCACCGCCCCACCGAGGGAACCGTGGCCTCCCGGTTGGCGGCCGTGGCTCGCGGACTGGATCGTCCGAGGGCGGCCCGGCGTTATGGACAGCTGGCCATCGAGGCAGGCGAACAGGCGAACACGCGCACGACGGTGGCGCTCGGGCACCTCAATCTCGCCCGCCTCGACCTCGATGATGGCGACTTCCCGTCGGCTATCGGGCACCTGCTGCGGTCGCTTGAGCTGATCGAACCGGATGCCGACCGTTGGGTCCTGGTCGAGGCACTGGAGGCGACTGCCCGCCTGCTGGTTGCCCTGGACCGGCCCGGGTCCGGGCCACTCCTTGCCTCGGCTTCGGCCATCCGCGTCGCCATCCGCCAGCCAATTCCTCCGACAGAGGCGTCCGACCTCGACTGGACGATGGCCCGCGCGACCGCCGGTGAAATCGATCGACCGGCGGTACGTGCGCCCGGCCGCACCCGCGACGTTGACGTCGCCATTGACCCCGTGGAGGCGCATGCGGTGGCCACGGCTCATGTCCGTGAGCTTGTCCGGCCGGCTCCTCGCTCGCCCCGCCTGCGGCGCGCCAAGGGCTGACACGGCCCTCGCGCCGCTGTGGCGCCGGGCGCGATCGGGCTGCGATCAGCTTGCGATCCGGCATCTCCATTCTCCGGGCTGTCATTCCAGCCGAGGCTCGAGAGAAGTCCGATGTCGAAGAAATCCCATCCCAGCCGCCTTGCCGTGCTGCTGGCTGTCACGGTCCTGTGTGTCGCCGGCTGCGCCGGCGGCTCGGGTGGAAGCACGTCCCTGCCGGGCGGCAGCGGCCCGTCCGCCCCCGTCGGGAATGGCACCAACAACGCTCCGGCCACCGGAGCGTCGGCCGCCTGCACCAATCCGGAAGGCCAGGTTGTGGGCGCGGCCGGTGGAACCAACGCCGCCCTTCTGGGCGCCGCCATCTGTGGCATGGCCGACATCGACCCGTGCTCGATGCTCAAAACGGACGATGTCCAGGCACTCTTCTCCGTGCCGCTCGCGACGCCCACGACGGACCACCTCGGGACCTGCACCTGGCCGTTGATAGATCCATCGAAGGGCGACGGGCTCAGCGTCTTCGTCAACGTCGGTGGCGACGCCCAACACGCGCTCAACAGCGACATTGATCTGGCCAAGGCCACACCGATCGGGGGCATTGGCGATATCGCCGCTTGGGAGCTGCTGGGAGACTACTTCCCGCACCTTGGAGCGGCCAAGGGTCAGGCCACGTGCGAGCTGACCATCGGTGGCGGCAACGGCCAGCTTTCCGTCCACACCACCGGCTCGGGCGTCTTTGCCCAGATCGATCCGTCCGCCGTGCCTGGTTTCATGCAGCAGTTCGGCAACCTGTGCAACGAGGTTTTCGCGGGCCTCGGCGCCAGCGCCAGCGGCCCGACGCCGACGTTTGCGCAGGCCGCGACCACCCCTGCTCCAGCGGGCCAGACGTCAGTGCGCATCGGCAACTTCTACGCCGACCAGAACCTCAAGCCCGGCCCGGCACTTGACCTCTACGACACTCAGCATGGCCAGGCGGCCACGCCGATCCTGACGGGCGTTCCCTACGGCTCATTCTCGGCATACGTTCACCCGCAGGCGAACGGTGGCGTAACCATCCTGTACGTCCTGCCGGCGGGGGAAGATCCGATTGCCAACGAGGCTGACGCCAAGGGCATCGGCGGATACCAGGACGACGGTTCGCAGGTTCAGCAGACTTTCATCCTCGCCAGCGAAGGCAAGAGCGGGTCGGGCTGCTTCGGGACCGGGCCCATCTGCGAGTTGGACACGAGTTCGGTGGTCGAGAACGGCGACGACGCCAACGGCGGCACCGGCCCGGTCGCTTCGCCGCCGCCAGCGGGCCAGGCCGAGTTGCTGGTCAGCAGCCACGTCGTTGACGACGAGAACCTGCAAGGCTCCTACTACTTCTTCGTGGATGGGTCCTGCGATCCGCCGGTCAACGGCGACGCCGCCCAGGAGCCCGGACTGCCCTACGTCTTTGCTGCCTCTGGCGGTCCATCACAGGCAATCTTCCCGGTCACGGCCGGTACGCACCAGATCTCGGTTGCGGAGTACCGCGGCAGCCAGCTTCCGACCTGCGACTCCCTGAATCCGAAGCAGGGCCAGATGAGCCTCGACGTGACGGCCGGCCAGCAGGTCCTGGTCTACGTCTACGGAACGTCCCTTGACGACCTGCACCTGGCGGTCGGCCCGATCCAGCCGTCGGCACAATGAACCCTACGTCCGTGCCCGCCTGGTCCCTGGGATGGCCGCGTTCAATCGCCCTGGCCCTGGTTGTCGCCGTGCT
>CAZENL010000015.1:5895-40968 GCA_964513505.1 uncultured Anaerolineaceae bacterium
CACCCCGGCCCCGGGCACCACCACCCCGGCCCCGGGCACCAGCTCCGCGACGCCGGCTGCCCAAGCCGCCTCGGTCGCTTCGAGTGTGTCTCCGGCGCCGGCCGGGACCTCATCCGGAGCCCCGACCCCGTCCGGAGCCCCGACCCCGTCCGGAGCCGCCGATACCCCGTCCGGCGTGACGTCATCGGGCCCCATCGCCGCACGCTCCGTGCCAAATGGAGCCATCGCCGGCGTCGACGACGCCACCTGGGCGCTCGCCGATCGGTTGACCGCGCCGACCTACACGGCGGACACCACTGCGGCCATGCAGGCCGCTCTCGCACGGGCCGGCGTGGCCACGTTCTCCGACAGCAGCAGCCTGACGCCGGAAGCGCCGCTGACCGCGGTCACGAGCCCGTTCCAGTTGCTCGACTTCCAGGCGCATGCGCTGGCGGTCGGCGCCTGGGCCGGTACGGCCTGGTCGGGCGCCCAGCTCGACGGTGTCGTGGCGCTGCCCGACGGGAGCACAGGCCTTGCCCCGACCTCTGCCGTGCTTGCCGGTTATGTGGCGGCCGTGGACACGCCCGGGGCCGCTCTGGCACGGGCGCTGATGGCGGGCCAGGACTTGCTCAAACCCTCCACCCTGCAGTTCCCGGGCGTGGTGCTGGTCCTGTTCGCGGCGGATCTCGCCACCGACGGAGGCAGCACGCCGGCCCCCGGCGTAAGCCCGTCGCCGGCGGCCCTGGATGGCGGCCGCTTGCTGGCCCTGGCAGAGACGGGCCCGAATGCTCCCCGGCTCGCCGACGCACCTGCCGTCGCAGGCGGCCCCTGCTCCAATGTAGCCGACTGGATCCAGGGCATGATCACGCGCCTGTTTGACTCGCTCAAAGTGGCTGCCCAGAGCAATATTGTGCTGGCCGTCTTTGCCGCGATCTGGAATTGGATCGTTGACAAGCTCCACGACTTTGTCGAGGGCATCATCACCAGCGTCACCGACCTCGTCTTCGGTTACGTGCAGCGCATCGCCGCCACCATCGCGGCCATCTCGGAGCAGATCGCATCGATCCTGCCTTACGCGGTGAAGGTCACGGCCACCGGCCCGGACGGGAACCTGTTCGATCTCGCCACGGCGGAAGGCTCCATGCAGGGAGCCTTCGTTGTTGCCGTCAGGGCAGGTGACCTGCCCGACTGGCCCGACGTCCTGAAGGACTGCGCCCAGGTGGCGGGCATTGCCCTGCCCGACTTTCGGTCCAAGAACGTGCCCCTGACTTGGGGCCCGTTGGATGTCCTGGCACCTCACGATCCACTCCTGGCGCCGGTGCCGGTGAGCCCGACCAATGGCGTGACCGATGCCTCGGGGCAGGCGGTCTGGAGCTTCCAGACGGCGGCAAACCCCGGCGATCCGACCGGCCCGCTCAAGTTCCAGCAGGACATCATGCACGTGGCAGTCCACCGGCCCGAGCTCGATCAGATTCGGGCCGCTCTGACCAATGCGCTGCTCAGTTTCGTGCCCAAGATCCTGCGTGCCTTTGTGGCCGGCCTCATCACCCAGATCGCACCCAACCTCGACGGCATCCAGAACAGCGTGAATGCTCTCCTCGACGTGCCCGGCAAGGGGACCGCCGTGATCGAGTACCGCGACAAGGTTCCACCAACGCCGGCGCCCCCATCGGCGACACCGGCTCCGTCCTCGGCCTGCACGGTGGCCTTGCCAGCCGGCGCGTACCAGGGCACGTTCAGCTTCAACAGCACCGAGAACATTCCACCCGGCGTGATCGACCTGGGCGAGTCCGGGATCGACAACGACCAGGGCACCGGGCCGGTGAACGCGAACGTTGCCGCCGATGGCTCGGTCACGGGGACCGCGCAGATGTCGCTGCAGATGCACGATCAGTACCTGGGCTTGGCCGTGGGCACCATGGACCAGACCATCGAGGAGCAGGGTGTCGTCGGCGGCACCCTGTGCAGCCTCAGCCTGAGCCTCACCAGTGAGACCAGCGTCTCCTGCCAGGCCACCGGCTACGGAAGCTGCGGCGCCGTTGGGGGCACCGTCTCGCTGACGGGCCTGGTGCCGACGCTGCCGTTTGGACCGCCCTCGTCGGTGACGAGCAGCGCACTGACCTGGAGCGTGTCCAGCGACACGAATGCGGATGCAGGCTTCGGCGGGCTTTCGGCCGACATCAAGTCAACCACTACGGTGACCCTCGCGACCCACTGAAACGTGGCCGGATGGCGGTCATCAAATCGTCAGGTTGCCTGCGTTAGCGTCCATCGTGATGCAGCAGCGACTCAGCGTCCGGCGCGCCATGCCTCCGCTACCGCGGACGTGGCCGATCCACCCGCTGGAGGTCTGGGTGGTGGTGATCGCCAATGCCCTGCTGATCACGGGCATGTGGGTCCGCCATGGCGGCATGGACCAGCTCGGTGCGCCGGGCGGCCTCTTCACTGCCGCGGGCCAGATCACGGCGCTGCTCGGCACCTACCTGGCCCTGGTCGGCATCGTCCTGATGTCGCGCAGCCCGTGGCTCGACCAGCTCTTCGGCAGCGACGGGTTGGTCAAGTGGCACCGCTGGGTCGGCTTCGCGACGCTGTGGCTGCTGGTCGGCCATACCGTCTTCACCACGGTTGGCTACGCGGCACAGGCGCGCAGCTCCATCGTCGACGAGGCGGTCTCGCTCCTCACGACGTACCCGTGGGTGCTGATGGCCACGGTCGCGCTGGTGCTGCTGATCGGGGTCAGCGTCGTATCCGTCAGGGCGGCCCGTCGCCGGCTCTCCTACGAGACCTGGTACGGCATCCACCTGTACGCCTACCTCGCGATCGCCCTGGCGTTCCTCCACGAGCTCGCGGTCGGCACGGACTTCGTTGACGATCGCGTGGCCCAGGCCTACTGGGTGACGTTGTATGTGCTGGTCATCGTGCTGATCGTGGTCTTCCGCATCGGGCGGCCGATCCAGCTCGCGCTGCGTCACCGCTTCCGGGTCGCGGAGGTGCGCCAGGAAGCAGAGGACGTGGTCTCCGTCTACATCACCGGGCGCGACCTGGACAAGCTGCCCGTGCGCGCCGGGCAGTTCTTCCAGTGGCGCTTCCTGTCCAATGGCGGCTGGTGGCGCGCTCACCCGTATTCCATCTCAGCGGCACCGAACGGCCGGTACCTGCGTATCACGGTCAAGAACAGTGGCGATGACTCGTGGTTCATCCAGCACCTTGCGCCGGGCACGCGCGTGATCGCCGAAGGGCCGTACGGATCCTTTACCGGTGCAGCGCGGCGTCATGCCCGCGTCCTGCTCATCGCGGGCGGCATCGGGATCACGCCCCTGCGCGCGATGCTCGAGGAATTTCCTGGCCCGCCGGGCGCCGTGACGGTGCTGTATCGCGCGAGCTCGTGGGACCACGTGGTGTTCCGCCGGGAACTGGATGCCATCGCCAAGGCCAAGGGCGCCACCATCCACTACCTGGTCGGTCGCCGGCACGCAGGCAACCATGGCCCCGGGCCACTCGATGCCCGCTCCCTGGCGCGGCTGGTGCCGGACATCAAGCTTCGCGACATCTTCGTCTGTGGACCGGATCCCATGATCGAGACGGTCCAGCGCAACCTGCACGCCCTGCGGGTCCCCCACAACCAGATCCATGCCGAACGTTTCGCGTTCTAGCCAGGGAGGCTTCCACACCGTGCCAAGACGTGGTGCCGTCGCGCTCGTGACGACGACCCTTGCCGTACTGCTCCTGTTCGGATTCAAGACCAGCGATCCGACGAGCCTGGCTGGCGCCGGACCGGGCACGGCCATCATCGGCGACCCGACTCCGTCTCGACAGCCCGGTTCCGTCGCGGTGACCACCCCGCCGCCCGCGACGCCCGCGACGCCCCGGTCCACCGGGGGCTCTTCCGGCGCCACGCCGCCCGCACCGACGCAGCCGCCGCAGGCTGGTGGCGGCGCGTCCGGGACCTTCACCGGCAGCGTCAGCCGCACGCCGTACGGTCCCGTCCAGGTGGCCATCGTGATGAAGGGCGGCAAGATCACCGACGTCCAGGAGCTCCAGCTCCCGTCCGACCGGCGCCTGTCGCAGCAGATCAGCGACTATGCGGGGCCCATCCTCCGCAGCCAGGCCCTGAGTGCGCAGAGTGCCAACATCGATGGCGTTTCCGGAGCCAGCTACACCTCGCAAGGCTTCTACGAGTCGCTCCAGTCGGCGCTCGCCCAAGTGCACTGAGTGGTGCCCGCGCTCAGCGTGAGGCGGCGCGTCGAATTCATCATGGGCACCGCGATCGTCATCGACCTCGTCGACGCCGGCGTGGATGACGGTGCGCTGGAGCAGGCGTTCGACCACTTTCGCGACATCGACGCCCGATTCAGCACCTACAAGCCGGACAGCGAGATCAGTCGTCTCGCGCGCGGCGACGTGACCGAGGGGGAGTGCAGCGCGGACGTCCGAGACGTGCTC
This sequence comes from uncultured Anaerolineaceae bacterium, assembly GCA_964513505.1. GTDB lineage: Bacteria > Chloroflexota > Limnocylindria > Limnocylindrales > CSP1-4 > JAFMJV01. The sequence continues at coordinate 10,318 of CAZENL010000015.1, forward strand.
GCCATGTGCGAGCAGGCGCGCGTCCGGAGCGACGGCTATTTCGACATGCGCTATCGCGGCTTGCGCGGCACGCTCGACCCGTCCGGGCTGGTCAAGGGCTGGTCGGTGGGCGGCGCGGCGGCGATCCTGGACGCGGCCGGCGCCCGCAACTACTCCATCAACGCCGGCGGCGACGTGCTGGCGCGCGGCGACGCGGAGCCGAACAGGCCGTGGCGGATCGGCGTTCGCAACCCCTGGGACGCGCGAACCATGGCCTGCGTCCTCAAGGCGCACGACCTGGCCATCGCCACGTCCGGTGCGTACGAGCGCGGCCAGCACGTCATCGTGCCGCTCACGCGTCGGCCTCCGGAGGGCATCGCCAGCATGACCGTGATCGGTCCAGACCTGACCTGGGCGGACACCTGGGCGACCGCGGCGTTCGCGATGGGCGTGCGCGGCGTCGAGTGGGTGGCGCGCGAGCTGGACGGCTATGAGGCCTGCGCCATCTCCACGGATCGGCAGCTGGTCATGAGCGTGGGGTTCGAGCGTTTCATGGCCGTGCCGTGACGCCGCCCGCCTGAGCTGCATCCGCGGCCTGCTCCGCACTGGGCTGGTTGTAGGCACGCCCCGGGGTGCGTGCCCACGAGACGGACATCCGCGCACCGCCGCCCGCCGCGTCGCCGATATCCCAGCGTCCGGCGGTGGAGCGGACGACGGCGTCCGCGATGGCGAGGCCCAGGCCGGCGCCGCCCGGCGCCTCATCGATCCGGTGGAAGCGATCGAAGATCTGGCCGCGCTGCTCGGCCGGGATGCCGGGGCCGGTGTCCTCCACCGTGAGAATGACGCGCCCCGTTTCCGCGCCGACGCTGACGCTGACGTTGGCGCCGTCGGGGGAATGGCGCACAGCGTTGTCCAGCAGGACCGAGAGCAGTCGCGCGATCCACTCCGGCGGCGCCGTGATGATCGGGCTGAGGCTGCCGGTCACCTGGATCGCCAGGCTCATGCCGTGCTGATCGCAGACGGCGCGGAAGCGCTCGGAGGTCGTGGTCGCAAGGGCGCCCAGATCCATCGGCTCGGCGGTCGGGACGGACGGCGCGGAATCGAAGCGTGCCAGCCAGAGCAGATCGTCCACCAGCCGGCGAAGCTCGTGCGTCTCGTCCTGGATGCGCTCCAGCGTCTGCTGGTCCGCACCCGCCTCACGTGGGGAGTCGAGCGCCAGCGACGTCTCCGCCTCGATCACCGTGAGCGGCGTGCGCAGCTCGTGTGACGCATCGGCCGTGAAGGCCAGCTGGGCGACCCGGGCATGCTCGATGGGGCCTGCGACACGGCGCCCGATCGCCAGCGCACCCACGAACACCAGCAGCAGGAGCACCGGTGCCGTGAGCACCTCCGCGAGGATGAGCGTGTTGGTGGCGTTGGCTGCCTCGCCCATGGCCTGCGCGATGGTCACCCAACCCGTGCCGTCGTCCGTGCTCAGCGGCCCGCCCACGATGCGCATATCGACGCCGCCGATGGTGGCCGTCTGAGGACCGGGCGCGGACTGGAGCTCGTCCGGAAGCGACGCCGCGGCGTCGCTTTTGGAGATGCTGCCGTCCGGGTCGCGCACCCAGACCAGCAACGGTGCGTCGAAGCGGCGCGCGTCGCCGTCGTTGTCCAGGTCGCCGACACTGCCGCCGGCGAGCTGCGGCGGATAGCCCGGGCGCGCCTCGATCGCGGCCAGTTGCTGGGCAAGGCGATTGTCGATGTTCGCAACCAGGTTCTTGCCGGCAATCAAGGTGACGGCCACGGCCACCACCAGGTACAGCAACCCGATGACCGCCGTGGTGACCGCGGCCACCCGCACCGGGAGGTGATGAAAGCCCGCCCGCCGTCCGGTGGTCATCGCTCGGCCAGCCGGTAGCCCGCACCTCGGACCGTCAGGATCTCCGCGCCGCTGCCCGCCAGCTTGGCGCGCAGGCGGGCCATGCGCACGTCGATCGCGTTCGAGCCGATCGGATCGGTCTCATCCTTCCACGCGTGCTGGGCAATCAACCGGCGGTCCACCACGGCAGGCGCCCGGAGCATGAGCAGCTCCAGGATCCGGAACTCGGTGCTGCTGAGGTGGAGCGGCACGCCACAGGCGACCACGTTGCGGGTTGCAGGGTCCAGCGTCAGCTCGCCGCGCTTGAGCGCGCGACCCTCGCTGTTGCCCGGCCGCCGCTGCAGGGCGCGCACGCGGGCGAGCAACTCGCCGAAGTCAAACGGCTTGATCAGGTAGTCGTCCGCGCCGGCGTCGAGGCCGCTGATCCGGTCGGCCGGCGCGTCCCGTGCGGTGAGCATCAGGACCGCGCTCTCCAGGCCCTTCGAGCGCACCTGCTTGACGATGTCCAGGCCGCTGATCCCGGGCAGTCGCCAGTCCACGATGAGCACCGCGTAGTCGGTGAAGTTCAGCAGCTCCAGGGCGTTCTCGCCCGAGCCCGCGGTATCGACGAAGTAGCCGTTCGACTCCAGGCCGCGCGCCAGGACGGCACGCAGGCGCGGGTCATCTTCGATGACGAGGAGACGCACGTCGGGCTCCCGTGGGACAGTGTCCGACGAGTGTAGTCAGCAGCACCTGTCAGCACGATGACGAGGCAGCCAGGAACCATGGCCGGCAGCGATCTCTCCGTCACCTTCGTCGGCCATTCGACCGTGCTGTTGGAGCTGGACGGGATGCGCATCCTCACCGATCCGTTCCTGCGCGCGGGTGTCGGCCCCATTCGCCGGGTGGCAGGCCCGGTGGACCTGGACCTCCTCCGCAACATCGACCTGGTGCTGATCTCCCACGCGCACCTCGACCATCTCGATCGCGCGTCCCTCCGGCTGCTGGGGGGCTCGCCACAGTTCCTGGTCCCGCTCGGCAGCGCCGACAGAGCCCGCGCGGGCGGCGCTCTGCTGGTTACGGAGCTCTCCGTGGGAGAGCGGATCACGATCGGGCCGCTCCAGGTCACCGCCACGCAGGCGGTGCACGACGTGGCGAGGCAGCCCTTCGGTCTGCCGACGGCGGCCATCGGCTTCCTCATTCAGGGCACCCGGTCGGTGTACTTCGCCGGCGACACGGACCTGTTTCCCGGCATGGCCACAATTGCGCCCGACCTGGACCTGGCGCTCCTGCCCATTGCCGGCTGGGGACCGCGGCTCGGACCCGGTCACCTCAATCCCAGCCGCGCCGCCCGAGCCCTGGAACTACTCGTGCCATACGCGGCAATGCCCATTCATTGGGGAACGCTCTGGCCGGCCGGCCTCCAGCGCATCGCCGGAGGTCGCCTCCTGGCCCCGGTCGTGGAGTTCGCGGCCGCCGCGGGGACGGCGGCACCGGACGTTCGCCTGCTGCTTCTCGAGCCTGGCGCCAAAGGGAAGGTTTGACCGGCGGAGGCGCCGGCTCAGGCAGGCGGCGCGAATTCCGTCCCCGGCTGGAGCTTCTCCCTCCAGCGCCGCAAGTGACGGTAGATCACAGGTGCGCCGACCAGCTCGGCGTCACGCGTCCAGTCCGCGGGATGGAGCAGGAACGCCGCCGTCTGCCAGCCGCCCAGGCCCCCATGGGACCCGACCAGCTCCTCGAACGAGACGATCTCATCCCGCTCGGCATCGACCCCCCCGAGCAGGACCAGGTCCGCGACGTTGTCGAAGCCATCGAGTCGGCGCAGGGCAGCCTGGGCCGTCGGTCCGTACGGCTGGAGGAGCGCCGGCGGGCCATCCGGCCCCTCGAGTGACTCGACCGTGTCTGCCTTCAGCAGGGCCACTCCGAGACGATCCGACCTGGCCATCACCAGGCCGACGCCCGGATGATGGGCGAGACCTGCGAGCAGGCCCGGGTGCAGGCGCTCGATGGTCTCAAGCGTCAGCCGGCCTGGCTCGCGGGCGAGGTAGACCAGACCCAGGTTGCCCGACGAGCACACGACCACGTCCGGCCTGGCTGCGGGCGACGCGGCGAGAGATTCGGCGGCGTGAGACCCGGCTGCGTCCGGCGCGCCGGCAATCCTCGCCGAGTCCCCCAGCAACGATGCGACGGCACTCTGGAGCGTGGTGCCGAATCGCTGCTTGAACGTGGTGCCCAGGCTCTGCCCGTGGTCGGACAGGACCACCACCCGGTATGGGCGCGGGGTGTCGCGGATGGCCTTGAGCAACGATCCGATCGACCGGTCGATGCCCTCGAGCGCGTCGGTGGCCTCCTGCCGCTCGGGGCCGCTGTGGTGCGCGATCGTGTCGTAACCCGTGTAGTCCACGTAGACCGCGGGATCGCCGTCGTAGAGCCCCTCGATGACCAGCGCCGTCGACACCGTCCGCAGTGCCACGTTCGCGATCGCGCGCTCCAGGGCATAGCCGAAACCACGATGCATGCGTGGAACGACGCCCTTGCCGCGCTGCCGCTCCGCCTGGTAGAGCTCTTTCCCGAACTCGCCGACCATCAGGACCAGCAGCCGGACATAGTTGACGGTACTCACGAAGAATCCGTGCAACCGACGCGCATCGGCGGCGATGGTTGCCATGGTCAAATAGATGTGGTCGGCGTCCCCGGTGACCAGGTTGCCGATACTGGAGCCACCGTGGGACAGAAACCCGGTGCCATCGCTGATGCGCTCGACGATCACTGCGGCGTCCGCCGGGTGGTCCGCCACGAACAGGTGCCCGGTCTGTTTCTCGTACCAGCGGAAGCCAGGGATATCGTCGTTCCGGCCATGCAGGATGCCGGCCTGGCTGGCTGGAGTCACCGACGGCAGCAGGGCCGTCCATCCGGCCACCGTATGCGTGCCTGAGCGCAACATCCGCGCCAGCACCGGCATCCGACCGGCACGCAGCTGGTTCTGGAGGACTGGAAGACTCAAGCCGTCGATCTGGATCACCAGGATGCCGGGAACGTCCGACCGCGGCGTGTTGCGGTTGCGGGCCACCAGCTGGCGGACGAGCGTCCCGTAGTACGAGTCGTCGTCGGCGGCGCGAGTCAACTCGGAGAGCAGGGCGTTGACCACGGTGAGGATCAGGCCGGCGACCACGGTACTTGTCAGGTCCACGATCTGGAACCCGGAAATCAGTCGGGTGAGCACGATCAGCACGGCCGCCTGGAAGGCCATGGAGGCCAGCTGGACCGCGAAGATCGGCAAGGGCGCGAGCAACCAGAAGAAGAAAAGCCGCGAAGCGGCGTTGAACATCGTCAGCAGCAACCCGGCGAGCAGCAGCTCGCCGACGTTGTGGATGGTGAATCCCGGCACCAGTGCGGCCGCGACCGCGAGGGCGGCACAGGCACAGAGGTACGCCAGGACGGTCCGGCGAACGACGGTGAGGCGCGCGGCGCGCCACTCCCAGATCAGGCGAGCCTGCTCGCGATAGAAGCCGACCACGCCCGCGCCGCTCATTCAGGCCGAAGCCGCGAGGGGCTCCATGTGCGCGTCGATCGACTCGTGCAGCGGCGCGCCGGTGGCCTGCGTTTCGAACTGCGTGCGGTAGAGGTCGGCATAGAGGCCTCCAGCAGCGATGAGCGTGGCGTGCGTCCCGCGCTGGACGATGCGACCCCCGCTCACGACCAGGATCAAGTCTGCCTCCCGAACCGTCGAGAGCCGGTGGGCGATGACCACGGAGGTCCTGCCGGACAGGGCCGTCTTGAGGGCAAGCTGGACCGCGGCCTCCGATTCGGAGTCCAGGTGGGCCGTCGCCTCGTCCAGGACCATGACGTCCGGCCCCTTGAGGAGCAGCCGCGCGATGGCCAGGCGCTGTCGCTCGCCGCCCGACAGGCGGTAGCCGCGGTCCCCGACCAGTGTGTCCAGCCCTTTCGGCAGGGAATCGATCAGGGTGAGGATCTGGGCGGCCCGGAGTGCCTCGCGGAGCTCCGCGTCCGTGGCGTCCGGCCTGGCGTAGCGCAGGTTCGCCCGGATGGTGTCGTGGAAGAGGTGGGCATCCTGGGTGACCACGCCGACGATTTCCTGGACCGAGTCCAGCGTTGCGTCGCGCAAGTCCACACCGTTGATGCGGACCGCTCCGCCGCGCACGTCGTACAGCCGCGGGATGAGATGGCTGATGGTGGTCTTGCCGGCACCGGACGGCCCCACCAGCGCGACCAGCTGTCCCGGCAGCACCGTGAAGGACACGTCGTAGAGCACCTGCTGAGATGACGCACGGCCGAGCACGGCCACCGACTCCAGCGAGGCCAGCGAGACCTCTTCGGCGGTCGGGTAGCTGAAGTCCACGTGGTCGAAGGTGATGGTGGCCGGGCCACGCGGGATGGCCACGGCGTCGACCTTCTCATCGACCATGGGCGCCAGATCCAGGACCTCGAAGACGCGATCGAACGAGAGCAGCGCGGTCATCACGTCCACCTGCACGTTGGAAAGCGCCGTGAGCGGGCCGTAGAGGCGGTTCAGGTACGCCGTCAGCGCGACCAGCGTGCCGACTGCCAGGGCGCCCGTGGCTGCCAGCACGCCGCCCCAGCCGTACGCCAGCGCGGTCGCGAGCGACGCGGTCAACACCAGCGCAGCGCTGAACACGCGCGTGTACATGGCCCGCGTCACGCCGATGTCGCGCACGCGCCCGGCCTTCTCCTCGAAGCCGCGGATCTCGCGCCATGGCTTGCCGAACAGCTTCACCAGAAGCGCGCCAGAAACGTTGAAACGTTCCACCATGGTGGAGGTCATGGTGGCGTTCAGGTCGTAGCTCTCCCGCGTGATGGCCTGGATCCGCTTGCCCACCCAGCGCGCCGGCAGCAGGATCAGCGGCAGCATCGCCAGCGACAGCAGCGTGATCTGCCAGGACAGCAGGGCCATGGCGATGAGCGTGACCACCACGCCGATCACGTTGCCGACTACGGACGAGAACGTGTCCGTGAACGCCCGCTGTGCATCCATCACGTCGCTGTTCAGGCGCGTCACCAGGGCACCGGTCTGTGTGCGCGTGAAGAACGCGATGGGCATGCGCTGGATGTGCGCGAAGACCCGTGTGCGCAGGTCGAAGATGATGCCCTCGCCGATGCGCGCGGAGATCCAGCGCTGCACCAGGCTGAGGCCCACGTCCGAGACGGCGAGCACGGTCAACAGCAGCGCCAGCTGCACCACCAGGCCAACGTCGCGGTTGACGATGCCGCTGTCGATGATGGCCTTGTAGACCAGCGGCGTAGCGGCGACCAGCAGCGCATCGATCACGATCAGCACCAGGAATGCGATCAGCAGGCGCCGGTACGGCGCGGCAAAACGAAAGATCCGCCGCACGATGCCCGGCGACAGGCGCTGCGACGTGACGGACCCGTCACGTCGGAAGGAGCGCATTGCGCCCCTGCCGCCATCCGAATGCCCCATGCCCATGAGCGTGAGTGTGCGCTCGATGCACCTAGTCCCCGGAATTCACCACCGCGATGATCTCGTCGCCGTAGCGCTCGACCTTGGTCGGCCCCATGCCCTTCACACGGCGCAGCGCAGCCGCCGAGCGTGGCTTCTGTTCCGCGATGGCCTGCAGCGTCGCGTCGTGGGCGATCACGTAGGCCGGCATCACGTCCGCCCTGGCGCGTTCGCGGCGCCACAGCTGGAGCCGCTCGAGCAGGCGCGCGTCCCGATCGCGTGACGGGTCCGGAGACGGCGTGAAGGCCAGCTTGGACTGCGCCGGCCTTGCCGGCGGCGCGACACGGGACCTCGGCGGCTCCAGGGCGATCAGGAAGCGCGATGCTCGCCGGCTGGTGGGCTTGCCGCCCTGCCCGGCCCGCTGCTGCGCCCACGAGAGCCAGAGATGGACGCGCGCTCGCGTGATCCCGACGTAGAGGAGGCGCCGCTCCTCGGCGACCTCGTCTTCCTCCCTGGCCTGGCGGATCGGAAGCAGTCCTTCCTCGAGTGCCGGCAGCAAGACCGCGTCCCATTCGAGGCCCTTGGCCCGGTGATAGGTCAGCAGGTTCACGCCATCGGCAGAGCTGACCCCCTCGGCTTCGTCGCGCCGCGTCAGGTCCGCTTCGAACGCGTCGAGATCCGTGGCCGGATCCGAGGCCACCAGGTCGTCGAGGATGGCGAGCAGGAGCTCCAGCGAGCCGATCCGCTCGCGGGCCTCGTTGCCGTGGCCGGCGCTTTCGTCGCCAAAGCCGAGGCGCTCCTCGAACAGCCTCCGCACCGCCGGCGGCAGCAGGGCGCCCGTCTCCTTCAGTCGCGAACGTCGCAGCAACGCGCGCGCCTGGCGGACCTCCGGGCGCTCGTGGAAGCGCACGCCAACGGCGCGATAGGGGATACCGGCGCGCGCGAGGGCCTCCTCGATCGCTGGGATCTGGGCGTTGATCCGGACCAGCACCGCGATGGCGGCGGCTGCTACTCCGGCCGCGATCAAGCGGGCGATCTCCGCCGCGAGCGCCGCCAGTTCCGCCTCGGCGTCCACGAAACGATGAACCTGCGGCGCCGGACCGGCCGGACGCGTTGCCACCAGGCGGCCGCGCGGCCCCTGGCCGATCAGCCGGTTGGCAAGCGCCAGCACCTGGGGAGTGGAACGGTAGTTGTCGGTCAGGGTCACGGTCCGCGCCCCGCGATGCCGTTCTGCGAACTCCAGCAGATAGGCGGGAGTGGCGCCGGAGAAGCTGTAGATGGTCTGATCAGGGTCTCCCACGACGGCAAGGTCACGTGACGGCCCGAGCCACAGCTCCAGCAGGCGCTCGGCGAGCGGATTGGTGTCCTGGTACTCGTCCACGCTGAGCCAGGTCTTGCGTGCCTGCACCACGGCCGCGGCGTCCGCGTCCTCCTCCAGGAGCCGGACGGTTTCCACCAGCATGTCCTCGAAGTCCAACTGGTCCGTTTGCCGTTTGGCGCGTTCGTAGTCGCGGTAGAGGCGCGCGAAGAGGTCCGGTGGCAGTGGCGCCCGCTCGCCGCCCTCCGCGACCCAGCGATCCGGCTCGATGCGGCGCACCTTGGCCCACTCGATGGCATCCGCGACGTCGCGCGCCGGTGTGAACTTGAAGTGGCCGGGCAGCCGGCCGACCAGCGGCACGATCAGCGCCAGCTTGGAGCGCAGCACGGCCGGCAGCGGCCTCTGGTCGTGGCGGGCGGGCCAGAAGTGCCGCAGCTGGGCGAGCGCGGCGGCATGGAAGGTGCGCGCCATCACGCCCCGGTGCCCCAGCAGCGTCATCCGCTCCACCATCTCCGTGGCCGCCTTTTCCGTGAACGTGACCAGCAGGATCCGATCCGCGGCCACGGCGCCCGTCTCCACCGCATAGGCCGCGCGATGGCTGATGACGCGCGTCTTGCCCGACCCCGCGCCCGCGAGGATCACCAGCGGACCCAGCGTTTGGCGAACGGCCTCCTGCTGCGCCTGGTTGAGGTCCGCGAGAAGACGCTCCGGGTTCTGCGGTGCCATGCCGAAAGGATGATTGCTGGCGCGTATCCGCGGATTGCGCCGGCGGCTGACGCCCGAAGAACGCGCAACGCAGAAGAAGGACCGCAGGCCTTTCGGCGGACGATCGCAAACCGCCCGGCCACGTAGGTCGTATCCCGCAGCAGAGCCCGACCTGGCGGCGTGCCGTGATCGCCAGGCGGCTGGGTCCTTGGAGGTCATTCCATGCACAGACGCCCAGTGGCGTTGGTTGCGAGCATCGGTCTCGCGCTTCTCTTCGCCGCACCAGCCGCGGCGGGCGGCGGCGGCACGTACACGGTCCACCGGCTGGATGCTCACGGCGTCCCGGCAACGTGGGACGACCCCAACCTCGTGAACGCCTGGGGCCTGAGCGCCGGACCGACCACGCCCTGGTGGGTCTCGGACAACGGCACCAACCGCTCCACTCTCTATGACGGGGACGGGAATGCGATTCCGTTGGTGGTCAAGGTCACCGGCGGCCCAACCGGCACCGTCTACAACGGCAGCGGCGACTTCATGGTCAGTCACAACGGGAAGAGCGGACCTGCACTCTTCCTCTTCGCCAGTGAGGACGGGAAGATCCGCGGCTGGAACCCCGACGTTCCGGCCAGTTCGACCAAGGCATTCGTGATCGCCAGTCGCTCCAGCGCTGGTGCCAGCTACAAGGGCCTGGCGATCGCCAGCGCCGGCGGCCACAACTACCTCTACGCGACCGACTTCATCAACGCGCGCGTGGACGTGTTCAACGGCGCCAACAAGCTCCAGCACTGGGCCGGTGCGTTCCACGACTCCAGCCTGCCTACCGGGTATGCGCCCTTCGGGATCCAGGCCGTGGGCAACCGCATCTACGTCACGTACGCCAAGCAGCACGGCGAGGACGAGGCGGACGGGCCTCACCTGGGCTTCGTCGACGCCTACAAGACGGACGGAACGTTCGTGGCGCGGGTCGCGTCGCGAGGCGCGCTGAACGCGCCCTGGGGCCTGGCCTGGGCACCGAGCAACTTCGGCACGTTCAGCGGTGACCTGCTCGTCGGCAACTTCGGCGACGGCAAGATCCACGCCTACAAGCAGACCAGTAGCGGCTGGATGCCCGACGGCGTTCTCAAGAGCTCGAATGGCAAGCCGATCCGCATCGACGGCCTGTGGGCGATCGCGTTCGGCAACGGCGCGGCGGCCGGGCCGACCAACACGCTCTACTTCACCGCCGGGCCGAACGACGAGTCGGACGGTCTCTTCGGGTCCATCACGCACAACTGAGCGGCTGCGGCCCGCGGCCGCGCACTCCGGATCTGAAGAGGCCCTCCCGGTGGAGGGCCTCTTCTCATGCTGTTCGGGCCGTCGGCGTGGCGCCAGGCCCGCCGCGACTCAACCGGCCGTCCCAGTCACGATCGGCAGGTCCGACCGTTCGCGCAGGTGGAGCGTCACGCCGTAGACCTCGCCGGTCTCCGGGTCGATCCTGGGTGTGCAGGTCAGCCGCCACGTCTCCGTGCCGCGCTGCACCCAGCGAGCCAGGGGGCGCCCGCCGGCGAGCACCCGGTCCAGCAGCGCGAACGCTTGTGGCGGCAGGTCCAGCATCACCTCGCGCACCGGCATGCCCACGGCACTCTTCCCGAACGTGGCCAGGAACGCGGCATTGCCGTGGACCACCATGTGTCCGGCGCCATAGAGAAATGCCGCAGGTCGCTGACCGGCGTTCACGTGCGATCCATCAGGTCGCACCACGAGACCGTGATACGGCGCAGGTCATCCGCCTTGGCGTCCACCTCGGCGAGGTCCGAGAATCGCAGGTAGCGAGCCTCGCGGCCCGTACCTTCCAGGCTCGGGAATGAGCCGGGAATCGTGCCGCCACGGTTGAACATCAGCGAAACGGACCGCGCCTTGTGCTGCACGAAACCGGCCATGTCGGCACGGTAGCCGAACTGGAGCGTGCCGTACTTCGGATGAACGGTCATGCGCGGATCGGCGTCCAGGATGATCGCCGCGACGCGGCGCAGGGCTGCCTCGGCGGGCCGGGGGCTGGCGGTGAACCAGGCTTCGACATCGGGATCGAAGGTCATCGCCTGGCCATCCATTCGGTCGCCAGCATCGCGTAGATCAGCTCGCTTTGCCATTCCCCCTTGATGAACTCGTTCTCGATGAGGTGCGCCTCCCGGCGCATGCCCAGGCGCTCGAGGACGCGCGCCGAGGCCACGTTGCGCGGCTCGAGACGCCCGACGATGCGGTGGAGGCCGGCCTCCTCGAAGCCCACTCGCAGCATCACCTGGACAGCCTCCGTTGCGTACCCGTGTCCGTGGTGCTCAGGGTTGAAGGCGTATCCGATCTCCCCCTGGAGATGCTCGCGACTGGTGCGCTTGAGGCTCGCGTCTCCGATCAGTTCTCCCGTCTTCCGCAGCACCACCGCCAGGCGCAGGGCATCGGACGTTGCGTCAAAACCGGTCATCTGCATGCGCCGCTCCAGCGACACGCGAACCTCGTCACGGGTGAGAGGTTCCGTGTACAGGAACCTGGCCACGTCCTCGCGCCGCTCGAACGCGTAGAGCGCGTCGAGGTCGGTTGCCTCGAAGGCACGGAGATGCAGGCGCTCGGTCACCAGCGGCAGAGCTGGCTTCAGGCTGCCGTCCACGATTCGGGCCCCGGGTTAGCCGCGGATCTCCGCGCGGCGCGTGAAGACCGCCACCACGACCAGGGATCCGAGCAGCCAGAGGACCACCGCGATCAACGCCAGGTCGGGCGTCAACGCCGCGACGGCCCGCTGGCCGCCGATGGTCACGCCGCCGCCCGAATCGGAGCGCGCGACCACCGATTGGGCCACGGTGAAGGGCAGGTACTTGACGATGTCCGGGAGGAAGATGCGCGCGAACGATTCGCCGAAATAGAGAGCGATCCCGGCGCCGATCCCGGCGAGCTGGCTGCGTGCCAGCGTGGCGATAGTGAAGCCCAGGGCGCCCTCCTCGACGATGGCGAGCGCGCCGCGCGCGAACTCATCCGGCAGGCGCCCGATGGCAGCCGGGTCACTGACTCCCGCGGTGGAGATGTGCGCCAGGGTCGCGCCGAGCATCGCCGATACCACGCCGACCACGAACGCGATCAGCAGGCCCACCAGGATCATGAAGGCCACCGACGCGAAGGTGAGCAGCGGATAGGCGAAGCGGCTCTCTCCACGGGCAACGGCGGCCTTGAGCATGCCCCAGCTCCATTCGGAGCCTGCCACGGCCGCACCGTAGATGACGGCGAACAGCCCACCGAGCCCGAGGATGAAGGAGAGCACCTGGTCGTACGCGCCCGGGAAGGTCAGCAGTGCCGTCACCGCCGCGCGCCCCTGCTGCGCGCCGGACGAGGAGGTCGGAGCGTTGGCCACCGTGCCCACCAGCACGAAGATCAGCACCATCAGCCCGGCCAGCAGGAGCAGCGTGATCAGCGAGGCGGGGCGCCGCAGCAGCTTCCGCACGCCGGATGCGAAGAGCCTCATCGCGGCGCTCCAGCGTCCGTGGGAATGACGCCGGCCTGGTCGCTGCCGCCGGTCAGTTCCAGGAACAGCGATTCGAGGTCGCTGCCGGCCTCCAGGCCCGAGACGTAGATGCCGGCCTCGGCAAGCACCCGGGTGACGTCGGAGGCGCGCTCGGGCGCGACGTGGATGTCCAGCCAGCCGGGGTCGTCGGCCTTCGGCTCGATCGCGTCCGGCGGCAGCATGGCAGCGATCGCCTGCACCGCGGCCGGCACCTGTGCGGGTGCGACGCGGGCCCGCACGATGCCCTGGCCGAGCAGCAGGCTCTCGATGTTCCCCTCTCGGACCAGGCGGCCGGCGGCGATGATCCCAACCACGTCGACCATCTGGCGGACCTCGCCCAGGATGTGGCTGGAGACGAAGACGGTCTTGCCGATCGAGGCCAGGTGGCGCAGCAGCTCGCGCATGGCCACGATCCCGGCCGGGTCCAGCCCGTTCGAGGGTTCGTCCAGCAGCAGGAGCTTGGGGTCGCTCAGCAACGCGGCCGCGATGCCCAGGCGCTGCTTCATGCCCATCGAATAGGACGAAACCTTGTCACCGGCACGGTCGCGCAGGCCGACCAGGTCCAGCAGCTCATCGATTCGCTTGAGGGGCGTCAGGGCGCCGGTGGCCGCCAACTCACGCAGGTTCTGGCGGCCGGAAAGATACGGATAGAAGGCGGGCGACTCGACCAGGGCGCCCACGTCGAACAGTCGGTGTCGGTCGCCTTGCCCGAACCTGCGCCCCAACAACTCGATCGTTCCGCCGTCGGCATGGATGAGGCCGGTGAGCAACCGCATGGTGGTGGTCTTGCCGGCGCCGTTGGGTCCGAGGAAGCCGTACACCACGCCAACGGGAACAGAGAGATCCAGCCCCGCGAGGGCAAGGTTCTTGCCGTAGCTCTTGCGCAGGCCGCGCGTCGCGAGTGCCAGCCCATCGGTGTCGGTCACCGGTCAAGTCTGTCAGAAACCGCTCCGCGCCGGCCCACGGCATTCCGTGCCGGCCGCTGCAGAACGGCGGGGAGCGCTGATCCCGGGCACCGGCCTCTCAGAACGTCATGAGATGGCAAGGTTGCGAGTGGCTCCCTTGATGTGTCATCCAGCGGCTTGACTGTCTAATGACGCGGGCGCCTTGGGGAACTGCTGCGCGCGGACCCGCGTTCTGTGCCTGTCTCGGGGACACGAAATGCAGATCGCGGGAGATACCGACCTTGGGCTGCGGGCGCGCCGCGCGGAGCGTGCCCGGTGGAACGGCGTGGACCGCGCACGCGCCAGGGCGGCGTGGCTCGTCTTTGTGCGGGATGTGTTCTTCCCCTTCGTCGTTACGCGCCTGCTGCTCGGGATCGTGGCGATCATTGCCACCGCGGCACTGCCCCTCTCACCGTGGATTCCGGCCAGCTGGCTGCGGCCCGGCCTCCTGCCCGTCCTGGACGCGTTCTCGCGCTGGGATGGGCTGCATTACGTGGACATCGCCCAGAGCGGCTATGGCGCCACGGACCCCACCAACGTGGCGTTCTTTCCGCTCTATCCGCTGCTCATGCGGGGTGGCGCGACGCTCACGGGCAGCGTCACGGTCCAGTCGCTGGAGCTCTGGGGCATCGTCATCTCCAACGCCTGCCTGCTGATCGCGGCGTCCCTGCTGGTGGCCCTCTGCCGCATGGAATTCGGTCACCGGGTCGCGTCGCGGGCCGCCTGGTACCTGCTCATCTTCCCCACCAGCTTCTTCCTCTCGGCCATCTACGCCGAGTCCCTGTTCCTGGCGCTGTCCATCGGGTCTGTGCTGGCGGCGCGGCGGGGCCACTGGCTGCTGGCGGGCCTGCTGGGCGGGTGCGCGGCGCTGACCCGGCCGTTCGGCTTCGTGGTGGCCGTGCCCCTGGCCGTGGAGGCGGCCCTCCAATGGCGCAGCGGCCAACGCACGTGGCGCCCAGCGGCAGGCATCCTGGCGGTCCCGACGGCGTTCGCCGGTTACCTGGTCTTCCTCTGGTACCAGCGTGGCGATGCGCTGGCCTTCCTCCACGTCGAGAACGGCTGGGGCCGCTCGCTGACGCTTACGTGGGAGACCTTCACCCGGTTCTTTGCGCAGCCGATCACCGTCAACACCGGCCTGCATTCCGCGGTCGACCTTGGTTTTGCCGTCGCCACGATCGCGCTCGCCGTCGCGGCCTGGAAGCTCCTGCGGCCGAGTTATGCGCTCTACCTGTCGGTGCTCGTCCTCATTCCCCTGTCGTCCGGATCGCTTGGCTCCCTTGGAAGGTTCGACGTGGTGTTCTTCCCGCTGATCCTGGTGCTCGCTCGCCTCGGCCGGCGACCAGCCCTTGACCGCGCCATCAACGTGGTGGGAATCGGACTCGGAGGCCTGCTGATGGCGCTCTTCGCGCAGTGGTACTGGGTGGCCTGAGGGGCGTCCCGGGCGACGATCAGCCAGCCCAGTTCATGAGCACCTTGCCGGAATCGCCGGAGCGGGCCGCGGCGAACGCAGCCTGGTATTCCCGGAACGGGAAGCGGTGGGTGATCGCCGGCTTGATGTCCAGGCCGCTCTGGAGCATCACCGTCATCTTGTACCAGGTCTCGTACATCTCCCGGCCGTAGATGCCCCGCAGCCTGAGCATCTTGAAGACGATCTGCGTGAAGTCGATCGAGATGTCCTCGGTGGGGATGCCCAGCATGGCGATGCTGCCGCCGTGCGCCATGTTGGCAATTGCTCCGCGGAGGGCCCGGGGGTTGCCGGACATCTCCAGGGCCACGTCGAAGCCTTCCACCATGCCGAGCTCGTGCTGGACATCGGCGAGCTCACGGCTCGCCGGGTCGACGACCAGGGTGGCCCCCATGCGCGTCGCCAGGTCGCGTCGGTAGGCGTTCGGCTCGGAAACCACCACGTATCGCGCACCGGCGTGGCGAGCGACCGCCGTGGCCATCAAGCCGATGGGTCCCGCGCCGGTGATCAGCACGTCCTCGCCGAGAACCGGGAACGCGAGTGCCGTGTGCACGGCGTTGCCGAACGGATCGAAGATGGCGGCCACCTCCTCGTCGACGCCCGGCCAGTGGTGCCAGATGTTGGTCATCGGCAGCACCACGTACTCGGCGAAGCAGCCCGGCCGCCCGACCCCCAGCCCGATCGTGTTGGCGCACAGGTGGCGCCGGCCGGCCAGGCAGTGGCGGCAACGGCCGCAGACCACGTGGCCTTCACCGCTGACCAGGTCGCCCGCGTGGAAATCGGCCACGTTGGAGCCGACCGCGACGATCTCACCGACGAACTCGTGCCCCACGATGAGCGGCGGCACGATGTTCTTCTGCGCCCAGGGATCCCACGATTCGATGTGCAGGTCCGTTCCGCAGATGCCCGTCTTGTGGACACGGATCAGCACGTCGTTGATGCCGTATTCCGGATCGGGGACGGTCTCCAGGCTGAGGCCTGGTCCGGGTCCGGTCTTGACGAGTGCCAGCACGAGTGTCTCCCGTTGACGAGTGGCGCGACGGCCATTTTGCGCCGAGTTGCGTTCCTCACGGCGCCGCACGAGTCAACTGCGGTTGTTACGGCAAGGCACGCTCGTTCCTGCATTTTGCAGGCGCGCTGGGGCCCGCCACGGCATACGATGCTCATGACGGAAGGGCGTCCGCGTCCAAACGCCGACCGTTCCTGGGGCATTGGGAGGCCGCAGGTCAGGGGGAGAGGCCACGGACGACTCGCGAGCGCCAAACCGAGCGGCGCGCGGTTCGAGTCCCGCGTGCTCCCGCAACGGGACGAAAGGGTAGGAAGGGACTCGATGAAACGAAGGCACTTCTCGGTAGTGGGGGCCTCGCTGTTGATCGCAGCGATGGTGCTCCCCGCGTCTGCCACCGCGGCATCGCCGCTCAGCACCCGGTCGGCGGGTGGCATCGGCCACCCCGCTTTTGACCTCTCGAAGGCCAACCTGTCGAACCTTCCCTCGATGTCGAGCGGCAAGCGGCAGATGCTCTTCATCCAGCTGGCCGGACGCCCAGTCACCTCGTATCAGGCAGCGCAGCTCGCGACCGCCGGCTCCAAGATGTCCGATGCGGACAAGGCCGCCGTGCGCGGCCGGATCGTCCGGCAGCAGGCACAGATCAAGGGCCCCATCACGGCCATCGGCGCGCGCATCCAGAGCTCCTTCACGGACACCCTGAACGGCTTCCGTGTCCTCGCCACGCCGGCACAGGCCCAGCGGATCTCCAGGCTGCCCGGGGTCACGAACATCTACCAGGTGCCCCTGGTGAAGCGTTCGGACATCTCGTCGGCGGACTACGTCAAGGCCATCGACACCTGGACGGACAACGGCCTCACGGGCCAGGGCGTGACCATTGCCGTGATCGACAGCGGCATCAACTACTACCACAAGAACTTTGGCGGGGCGGGCGACCCGGGCTTCACCAATGACGATCCCACGATCATTGAGCCCGGCACGTTCCCCACCGCCAAGGTGGTCGGCGGCTACGACCTCGTCGGCGACGACTACGACGCCGACGGCACGGCTGCTCAGCAGGTGCCGCACCCGGACAAGGACCCGCTCGACTGCAAGGACCCCAATGCAGGGACCGTGCAGCATGGCGACCATGTGGCCGGTATCGCGGCCGGTGAAGGCGTCAAGGCCAACGGCAGCACCTACACGGGCCCGTACACGGCCAGCGCCGTGAACAGCACGAATTTTGCGATCGGCCCCGGCATCGCTCCCCAGGCAAAGCTGGCCGCCTATCGCGTCTTTGGCTGCAACGGCAGCTCGTTCGTGGTCCAGGACGCCATCGAGCGCGCGACGCGCGACGGCGTCGACGTGATCAACATGTCCCTCGGATCCGACATGGGCGGTCCCAACTCGATCGACTCGATGGCCGCGAACGCCGCGGCGCAGTCGGGGATCGTGGTCGTCGCTGCAGCCGGCAACGCCGGGCCCTCCGCGTACGAAGCGGGTTCGCCCGGCGCCGGGCAGCAGGTCATCTCGGTCGCCGCCGTGGACGGATCGCAGTTCCTGAGTGACGGCGCGATCGTCGACTTCACCGGTTCGGCCACCGACGTCGGCGGCTGGAACATGTACGAGACGGCGCTGCCGGTCACCGGCACCATGAAGGTGCTCATGGACGGCACGGACGTGTCCCTGGGTTGCGCGGCGAGCGACTTCGCGAGCGTCACACCCGGCGACATCGTCACCATCGCGCGCGGCACATGCGCGTTCTCCGACAAGCGCGGCTTCGCACAGGATGCCGGTGCGGTCGGCGTGGTCCTCATCAACAATGCGGACTCGACGATCGTCAACCCGGTCCCCGACGCCGACCACACCATCCCCATGATCAGCGTCAATCCCTCCCACCAGGCCGATCTCATCGCCGGCGACGGTCTGGCCACCGCGCTGCATGACGGCAACGTCACCAACGAGGATCTCGGCGCCCCCGCCAGCTTCACCTCCGCCGGGCCCGGCCGCAGCGACGACCTGGTCAAGCCGGACCTGATGGCACCCGGCGTCGACGTGGTCTCCACCGATGGCGCCACGGTCGACAAGGGCAAGGCGCTCAGCGGCACGTCCATGGCCACTCCCCAGGTTGCGGGCGCCGCTGCGCTCGTCCTCCAGGCGCACCCGGGCTGGCGTCCGGATGCGGTCAAGGGCGCACTGGTCGGCACCGCCGATCCGACCGTCGTGGACCCGTACACCGTCCAGACGGCGGGTTCCGGCGTCATCAACACCCTCAAGGCCACCCGAACGGCCTCCTGGGCGGAGTCGGTCGAGTTCCCCGGCACCTCCAGCCTGACCTTCGGCTACGACGCCATCTCGATCAACCGGACGGGCGGCAATGCGTTCCAGCAAACGCAGAGCTTCCGGCTCCAGAACACCAGTAACCAGGCCATCACCTACAACCTCAGCAACCACTTCCAGACCAGCGACATGGGCTTCGTCGCCTCGATGCCGGCGTCCGTGACGGTGCCGGCAAAGGGCACCAAGGTGGTCAGCGTCACGCTCAGCCTCAGCAATGCTGCTGCGGCCGCGCTACCGGACGTGGCGCCGGGCGACGCTGCGACCCTGGATGTCAATGGCGCGGAGATCTCCGTGCCGCTGCTCCACGTCGCCGGGGCGCTGGCGGTCACGCCCACCACGGGCGGGGCCGGACACCAGTCCGTCCGCGTGCCGTGGATCGTGGTGCCGCGTGCCACGTCTGACATGCGCGCTGCGCAGCGCACCAAGTTCACCGGCGGCACCGTCAAGACCGCCTCCGTCGCGGTAAAGAACCGTGGCGTGCATGACGGCAACGTCGACGTCTTCGCATGGGGACTGTCCGATCAGAAGGAAGGCCAGGGCTCGATCGACCTGCGCGCCGCCGGCGTGCAGTCACTGCCCACCGAGTTCTGTACCGGCACCCCGGACCCGAACGACGCCTGCATGATCTTCGCCGTCAACGTCTGGCAACCGTGGGATAGCGGTGCCCAGAACGAGTACGACGTGAACATCGACATCAACAACGACGGCGTGGCCGACTTTGCCGTGGTGGGCACCGACTACGCTGCCGTTTTCGGTCCCGGCAGCATCATGGGCGTGCCGATCTCGCTGGTCCTGGACCTGCGCGGTTCGGCGCCTGCCATCGTTGATATCTGGTACGCCACCGCTCCGCCGAACGGCTCGACCATCCTGCTGCCCGTGCTGGCCAGCGAGCTCGCCCGCGATCCGGCGCATTCGCGCCTGTATTACACGGTCGAGAGCTTCCCGTACGCTGACGGCAGTGGCGATCCGGGCAACCCGGTCTTCCAGTTCGACGTGATGGGCACCGGCCAGAGTGGAGCCGGGGCCGCTGTCGCAGCGCGGTTTGAAGCGTTCAACGACCCGATCTCCCAGGGTGACTTCGTCACGCTGGCTCCAGGTGCGTCGGCGAACATTCCGCTCTCGGTCGACAGCTCTCGATTCCGCCCCACCACACGCGGCCAGAAGGGCTGGATGTTCGTGAACCTGGAAGGTCCCGACGGGGCCGGCCAGGCGAACCTCATCCCGGTCGGGTCGCTCAAGAAGTAGCCGATGGGAGGCCGGCGCATTCCGCGTCCGGACTCCCCGCAAGTGATCGACAAGAGACCCCCGGCGCAGGCCGGGGGTCTCTTCTTGTCATGGGCAGGCCGCCGCCGGCGCGGGCGAAGGCGATCCGCTCAGCGCGCCACCCAAATACGCCAGTCACCATCTGCATCCGGTGCGGCCACCAGGACGGCCGTCCCGGCGTTGTCCCCCGCAAGCCTGGGGTACCCCACCGTGACCACGTACGCCTGGGACCGCTGACCATCGAAATCCTGCGGCAGCCACTGGGTGAGTTCCGCCTCCGAGTTGTGCGGCTTCAACAAGGAGAAGCGCTTCCCGGCGCTGGCAAAGAACGCCGAGCGCTCTGCCGTGAACGCCGCGAGCGAGCCCGATTGCTGCTGCGATTGGGCCGACAGCAGCTGCCACGCCCTGGTGTAGCGTCCCGCCACGAGGTTATCCATGTAGGCCTGCACGGTGGCGAGTGCAAGCACACTGTCCGGCGTGTTGCCCGTGGTCGGCTGCGCCGGCGTGGGGGTCGCGGCGGGAGTGGCAGACGGGCCAGGGGAGGTGTTGGGCGGCGTTGTGGGAGCCACCGCGGTTCCGGTTGCCGGCGCGGCCGTGGCGATCGAGCCGCCCGACAAGGCCGTGCCACTCTGCAACGGCGTGCCGCTGGGCAACGCCGTGCCAACTGGCGCGGGCACGCTGCAGCCGGCCAGTGCCGCGGTGGCGGCGATGAGGAGGACGGAGCGCACGCGCCCCGTCCTCCGGGCGATCCGGCGGGACGTCTTCACCAGATGTACGCCCCGGTCGGGTACTTGGGCGTGCCATCCGCCTTCTTGATCAGGTTCCCGTCGCTGTCCGCGCGTCCGACCATCTGCACCGCCTTGAAGAGCTTGGCCTGCGGGATGTCGTGGGTGCCACCGTTGGTCAAGCTGCCACATTGACGCCCGCAGGTGTCCACGTAGGTATAGGTGCCATTGACGTTGTCATAGCCCACCACGGTGATGGCGTGATGCAGGGGCTTGGCGAGGTCCGGCCAGTTGGGCAGATAGTCTGCATCCACGGCCACGATCACAGGCGCTCCCGCGCCGGCAATGTCCGCCACGATGTCCGCGTTCATCTGATCCGGAGAGAAGGCCGGACCGCTGTTCTCCCTGGTGAAGTAGAAGTACGTGGCCCACTTGCCGCCGCTGCGAAGGTGGCCCGAGATCTCCCAGTTGATGGCATCCCGGATGCCCTGTGGGGAACCGCCCATGGTCGGGTACGTGCTGAAGTCGTCGATGCCGGGGTTGCTGAAGCTGGGCGGCTGCACCTGCGTGGCCATGAACAGCATGTATGCGCGTGCCTTGGCGTTGAAGCCCTGGTTGGAATCGACATCCGCCGCGTCCCAGCGCGTGGTGACGGAATACGGGCCGTAGGGCTCCCGGAAGGCGCCGGTCACATTCGCAGGATCCGAGATGAAGTACGAAGCGGCCACGGTCGCCGCTCCGGCTGAGCAGAAGTTCCAGTAGTTGGCGTCCGTGTAGGTCTTGCCGGCGTCATCCGTGCCGAATCCCGGCGGCTCGACGAAGCGTGCGCTATCCCGGGTGGGAAGCATGAGGGCAGGCGGGGGCGCGGAGATCCGGTGCGGCAGTACCTGTGGCCGGCGCTGGCCGTGGATGTCCACGGTCGTACCCAGACGGCCCTCCAACTTGGCCGTCATGGCCTTTGGATCCGGTTGGACGGGCCAGTTATGGTCGAACGGGAGCACGCCGCCGGTGGTCCGCACCACCGCACCGGCTGAGACAACGGGTCCCTGGACCGAAAGCATCACTACGCCTGCGAAGACGGAAACCAACACGCGGCGGCCGCACTTGCCCATGGGCTTCTCCTGCTCTTGGCGGGAGCGGGATTGCCGTGACCTGGCGGAGCCACTGGAGAAGAGTAGGAGGCGGCACTTATCGCGCGCTTACGCCGCGCGCCAGCCCCCGATGGGAGGCTACGGCGACTCGAGGTCGCGCAACATGAGCGCCATCTCCACGGCGTTCGTGGCGCCGTAGTTGGAGTAGCAGTTGTTGAAGAGGACGTGGGTCTCCCTGGCCTGGCTCGAGGCTTCGCGCAACCTCGGCACCCATTCCTCCAGTTCCGTCGGGTCGTAGAGGTAGCGGAAGCGTTCCACGGTCGGAACGCCGGCCTTCTCCCAGGTCCCCGTGCGCCGGCCGTGGAAGCGCACCACGGCCAGATCCGGTGACGTGGTGGTGGCCAGCGCCGGCACGCTGGACTTGAAACCCTGCGGCTCGTCGACCAGCACCAGCGGGATGCCCCGGTCGCCGAGGAAGCGCAGCGTCCGGTCCAGGTTCTTCTCGTTGAACCAGCTGGCGCTACGGAACTCCACCGCCGAGGCGATCCCGGCACCACGCAGCCGACCCGCTGCCTCCTCGATGGCGTCGCGATTCTCGGACGAGGTGAAGAACCAGCGAGGGTACTGGAGCAACACGGAGCCCAGCTGACCCGCGCCTTGCAGGGGCTCGATGCCATCGATGAACCAGCTCCAGACATCGTCCCGCAACTCGCCCGGCAGGTCCTTGGCATAGATCCTTGCCTTCGCGGCAACGTCCGGGGGGAGCGCCGTGCGGATGTCCTTCGGCAACCGCTTGGTCTCGGTCGGCTGGCCGGTCAGAAGCGCGTGCGCCTTGAGGTCGAACGTGAAGTCCGGCGGCGTTCGGGCCACCCACAGCTCCGACGTGCGCCGGTTCGGCAGCGCGTAGTAGGTGGCGTCCACCTCCACCACGGAGAAGCGGCTGGCGTAGAACTGGAGTCGCTCCTCCGCCGTGTCCTGGCCGAGCGGGTAGAAGACACCGGGCGCCGTCATGGTCGGATCGGTCCACGAGGCCGTGCCGACGCGGATGCTGTGCCCGCTCGCCCGGACGATCGGGTTCGAGGCGGCGTCCGCCTGGTCCGCGACGCGCTCCGCGGCCACGGACGGTCCGGGATCGTGCTCCTCGGTGAGATCAGGACTGCTGGTGAAGCCCACCTGCTTCCTCCCTGCGCCGACAACCGATGATGGCCGAACCATAAGCCGCGTGTACGCCAGGCCCTGTCCGGATTGAAGCTGCCGGAGCGGCATCCCGCAACGCCGTCGCGCGCCCGTCACACTGCGGGCATGCCCGAGCCTTTTGTCCTTGGCGTCAACTACTGGCCGCGTCGCAAGGCCATGGCCTGGTGGCACGATTTCGACCGCGGCGAAGTGCGCGACGAATTCGACCTCCTCGCCGAGCTGGGCCTCAGCAAGGTCCGCATCTTCCTGCTCTGGGAGGACTTCCAGCCGTCGGCGGACCGCGTCTCCACGCGAGCGCTGGAGCACCTGGTCACGGTCGCGGGTGCGGCCGCCGATCGGGCGCTTGGCCTGGACGTGACGTTTTTCACGGGCCACATGAGCGGGCCCAACTGGGCCCCCGGCTGGCTGCTCGACCGGCATGCACCGCCGCCGCGGAACGGGCTTCGGGTGATCAGCGGCGATCGCGTCGTTTCCGGCGGCTATCGCAACCCCTACGTGGACCCGTTGGCGGTCAAGGCCGAGCGGCTCCAGCTCCAGGCGGTCGTTGGCGCCCTGCACGACCACCCGGGTGTGTGGATGTGGAACCTCGGCAACGAACCAGACCTTTTCGCCGTGCCGCCCAGCTCCGCCGCCGGGTCCGACTGGGTGGCGACCATGGCGGCCACGATCCGCGAGCTGGACCCGGTTCGCCCGATCACCATTGGCCTGCACATGCCCAGCCTGGAAGCCGATAACGGGCTCCGCGTCGACCAGGCTTTCGAGGCTTGCGACCGGTCGATCATGCACGCCTATCCCATCTATTCGGGCTGGTCGGAATCGCCGACCGATCCCGACTTCGTGCCGTTCGCCTGCGCACTCACGGCTTCCCTCTCCGGGAAGCCCGTGCTGGCCGAGGAGTTCGGTGCGTGCACCGCGCCCGCGGGTGAGCGCACGCAGACGCTCACCTGGGAGGTGGACGGCGTCCAGCGACACCAGCTGCTTCTCTCGGAGGAGGACCTGGCCGCGCACCTGGAAGAGGTCCTGCCGCGCCTCGTGGAGATCGGCGCGGTTGGAGCGATGCCCTGGTGTTTCGCGGACTATGCCGAATCCCTGTGGGACCGTCCGCCGCTCGACCAGGCCATCCACGAGCGTTTCTTCGGCCTGGTGCGACCGGATGGCTCGCTCAAGCCGCACGCGGATGTGCTCAAACGGTTCGCGGCATCGGCGCCGGAGGTGCGCGAACCGTCGCCGCGCGCTCGGATCGACATCTCGGGGCGCGACTACTACCGCGACCCGATGCGCACGCTGGTGGAGCTGTACCGGACCTTTCGAGAGGCCGGCTGATGGCCGAGTTGGACCTCGGGGAGGTCGTGGCGTGGCTGGATGCTCTGCTGGATGCCCCGAAGTTCCGCATGGAGGAGCCCGAGAACGGTTTGATCGTGGATACCGGCCGCCCGGTCAGCCGCATCGGCGCGGCCGTGAACACATCCTTCGCGGCAATTACCGCGGCCGGCGTCGCCGGGGTGGATCTGTTGCTGGTGCACCACACGAGCTGGCCGTACATCGACCTGGGCATGCACGTGGAGAAGCTGGCCCTGCTCAGGTCGCTCGGCGTCTCCCTGTATTGCGCGCACGCGTCACTCGACGGCGCGCCGGACATCGGCACCGGTGACTCACTGGCGCGACTCCTGGGAATCACGGTGACGGACCGCTTCGCCGAATACGAGGCCGCGCCCGCCGGAGTGCTGGGTGAGTGGCCGGGGTCGCTGGACGCCCTGGTCGCGGCCGTCGCCAAAGCGGTTGGGGGCCAGCCGGAGGTGCATCGCAATCGCGACCGATGCGATCGGGTCGGCATCGTGACCGGTGCGGGTTCCTACACGTCGTGGCTGGACCAGGCGCGCACGCTCGGTTGTGACACCTACCTGACGGGGGAAGGCAGCATGTTCACCCGCCTCTTCGCACGCGAAGCGAACATGAACCTGATCCTCGCGGGCCACTACCGCACGGAGGCGCCCGGCATCCGGACGCTGGCTGAACGTTGCGCCGAGCACTTTGCACTCGATTGGTCCATCGTCGAGGACGATCCGATCGCCTGAGGTCAGGCGGGTGCCGGCTCCTCGTGCGGCATCTCATCCTCGACTTCCAGGGTCACCTGCGGCAGCCAGCCGAGGAAGCGCGGCAAGTACCAGTTCCACTCACCGAGCAGCCGCATCGAGGCCGGCAGCAGGATGGAGCGGATCACGGTCGCGTCGACCAGGACGGCGACGGCCAGGCCGAGCCCCAGCTCGCGGATGATCACCAGCCGGAGCGTGGCGAAGATCGCGAACACCACGACCATGATCGCGGCCGCGCTCGTCACCGTGCCGCTGGTCACCGAGATGCCGCGCGCCACGGCCTCCGTTGTCGGCAGGCCGCGGTCCACGAGTTCCTTGATCCGGGTAAGGATGAACACGTGGTAGTCCATCGACAGGCCGAACAGGATCGCGAAGATGAAGATCGGCACCCAGGCTTCGATCACGTCCGTTGGCCGGACACCAAGGAAGTCCTTCATGAACCCCTGCTGGAACACGGCCACCAGGACGCCATACGCGGCGCCCGTGGAAAGCAGGTTCAACAGGATGGCCTTGACCGGCACCACCAGCGAGCGGAAGGCCACGAGCAGGAGCAGGAAACTGAGGCCGAGCACGAACGCGAAGACCAGCGGCAGCGCGTCCGTATACACCTTGGTGGTGTCCAGCGTCGCCGCCGCGTCGCCGGAGACGTAGACATCGACGCCCGGAACGGCGCCGAACACCTGCGGCACGACCTGGGTGCGGAGCTGACGAATGATGTCGTCGTTGTGCGGATCGTTGGCCGTGCCGGACATCACGAACGAGACGTCTGCCACGCTGCCGTCCGCGGACGGCGTCACGGTCACCGGCTGTGACAACCCCTGGATGCCCAGGCCCTGCGTCTTCAATTGCTCGATCGCGGCCACCACCGCCGGATCCTTCGCATTGGTAACGATCACATCCGCGGTGAGGATCGAGCCATCCGGCCAGTGCTCGCGGAGCCGCTCGATAGCCACCACGCCGTCGATCGACTCGGGAAACGCGGTGATGTCCGTCGTGCCGAAGCGGATGTTCAGCACCGGGCTGCCGAGCGCCAGCAGCAGGACGATGGACGCAATGGCGGCGACCGCCGGCCGGCGCATGACGTTGGCCACCAGGCCGCTCCAGAAGCCGCTCTCCTCGGGGCGCTCGCGCCCGAAGTACGGCAGACGCCCGAAGTCGATGCGCCGCCCGAGGATGGCCAGCACGGCCGGCAGGAACGTGAGGCTGCCGATCACCGAGACCAGGATCACCGCGATCGTGCCCAGCGCCATCGAGTGGAAGAGCTCGTCCGGGAGCACGTACAGCGCCGCGACCGAGATCATCACGGCCAGCCCGCTGAAGAAGACGGCACGGCCGGCGGTGCCGCTGGCGACCTCGATGGCTCGTTGCGTGTCGGCGCCGCGCCGCCGCTCGGCGCGGAAGCGCGTGATCATGAACAGCGAGTAGTCGACCGCCACGGCGAGCCCGATCAGCACCACCAGCTGCGTGGCATACGGGCTGACCGGATTGAACACATGGCTGTAGATGCCGAGCAGCCCGAAGGCCGCCAGCAACGACGTCACGGCCAGCACCAGCGGCACGACTGCGGCCGCGACGGCACCGAAGGCGATGAGCAGGATCAGGAACGTTGCCGGCACGGTAATGCTGAGCGAGCGATCCAGGTCGCCGCTGACCACCGCGTTGATGTCCTCGTTGATGAGCGTGTTGCTGACGCTGTGGATCTCGTAGGCAGGGTGGCGGGCCCGGACCGCATCGACGGCCTGGCGGATCTGCTTGACCCCGGCATCGCTCCCGAAATCCTGCAGGCGAGCAGGAATGCGGACCGCGGTGCCATCCGGCGCCAACAGTCCGGCCGCGGGCCCCACCAGGAATGGGTTGACAAGGTTCTTGAGGACCGGCTGTGCGTCGACGCTCAAGGCACCGAGGGTGGCCACCAGGTCATCCACCGCGGCGCGGAAATCAGGGCTGCCGACACTGCCCGCCGGCCCGTCCACGATGGCAATGAAGTCCTCGTCGTGCTCGCTGTCCCCGGCCGGCCGTGCATTGGTGAAGACGCGCTGGCCTTTGGCGGCTTCCGTGATGCCGGCCCCATTGCCGCCGGTCGCCGACTCCGCGTCGATGCCGCCGATCGCTTGGCTCAACGCAAAAGTCCCCAGGGTGGCCAGGAACCAGAGGCCGATCACCAGCCAGCGGTGGCGCGCGCTCCAGGTCGCCAGGCGCACGGTCGCCGGCGGCTTGCGCCGGGCGACCGGAACCAGGCCCAACGTTCCGGGGGTCATCGCGGCAGTGTATCGTTCGATTCCAGATGAGCAGCTCGGCCCTTCGACTCGGAATCGTCGGAACGG
This sequence comes from uncultured Anaerolineaceae bacterium, assembly GCA_964513505.1. Taxonomy (GTDB): domain Bacteria; phylum Chloroflexota; class Limnocylindria; order Limnocylindrales; family CSP1-4; genus JAFMJV01. The sequence continues at coordinate 37,553 of CAZENL010000015.1, forward strand.
GTCGGATCAACGATCACCTGCTGGCCGGGGCGCGGGCCTCGGACGACGTCCGGGCGGTGGCCGTCGGCAGCCGCGACCTGGCACGCAGCAAATCCTTTGCGGCGCGGCACGGCATCGATGCGGCGTACGGCTCGTACGAGGAGTTGTTGGCCGACCCGGACGTCGACGCGGTCTACATCCCGCTTCCGAACGCCCTGCACCACGAATGGACCATGCACGCCCTGCGGGCAGGCAAGCACGTGCTGGTGGAGAAGCCGTACTCGACTGATTCGGCGCATGTCAACGAGGCCTACGACCTGGCGGAGTCATCCGGATTGGTGCTGATGGAAGGATTCATGTGGCGCCACGGACCGGCAGCGCGGCTCATCCGTCAGCTGCTGCCGGAGGTCGGCGCGGTGCGCACCATCCGGACCTCCTTCAGCTTCGTGATCGAGGATCACGTCGACGTTCGCATGGACCTGTCGCTGGCCGGCGGCTCGCTCATGGACGTCGGCTGCTACACGGTCAGCGGCGCGCGACTGGTGGCCGGGGAAGAGCCCATGCGTGTGTCGGGCGTTGCCCAGTGGGCCCCGAGCGGCGTGGACATGCACTTCCACGGCCAGCTGGAGTTCTCGTCCGGCGTCGTGGCCCAGATTGCCTGCGGTTTCGACTCCGACCGCCGGGGCCTGGAGGTCGTCGGCGCGGAAGGCTGGTTCCTGCTTCGGGATCCGTGGCTGAATGAGCCGCCCGGCGCGTTCCTGAAAGGCACGCCGATCGAGTACGAGCCGGAGGACCTGTACCGCCTGGAGCTGGAAGACCTGGCGGCTGCGATCCGTGGCGAGCATCCCGCCCTGCTCGGTCGCGCGGACGCGCTGGGCCAGGCGCGCACGCTCGACGCGCTCTATCGATCGGCGCGCTCGGGCGCCCCGGTCGAGCTCTGATCCCGCCGGCTCGCCTCGCCGACGCGGCGCCGGCAGGCTCGGACCTGCTGGCCTGGGCGCCGGGCCGTGCGAATCTCATCGGCGAGTACACCGACGTCGCGAAAGGCTTCGTGCTGCCGGCTGCCCTGGACCTGCGAACGTGGCTGATCGGCCGCACCGGCGGTTCCACGCTGCGCGTCCGGTCGCTCGACGAGCCAGGCGAGGTCACGGTGGACCTCTTCAGCGGCAACGGCTCCGCTGAAGGCTGGGGGGTCTACGCGCGCGCGATCGTCCGTGCGCTCGTGGACGGAGGCCACCGGCTGCGCGGCTTCGATGGGGTGATCGCTTCAGACGTTCCCCGAGGAGCCGGGTTGTCGTCGTCGCATTCCCTCGAGGTGGGACTGGCCATGGCCGTGCTGGTGGACCGGCCGGAGGCCGGGGCCCTGGCACTGCTCTGCCAGCGTGCCGAGAACGAGTACGTGGGCGTCCAGTCGGGGATCATGGATCCGCTGGCGTCGATTGCCGGGCAGCGCGGCAAGGCACTGCTGATCGACTGCCGCAGCCTGGCCGTGCGGCCGGTGCCGATCCCCGATGGGGTGGCAATCGTGGTGGTGGACTCCGGCGTGCGGCGCAGCCTTGCCGACGGCCGCTATAACGAGGTGCGCCGCGACCTCGACGAGGCTGCGCGGCTGCTCGGCGTCGAGGTGTTGCGCGACGTCGATCAGGCCCGCCTCGACGAAGCCATCGCGGATGGGACACTCACCGGCTCCGTCCTGAGGCGGGCCCGCCACATCGTGAGCGAGAACGCGCGCACGCTGGCCGCCGCCGATGCGCTGGATGCGGGCCGCATGGACGAGGTGGCTGAGCTCTTCGCGGCGTCACACCGGAGCCTCCACGACGATCTCGGCGTCACGGTTCCCGCGCTCGACACGTTGGTCGAGATCGCCCGGGCGACGGACGGCGTGATTGCGGCACGGATGACGGGAGGCGGTTTCGGCGGTTGCACCGTCAACCTGGTCCGCGCCGACGCGGCGCAGGGAGCTGCCGCGTCCATCGTGGATCGCTATGACCGCCAGACCGGTGGCACCGGCCGTGCCTGGGTCACGCGCGCCGGCGACGGCGCCGGCCGGGAGGCGTGGCCGGCCTGAGGCGCACGCCGGGTTGACCATAGCCTCGGTGCGCAGGCTGGGTCGAGAGCCACTTGCCAGGATGGCGATTCGCGACCGTTCTGCGTCTCGACAGCGCTGGCCACGGTGTGGCACGATCCGCGCCTCGTGAACGCGCGACTGATGTCCCTGGGCTGCTGTATGTGTTCCCGGCGAGTGCCGGTTGAGCCGCTGCGCCCAGGAGCGTTCCCGAGCAGCAGCCGCTGACCAGACTTCTGGCACTCGCGAACCCCTGATCCGCAGTCGCGGATTGCGTGCGGCGTCCGCCCGCGGCACCGCGCGACTGCCCTCGTCCGGCCATTGACGATATTGTCTATAGACTTTATCGTGATTGCTGGACAGACCAGGCAGCTGCACTGGCAGGCAGCGGCCACCCGTCCACTTCACGAGGTCATCTGCGTGTCTGCTGCTCCCGGTTCCGGCGGTCGCTGGATCGATCCGAGAGGCCATCGTTTCGGGGCCATCCTCTCGGTCGTCATCCTCTCGGCCGCGATCGTCTTCAACCTGCCCATCCTGGTCGCCGCAATCGGCCTGGCGCTGTTCGTGAGCGCCTGGTTCGGCACGCAGTACTCGGCTCTCGGCAAGCCCTGGCCGTACGTGCGCAAGGCCTTCAAGATCGGCCCGCCGAAGGAGCTCGAGTCGGAATTCCCGCCCCGCTTCGCACAGGCGCTGGGGTCGCTCGTGATCGGCTTCGCGGTGATCAGCTTCCTGCTCGGCGTGCCCATCCTCGGCTGGGGCTTCACGCTGGCGGTGATCGGCCTCCAAGCGTTGCTCGGCCTGACCGGCTACTGCCTGGGCTGCAAGCTCTACTTCCTGCGCTGGTACGCGCCCGGCCTGTTCGAGCGCCTCGCCCGCTAGCGCTTCAGTCGACTACTTCTTGCGGCGCGCCGCCTCCTTGGGCGGCAGCGTGCTGGCGAAGAGGAGGGCGCGCTCGATCCAGGTACGCAGCTGGTCCGCGTCGTCCAGGATCGCCGCGGGCAGGACCGTAAAGCCGGTCATCGCCCGGCCGGGCATCGGCGTGAACGGCTCGCCTCCGGCCGCCGTCAGTTCTGCGGTGGCCTCAGGATCGAGGCGCACGAACCAGCCGCTGGCGTGCAGCCCCGCGGCCATGTTGCCGTTGACGTACGCGCAGGGCGACCCGAACGTCTTGCGGACCGGTGCCTCCGGGTAACCGGCCATGAACGTCACGAATTCCTGGACGAGTGCGCTGTCCGCCTTGTGGAAGGGTGGCATCTGCCGATCAGCGGTCATGCCGTGACCTCCTTTTCTCCGGCCGCCCCTGGGTCATGCCGCGGCCCAGTCGACGGCCAGGTTGTTGGGATTGCCGGCGTCGATGTAGACCGGCAGGGTG
>CAZENL010000016.1:0-19416 GCA_964513505.1 uncultured Anaerolineaceae bacterium
GCGGGCTTGGCGGCTGCCGCGGGCTTGGCGGCTGCCGCCGGTTCGGCGTCAGGCGCGTCTACGACAGCGGCCTTTGCCTTCGAGGCGCGCTTGGGCTTGGCAACCGCGGCCGGTTCCGTCTCCGCGGCCGCTTCCGTGGCGGTCGGCGCAGGCTCGGCCTTGGCCGCTGCCAGCTCCGCCTTGGCAAACGCTGCCGCGATGGGGTTCTCATCGTCGATCCTGGCCGCAATCGGCGCCGCTTCGGCAACCGGCTCCGGCTTGGGGCTGCGCGACGGGCGCTCGCCCGGAGGTCCTTCGCGCGGCGGCGCGGTGTCGCTGCGGATGTCGATGCGCCAGCCGGTCAGCTTGGCGGCCAGGCGTGCGTTCTGACCCTCGCGGCCGATGGCCAGCGAGAGCATCCGCTCGGGCACGGTCACGCTGGCGATGCGGGCATCCTCGTCGATGTCCACCTTCACCACCTGGGCCGGCTGGAGCGCGTTGGCCACGAAGACCGCCGGGTCCTCGTTCCACGGGATGATGTCGATCTTCTCGCCGCCCAGTTCCGCGACCACGGACTGGACGCGGCCGCCGCGCTGGCCAACCGTGGCGCCAACAGGGTCCAGGCCTTCCTGGCGGCTGGAGACGGCGACCTTGCTGCGGCTGCCCGCTTCGCGCGCGATGGCCTTGATCTCCACCGTGCCCGCGTGGATCTCCGGCACTTCCAGCTCGAACAGGCGGCGCAGGAAGTTCTTGTGCGTGCGGCTGACGTAGATCAGCGGCCCGCGCGTGGTGCGGCGAACCTCCAGCACGAACGCCTTCACATGCTGGCCGATGCGGTAGTGCTCGCTGGCGGACTGGTCCGTGGTGGCCAGGATGGCCTCTGCCTTGCCCATCTCCAGGATCACGCCGCGCGGCTCCACCCGGCTGACGGTGCCGGTGATGATCTCGCCGTCGCGCTCGGCGAACTGGCTGAAGACCACCTCGCGCTCGGCTTCCCGCAGGCGCTGCAGCACCACCTGCTTGGCCGTCTGGGCGTGGATGCGGCCGAACGTGGAGCCGTCCAGCTCTTCCGTCTCGACCAGGTCACCCAGGCGCGCGTCTGGCTTGTACTTCTTTGCCTCGTCCAGGGTGAACTCCACGAACGGGTCGTCCACCTCTGCCACGGCCGTCTTGGCGCGCCACACGCGCATCTTGCCGCTCTCGATGTCCAGGCTGACGTTGACGTCCTCGTTGCCCGGCTCCACGCGGCGATAGGCCGACTGGATGGCCTCTTCCACCGTGCGGACGAGTTGTTCGCGAGAGACGCCCTTCTCCGCGTTCAGCTGCAGGAGGGCGCCGATGAAGTCACGACTCACGGGGCTTCCTCCTCTCCAGCTTCCTTGTCCGAACCCTGCGGCCGGCCCAGGTTGGGCGACCGCGGTATGTCATCGGCTTTCTCGTACCTTGTGCAAAACGTTCCGGTCACAAAGAAACGTGGGGGTCACCCACGTTCCACAGGCGGCCGATTCCGTAGTCCGGGGAGTATAGCACCGGTCCGGGAGGGTCTCCGCGCTCAGCGATCGGATCCGGAGCTCCGGCACAGCTTCAGACTTCTTTGATCTTCAGTGCCTAGACTGCCGCGGGTGGCGCCCGTCCCGTTCGCAGGCGCGGCAGCGAAAACCGCGGCACCCCAAGAGACGAACCGAATTCCGATCTCCTCCATGACAGACCCATCCGTCCAACCCTCGGTCTCCGGCATCCGCGCGTCCAATGGACGGCGGCAGGGAGTGGGGGCGCGGATCCGCAAGGGATCGTTGTTCGCAGCCGGCGTTGCGGCAGCGTTCCTGGCCGTGGTGCTGTACGGCTGGCTCTTCCCTGGACCGAAGCCACTGACACAGAGCGACGTCAAGCAGGGTATCGCCCAGGCACTGGCATCGCAGACCCCTCCACCGCCCTTTTCGGAGCTGGTCTACCAGATCGTGGAGCCCTCGCTGGTGCTGATCCAGACGCAGTCCCCCGGCACGCAGGGCCAGGCCGCGAACGGACTTGGCAGCGGCGTGGTCGTGGACACCGCGGGGGACATCCTGACCAGCCTTCACGTCGTGGCCGGCGCGACCAGCATCCAGGTCACCTTTGCGGACGGGACGCAGGCGGCCGCGACCGTTCAATCACAGGAACCCGCCAACGACATCGCGGTGCTGCAGGCCGGCCCGTTGCCCCAGAACATCGTGCCGGCCACGCTCGGCAACCCGCGCGTGCCCATCGGCAGTGAGGTCTACACGGTCGGCAATCCCTTCGGCCTGTACGGATCGATGAGCGCGGGCGTGGTCTCCGGGTTGGATCGCACGTTCCAGATCAGCGGCAGCGACACCGTGCTGCACGGCCTTATCCAGGTCGATGCGGCGGTCAACCCGGGCAACTCCGGTGGCCCGCTCGTCAACCGCGATGGGCAGGTCATCGGCATCGTGGCTGCGCTGCTCAACCCCACCCAGGAGGACGTCTTCGTCGGCATCGGGCTGGCCGTGCCGATCGACGTTGCGGGCGGTGGCGTGGGCCTGCCGCCGTATTGATGGACACCAGCAACGCGGGCCGGTCCCTGCCGGCCAGCACCCAGGGAGGTTGATGCGCGTGGATTCGAAAGCCAACGGCAACGGCAGCGGCACCGGCGTGCCCATGGAGCGCGTGCTCTACGAGGTCAAGAAGGTCATCGTCGGGCAGGACCACCTCCTGGAACGCCTTGTGGTGGCGCTGCTGGCGCGAGGCCACCTGCTGGTGGAAGGCGTGCCCGGCCTGGCCAAGACCATGGCCATCAAGACCTTGGCGGCGGCGATCGGCGGCGACTTCAAGCGCATCCAATTCACCCCGGACCTGGTACCGGCGGACCTCACGGGCACCCGCATCTACAACCAGAAGACGGGCGAATTCAGCACCTCACTCGGACCGGTGTTCACCAACCTGCTGCTGGCGGACGAGATCAACCGAGCGCCGGCCAAGGTGCAGAGCGCGTTGCTGGAGGTGATGCAGGAGCACCAGGTGACCATCGGGCGCGAGACGTTCAAAGTGCCGGACCCCTTCCTGGTGCTGGCCACCCAGAACCCCATCGAGACGGAAGGGACCTACGCACTGCCGGAGGCGCAGGTCGACCGATTCATGCTCAAGGTGCTGGTCGGGTACCCCACGCCAACCGAGGAATTCGTGATCGTGGAGCGCATGACCGGCCAGCTGGACCCGGTCCAGGAGGTCCTCACGACCGAGAACCTGCTGGCGCTCCAGAAGCAGGCCGACCGCGTCTATGTCGATCCCGCGCTGTTCGACTACGCCGTGCGGCTCGCGACCGCGACCCGCGCCCCGCGGATGTTCGGCATGCCGGAGCTGGAGCGTTACATCACCTTCGGCGCCAGCCCGCGCGCATCGATCAACCTGATCCTCACGGCCCGCGCATTGGCCTACGTTCGCGGCCGCAATTACGCGCTGCCGCAGGACGTCATCGACATGGCGCGTGACGTGATGCGCCACCGCCTGGTGCTCTCGTTCGAAGCGCTCTCGGACAACGTGACCGCGGACGACATCCTTGGCAAGCTCCTCAACCTGGTCCGCGTGCCCGTGGTGCCGCTCCGGGAGGCGTCCAACGTTCGCGCCAGCGCCTGAGCGGTCGGCGCCGGAGCGCCTGCTGCAGCGACTCGACTGGACCGTCGTCCGGCGCCTGGACGGCGTGCTTCAGGGCGACTACCGCAGCCTCTTCTACGGGAACGGCGTGGACCTGGCGGACCTGCGCGAGTACCAGCCCGGCGACGACGTGCGCTACATGGACTGGAACGTGACCGCCCGCATGGACGCGCCGTATGTGCGCAAGTACCACGAGGACCGCGAGCTCACGGCATGGTTCCTGCTGGACCTCAGCCCGTCGGTGGACTTCGGCACCGTGGATGCCGATCGGCTGAAGCGCAGCGTGCTGATCGACTTCGTGGCCACCCTGGCCCGCCTGCTGACGCGGCGGGGCAACCGCGTCGGCGCCGTGCTCTACGGCAACCACATCGAGCAGACCATCCCGGCGCGGGGCGGACGCGTCCAGGTGCTCCGCCTGGTGGACGACCTGATGCGCCAGCCGCGCCTGACCAGCGCCCCGTTCACGGATCTCTCACCGCTCCTGGAGACGGCCTGCAACGCCATCAAACGTCGCTCACTGGTCTTCGTCATTTCCGACTTCATCAGCGTCCCGGGTTGGGAGCGGCCCCTGAACCTTTTGACGCGCCGCAACGAGGTGATCGCCGTGCGCCTCACCGACCCGCGCGAGCTGCACCTGCCGGATGTCGGGCCCGTGATCCTGGAGGACGCCGAAACCGGCGACCAGCTCTACGTGGACACCCACGACAAGGGCTTCCGGCGCCGTTTCGGAGAGGCCGCCGATCGCCGCGAGGCAACCGTGAACCTGGCCTTCAAACGATCCGGCGTGGACGCGCTGTCGCTCTCCACCGAAGACGACCTGGTGAGCGCCATCGTGCGCATGTCCAGGCTTCGCCGGCGACGGCGGCGGATCTAGCGCATGTCCTTCATCTGGCCGCAGTTGCTGGTCTCGCTGGCGCTCGTGCCGCTCGGCGTGGCGCTGTACCTGCTCCTCGGCCGGAGGCGGCGCCGGCGCGCCGCGGCCACGGCCGGCTTCGGCTTCGCGGCGGCCGCGACGGCCGGCCCATCCGGCGTCCTGGCGCGCATCCCGGCGCTGCTGATCGTGGCCGGCTTTGCCGTCATGTGCATTGCCCTGGCCCGGCCGCAGGCCACGGTGGACCTGCCGCGCCAGGAGGGCACTGTCATCCTGGCCTTCGACGTGTCGGCGAGCATGGGCGCGGACGACCTCAAGCCGACGCGCATGGATGCCGCCAAGGCGGCGAGCCAGGCCTTTGTCCAGAGCCAGCCCGCCGGCGTGGTGATCGGCGTGGTTGCGTTCAGCGATTCCGGGCTCTCCGTGCAGGCGCCGACCAGCGACCAGCAGACGGTCCTGGCCGCCATCAACCGGCTGGCGCCGCAGCGCGGCACGGCACTGGGCCAGGGCATCGCCGCCTCGCTCAACGCCATCCAGATCGCGGAAGCGGGCACGCCCGCGGACTACTACAGCAACCGCTCTCCCGAACCGACCGATACGCCGGTGCCGGTGCCGCCAGGCTCACACGGATCGGCCGTGATCGTGCTGTTGACGGACGGCGAGAACAACGAGAACCCGGACCCACTGGTGGCCGCGCAGAGCGCCGCGGACCAGGGCGTACGGATCGACACGATCGGCCTCGGCAGCGCCGGTGGCGCCACCCTGGACCTGAATGGCTTCAAGGTCCACACGCAGTTGGACTCGGACCTGCTCCAACAGATCGCCCAGGTCACGGACGGCACGTACTACGGCGCCGAGAGCGACACGGACCTGGGGGCCATCTACAGCAGCCTGAATGAGCAGCTGGTGGTCAAGCCGGAGCAGATCGAAGTCACCTCCCTGTTCGCGGGCGCCAGCGTGGTGGTCCTGCTCCTGGGGGGCCTGTTCTCGTTGTTCTGGTTCGGGAGGCTGCCATGATTTCCAGCCCCGGCGACGCGCACGGCGGGAGGGCCGGATAGATGGACTTCCTGTGGCCCGGCCTGCTCCTGCTGCTCCTGTTGCTGCCCCTGCCGGTGATCGCCTACGTCGTGGCGCTGCGCCGGCGCCGGCGCTTCGGTGTGCGCTACTCCAGCCTCTCGCTGGTGCGCGAGGCACTCCCCCGTTCATCGCGAATCAGGCGGCACCTCCCCTTCGCCCTCTTCGTGCTGGCGTTGGCCGGGCTGATGGTCGCGCTCGGGCGGCCCGTGGTCATCGCCAGCGTGCCAACCAACCAGACCACGATCGTGCTCGCGGTGGACGTCTCGGGAAGCATGTGCTCGACCGACATCCCACCGACGCGGATCGAGGCGGCACAGGCGGCCGCGTCGGCGTTCATCCGCGGCCAGAGTGCGACCACCGAGATGGGCATCGTGGCGTTCAGCGGCTTCGCGGCCGTGGTCCAGGCGCCGACCACCGACCAGGACCTGCTCCTGAGTGCCATCAAGAGCCTCACCACCGGCCGCCGCACGGCCATCGGCAGCGGCATCCTGGCCTCCCTGGACGCGATCGCCGAGATCGACCCGTCCGTCGCGCCGAGCACGGGACAGGGCAAGCCAGGCGTCGAGCCCGCGCCGCCGCCAGCCGGAGACTACGCACCAGACATCATCGTGGTGCTCACCGACGGGGTGAACAACGCCGGTCCCACACCCGTCGAGGCGGCTACCCAGGCTGCCGATCGCGGCGTGCGTGTCTACACCATCGGCTTTGGTTCGGCGGATGGCGGCGGACTCAGCGGCACCTGCGCACCCCAATTCGTCGGCCGTGAGCCCGGTGGCGGGTTCGGCGGTGGCGGCGGTGGCTTCGGCGGTGGCGGTGGCGGCTTCGGCGGTGGCGGTGCGGGCGGCTTCCGCCGCGGCATCGACGAGGCCACGCTCACCCAGGTCGCCGACATGACCGGCGGCAAGTACTACCCGGCGGAGAGCGCCGACCAGCTGGAGAGCGTGTTCCAGAACCTGCCGACATCGCTGATCAGCAAGCACGAGGCCGTCGAGGTCAGCGTCGCCTTCGTGGCGCTCGGTGGTCTGCTGGCGGCGTCATCGCTGCTGCTGGGACGAGCCTGGCGTCCCCTCCCCTGAGCCCGCCGCTCAGCCGCCCGGCACGCCGGGGATGCGCGGGAAACCGCCGCGTGGCAGGCCGCTGGGCAGCAGCGTGGAGATGTCCTTCGGCAGCAGCGGGCCGAGCACGGTTTCCACCAGCGGCACGGTGCTGTCTCGCAGCAGCTTGACCGTCTCCGATGCGTCGAACGAGGCGCGGAACTGGGTGAAGAAGCTCAGCCCCGGCGTGTGCCCTCCGGTCCCGTTCGTGCCGAAGTAGGTGTCCAGGATCACCACTACGGCCGACACGATCAGGACCGCCTCGACGCCGCCGAAGATCCCGCCGAGAACCTGGTCGACGCGGTGGGAGACGCTGCCCAGGTGTTTGCCTTTGACGAACGGGTGCGCGATCAGGTGGGCGGCACCAAGGATCAGCGGAAAGGCGACCGTGTAGCCCACCAGTCCCGCGTAATCGCTGGGAATGTTCGGGAAGAAGGACGTGACGATGCCGCCGATCGGCTCGCGGAGGTACGCGCCGAGCACGAAGGCCAGCGCCATGAAGGCCAGTCCGAGCAGGCGTCGCAGCAAGCCGGTCCGCAGGCCGCCGTAAACAAACCCGGCGATGAATCCAACGAGCAGAACGTCCATGGCCCCTCCGATGTCGATACCACGGCCACAGGTTGGCGAGCCCCGCTGGGGCGAAGGCTCACATCTTCCCGACGATCACCGTCGCGATTGCCTGTGCCGCTGCCTGCGTGTCATTGGTCACCGGGTCGAAGGAGAGCACCAGCAACGCTCCGCCGCCAACGTCCACCCACAGCGACTGAAGACCCGATGTGGGATTCCAGAACGCGGCATGGCCGCTGACGCTGGCGTCAGAGCCGCCCTGTCCAAAGCTGCTCTTGACGTAGCTCAAGGTGAGGTACTGGATCGCCGCCACCACCTGCCCCTTGCCGGTGTTGGTGTCTCCGCCGCCAACCTCGAACGTGCAGAGGCCGTACGCATCGGCAACTCCCGCCCCGTAGTCGTCGCCCGTCGCGGTCTTGAGGTCGGCCGGCGTGAGGAGGCCGCACAACTTGGTGGCCCAATCCGCCGGTGACAGGGTCGCGCCGCCGGCCGGCGCTGCAGGCGTGGCGGCCGCCGCGGTCGGCGCAGCTGCCGCGGTCGGCGCGTTGGTGGCTTGGCCGGCAGCGGTCGGCCCGGCTGCACCCGTCGTTGGGGTGCTGGATCCGCCACAGGCCGCGAACACGGCAATCGCCACCACCGCAATGGCGGCCTGCTTGGGGAACCTCACTGCGCGCCCTCTCGACTGGCCGACAAACGGCGACGGGCCACACGGGAGACCCAGCTGTGTCGGGACGCCGGCTAGCCTATCAGGCCGAATCTGCTTCGCGCACCTTGCAGCCCAGCCAACTCATGCGTCGTCACGGTCTGCCATCGTTGGCAGATGCGGGATCTGCTGTTCGCGGTCGGTGTGATCGCGCTGTGCATGGCCGTGCCCGTTGGGCTCCTGACCGCATACCTGGCGCTTGCTCAGTGGCGGATCAGGCGACTCATGCGGCGCCCTGCCACCAGCTTGACGGATGTCTCGGATCGGCGACTTGGCGTGCCGAGCACCATCCACGTCTGGGTGACCGGTCTCGAGTCACTCCGGTTCAGGCGGCTTGGTGAGGTCGAGACACCGGGCAAGAACTGGGTGTCGCGGCTCTACCTGGCTCCGGCCGGGACGATCGTCGCGCGCGTCGCGAACGTGCCGTACAACGTGGCGTTCCAAACCAGCTACGAGGATGGCGCGGCCGTGATCACGTCGTGGCAGGGCACCACGTTCTCGGGACCGGATCTGCTGATGCAGCGTTCGCGCGTGGACATGGAGAAGCTGCTTCAACTCCACGAGCAGAGCACCGCGGCCTTCACGGCCCGGCACGGGCGGCCGGTCATGATCGGCAACCTCGCCGCGTGGATCGAGTCGAACAATGCCATCGGGCGCCGATTCTCGAGCGACGTCATGGCTTCGTGGAATCGCGCAGTTGGGCGCAGGTTTCGACTGGCAGCCGCGGCAGCGCTCTCGCTCGCTGTTGGTGGCGCGCTGGCATCAATCGTGTCGGGCTCGTTGCCGGCCTAGAACCTCAGGCGAACGACGCCCAGCTGCGGGCGTCGGGGCCGGCATGTGATGGCGCCCCGGGCGCGACAGCCGCGTGGCTGCGGCCGGAACGCGTGGGTCTCTGTCTGCCGGCGACCGTACTGGCCATGGCACCGTACCTGCTGCTGACCGGGATGAGAGAGCGCTACCTGTTGCCCGCGATTCCGATCAGCCTGCTCCTCGCGGCGCGCTGGGATGGTGCCCCACTGCGATGCCGTTGGCTGGTCTTCGCCGGGGTCACCTTCACCGAGACGGTGAACCTGCTGGCGTTCGCTCCACCCGATCGGTCGCTGTGGTCCGGCAACTCACTCGATCAGGTCAGCGGATCGCTTGCCCGTCCCGTCGAGTTGCTCTGCCTCACGGCGCGGCCGTCAGTTCGCTCATCCTGGCGTGGCTGCTGGTGGTCCTGGTCTGGCGCGTGGCACCTCGGAGGCAACCCACGGCTGCGTTGGCGGTGCCGGGTCAGTAGGCTCGCGCGAACAGCACCCGGCGCTCGGACGGCTTGCCGTCTGCGATGCATACACCGGCCTCATCCGGCGAATCGAACGGGATGACGCGGATGGTGGCGCCCGTGTCCGCGCTGATCTGCTTTTCGCAGTCCGCCGATCCGCACCATGGGCCCATCAGGAAGCCGCCGTCCGCATCCAGGACCTGCTTGAACTGCGCGTAGGTGTCCACCGTGTGCGTGTTCTCATCGCGGAAGGCCGCGGCGCGCTGAAACAGGAGCGCCTGGTACGCGGCCAGGCGATCGGGCAGCTGCTCGACCAGCGCGTCGAGCGCCACCGGCTCCTTGTTCCGATCCACGCGCCGCACCAGCACGCCCTGGCCGGCCGCCACGTCCCGTGGGCCGATCTCCAGGCGGAACGGAACGCCGCGCAGCTCCCAGTGGTTGTACTTGAAACCGGGCGACTCGTCGCGCCAGTCGACCTTGTAGCGCAGCGGGCCGGAAGCAGTCTGGACCGACTTCAGCCGGGTCTCGAGCGCCTCGATGGCCGCCTGGACCTTGGCCTTGTCCTCGTCGTTGCGAAAGATCGGCACGATCACCAGCTGGATCGGCGCCACGTTGGGCGGCAGGACCAGCCCTGACTCATCGCCGTGGGCCATGATCGTGGCGCCGACCATGCGCGTGCTGAAGCCCCAGGACGTGCCGTAGGGGTTCTTGCGCAGGTTGTCGGTGTCCAGGAATTCGATGCCGGCGGCCTTGGCAAAGTTCTGGCCGAGCATGTGACTGGTACCCGCCTGGAGCGCCTTCTTGTCCCGCATCATGGCTTCGATCGCGTGCGTGTAGACGGCGCCCGGAAACGTCTCGGCCGGACTCTTGCGTCCGCGGATCACCGGAATCGCCAGCCAGTCCTCGGAGACCGCGCGGTAGGCCTCCAGGCCCACCGCCACCTCGTCGGCCGCCTCCTGCTCGGTGGCGTGAAAGGTGTGCGCCTCCTGCCAGAGGAACTCGGCCGTGCGCAGGAAGAGCCGCGTGCGCAGCTCCCAGCGAACCACGTTGTTCCACAGGTTCATCAGCATGGGCAGGTCGCGGTAGGACTGGATCCAATCCTTCACCGCCTCGGCGATGATCGCCTCGCTGGTGGGCCGGATGGCCAGCCACTCGTCCAGCTCCTTGCCGCCCGCGTGGGTGACCCACGCGACCTGCGGGTTGAAGCCCTCGACGTGCTCCGCTTCCTTCTCCAGCAGCGAGCGCGGCACGAACAGCGGGAAGTAGACGTTACTGTGCCCGGTCCGCTTGATGTGCCGGTCCAGCTCGTCACGCATGGACTCCCAGACCGCGTAGCCGTAGGGCCGGATGATCATGCAGCCCTTCACCGGGCTGTAATCGGCGAGCTCCGCTTTCAGGACCACGTCGTTGTACCAGCCGGGGAAATCCTCGGACTGCTTGGCGATGGTCTTGACGAAACGGTCGCTGGACACGGCGGACACGGCTCTCCTGCACTGCCTTGAAGTGGGGCCGGTATCGTACCGGACCGTACGCCGCTCGCTCGCGTGGCGGCGTCGGCAGTCGCCGAGGAGGGTCGGGATCTTGACATCCAACCTGCGCACCGTTGATGAAGTGGAGTTCCAGCAGGTCTGGGCCGGCGTTCGAGGGCGCGTCATCGAGGGCGAACGCATCACGGTGGCCGTCGTCGAGCTGGAGCCGAACGGGGTGGTCCCGGGCCACGAGCATCCGCACGAGCAGATGGGCCTGGTGATCCGCGGGCAGGTGACGTTCACGGTCGGCGAGGAGACGCGAACGTTCGGGCCCGGAGGCACGTGGCGCATCCCATCAACCGTGCCGCACGACGTGAAGGTCGGGCCGGAGGGCGCCACGGTCGTGGACGTCTTCAATCCGATCCGCGAGGACTGGCACGATCGACCGAAAGCGGAAGACCAGCAAGCTTTCTGGCCCTAGACAGACGGGTCAGGCCCCGGCACCGCCGGTGACGTGGCTGCGGGACCGCACCCGTGCCGGCAGCTTCAGCCGCAGCAGCTGCACGACATCGGCCAGCTGCTCCGGGCTGCTCACGTGGAGAAAGAGCCAACGACCATCGGGATACTGACGGGCCTCCTCGTAGGTCCGGCGCGAGGACGGGGACAGCTCGAGCGACCCGGCTTCAACGGACTGCTCGCGACCCAGGACGACCAGCGACGCGAAGGCGTCCTCCAGAGGCGTAAGGGTGGTGAACGGACGGCCAGCGCGCCGGTAGCGCAGCGACCACCCGTACTTGTCACCGTCCCACGTGGTCGAGCCCTTGGCGCCGACTTCCTGCAGCCAGGAGACCAGCTGGTCCCAGTGCCGTCCAGCGGTTCCCACCGCGCGCGAGATCGTCTCGGCGTCCGGCTCGTGCGACTTGTCCATCAGGATGCTCTGCACGCCATCCACCTCCGTTCCCCGGTGGCGCGCGAGGTGGACCGGCGAGAGGCGGCGCACGCCGAATCGTCAGCGGGATGCTGCGATGGTGGCCTCACGCGGCTCCGAGGCGCCAGAGCCATCCAGCCCATCTGGTTCGGTCTGTCATTAGCGCGATGTGGTGCGCTTGAAGCCCTGGGCCCGGAGGACCACCGGCGCAGCCGATCGGAGGACCAGCGGCTGATACCCGGCAAAGGTCGCGCGGGCTAGCGTGACACCTCGTGACCACCGCCCGGCTGCTCGACCTCCTCATCCTGGCCGGCCTGCTGTTCATCCTGACCCGGATGCTGCCGGCCACGTATCGCATGGCTCAGTTGTACTTCGGCGTCCGCCGGCGACGGCTCCAGGACGGTTCCGCGATCGCGCCGCCGGCACCGGCCGCGGTCGCGGCCGTCAGCGAACAGTTGGGCCACCTCGGGTTCCAGGGCATCGGCCAGCGCACGCTGGTTCTGCCTGATGGGCGACGGGCCTTTGAGTGGGATCTGGTGGACGCGGCCACCACGACGTACGCGGCGGTGGTGCCGAACCACGTCGTGCCCGGTGGTGCCCTGGTCATCTGCTATTCCGCGTTCGGCGACGGAGCCTTCGTTTCCACCGCGTACCCGATTGGGGCCACGGTCCGACGCCCGGATCTGCTGACCACCGCTGTAGAGACGAGCCTCGGCGACGCGGTGGCGAGCCATGCAGCGGCGATCGCCGCGTTCGCCCACCAGCACGGGCTGCCCCTGCCGAACCGGTCGATGGCGGATCTGCTCGATCGCGATGCTGCCTACCGCTCGCGCCACGGCGGCGCGACGTTCCGGGGCAGGACCTACCGTTTCGCAGTCTTGACCGGCGTGCTCCTGGTGGCCGCGGCTGCGGCACTCATCCGCCTGGTGGTACTCGACTCGTAGCGCGCGATCAGCCGGTGCCGCCGTCGCACCGAGCTGGTCCCGCACCCGCGTCACGCCGGCGCTGCGCCGTACCGCCTCTCGACGTACCCGTCCAGGATGCTGATGAACTCATCGACCAGCTTGTCGCCGCGGAGGGTCGTGCGCAGCGCGCCGTCCACGAACACCGGCGCGACCGGTTCCTCGAACGTGCCGGGCAGGCTGATGCCGATATCGGCGTGCTTGGATTCGCCGGGTCCGTTGACCACGCAACCCATCACCGCGACACGCATCTCCTCCACGCCGGGGTAGCGGGCCGCCCAGGCGGGCATCTGGTCGCGCAGGTAGGCCTGGATGCGTTGCGCCATCTCCTGGAAGTACGTGCTGGTGGTTCGGCCGCACCCCGGGCACGCGGAGACCTGTGGCAGGAACGAGCGCAGGCCCAGTGACTGCAGGACCTGCTGCCCGACCAGCACCTCCTCGGTGCGGTCGCCGCCGGGCGCCGGCGTGAGCGACACGCGGATGGTGTCGCCGATGCCCTCGTTGAGCAGGATGGAGAGGCCGGCCGTGGAAGCCACGATGCCCTTCATGGCCATGCCCGCCTCGGTCAGGCCCAGGTGCAGCGGGTAGTCACAGCGGGCTGCGAGGATGCGATAGACGTCGACGAGATCGCGGACGCCGGACACCTTGGCGCTGATGACGATGCGATCGTGCGGCAGTCCCGTCTCCTCGGCCAGTTCCGCCGAGCGCAGCGCGGACTGGAGCATGGCCTCGATCATCACGTCGCGCGAATCACGGGGCTGCGCCAGGCGCGCGTTCTCGTCCATCAGCTGCGTCAGGAGCGCCGGGTCCAGCGAGCCCCAGTTCACGCCGATGCGCACCGGCTTGGCGTATTCCATGGCCACCCGGACGATGGTCTGGAAGTTCTCGTCGTGCCGCTTGGCGCCCACGTTGCCCGGGTTGATGCGGTACTTGGCCAGCGCGCTGGCGGCTTCCGGATACTCGATCAGCAGCTGGTGGCCGTTGTAGTGGAAGTCGCCGATGAGCGGCACGCCGATGCCCAGGTCGTCCAGTTTGCGGCGGATCTCGGGCACCGCGGCCGCCGCCGCGTCGTTGTTGACCGTGATGCGGACGAGCTCGGAGCCCGCGTGGGCCAGCGCGGCCACCTGGAGCGCGGTGCCATCGGCATCGGCGGTATCGGTGTTGGTCATCGACTGGACCACGATCGGGTGCCGCGAGCCGATCATCACGCCACCGACGTCGACGGTCACCGTCCTGCGGCGGCCGGGAATGTGCGTCTCGCCCTCGATGCTCGGGGCGCCCGGGCTGGGCGTCTCCAGGCGTTCGTGCTGGATCGCCGCCTGGCCGGCTCCGCGGGCCGCCATCAGCCGGCGCTGCGCTGGATGTCGAAGTAGCTGATCCAGACCAGGAAGGTCATCAGGAACAGGAAGCCCGCCAGGTAGAACGCGCGCTCCAGGCCGGGGTTGACGCGGTTGCCGGTCACCTTCTGGAGGATGGACATGAAGATCCGCCCGCCGTCGAGCGGCGGCAGCGGCAGCACGTTGACCACCGCCAGGTTGGCCGACAACAGGCCGATCAACCAGAACAGGTAGACCGGCGGCAGCTCCGTCCGGACCGTGTTCACGGTGGTGACGATGCCGATCGGGCCGGAGACCGGCGGGTTGGAGATGCTGTTCACGTTGGTGACCAGGTCGCCGAGCGTGCGCAGGATCAGCGTGGACGCATCGATGGTGCGGTGGAAGCCCAGCGACACCGCCGTCAGCGGGTCGTGCGTCACGCTACCGGTGTTCTCGAAGGTCAGGCTCACACCGAGCGCGCCGTTGGAGGCCTGCTCGGGCGGGCGCAGCGTGGTCGTGACCGTGGACTCCGTGCCATCCGCGTGCTGGAGGGTCACCGTGACCGTCTGGCCGGCATGCGCGTGGAGGTAGTTGCTGATCTGCGGGCCGTCGCTGTCGAAGACGGTGAAGCGCTGCCCGTCCACGGCCACGATCAGGTCGCCCGATTCGTCGTAGGTGGGGTTGCCATTCGCGTCGGTGCCGATCTGCGTGCCCGCTTTGATGCCGGCAGCGGCGGCCGGAGAGCCGGGCTGTACCAAGCCCACGCGCGCCGTCCAGGTGGGGTCGGAGAACCAGGCGATCAGCATGAAGATGACGAAGGCCAGGAGGAAGTTCATGCCGACGCCGGCGAAGAGGATCACGAGCCGTGTCCGAAGCTTGGCGTTGACGAACGCGCGCGGATCGTCCGACTCGCCCTCCTCCCCTTCCAGGCGCACGAAGCCGCCCAACGGCAGCCAGTTGAGCGTGTAGACGGTTTCCTTGTCGCGACCAAGGATCCGTGCCCGCGGGGGGAACCCAATGCCGAACTCGTGGACGCGAACGTGCGCCCGCCGCGCGACGATGAAGTGGCCGAATTCGTGGATGACCACCAGCACGACCAGGATGGCCAGGACCACGAGGATCGAGATGAGGAACTGGATCACGACTGGAGCGCTCCCTGAAGCTGCACGGTTTCGGACCAGGCCCGGACTTCCGTGTCCAGGGCAATGAGGTCATCCAGGTCCGGCTGGTTCCCCGTGCCGAATCGGTCGACGGCACGTTCCGCGAGCGCCGCGATACCCGTGAATCCCAGGCTGCCGTCCAGGAAGCGGCGCACCGCAACCTCGTCGGCGGCGATCAGGGCCGCCGTGGCTCGGGGGCCGCGTGTGCCCGCCGCGCGGGCGATTCCCACGGCTGGGAAGCGCGCTTCGTCGAGCGCTTCGAAGGTCAGCCGGGCGTGCTCAAGCAGGTCCAGGCGGGGAGCGGGTCCGTGGACGCGCCGCGGGAACGAAACGGCGTACTGGATGGGAATGCGCATATCAGGAAGTCCGAGCTGGGCCTTCAGCGAGCCGTCGACGAATTCCACCAGCGAGTGGATCAGGCTCTCCGGGTGGACGAGCACGTCGATTCGTTCGTACGGAAGATCGTACAGCCAGTGTGCCTCGATGACCTCCAGTCCCTTGTTCATGAGCGATGCGGAATCGATGGTGATCTTGGAACCCATCGACCAGTTGGGGTGCTTGAGCGCCTGCTCCGGCGTGGCCGATTCGAGCCGCTCGGCCGGCCAGGTGCGGAAGGGACCGCCCGAGGCGGTGAGGATCAACCGCTGAACCTCCGAGAGTGATTCGCCGGCCAGGCACTGCCAGATGGCCGAGTGCTCGGAATCGATCGGGCGCAGCCAGAACAGCGGGCTGGACCGGTCGGGGGTGGCGGCGTGGCGCGCAGCCAGCTCGCGGGCGAGTGGCATGACCAGGTGGCCGCCCGCGACCAGCGTCTCCTTGTTGGCGGTTGCCACGGGGATGCCGCGGCGCAGCGCGGCCAGGATGGGCCGCAGGCTGACCACACCGCCCGTGGCCACGACCAGCAGGTCAACGTCGTCGCGTGTCGCCATCTCCTCCAGCGCATCCGGCCCGCGGAGCAGCTGCGTGCCGCTGGGGAGCTTGAGCGCGGCTGCCGCCGTCGCGTCGGCAAGGGCGACGGCGCGCGGCTGCACCGCGTGGAGCTGCTCGCCGAACGTGGCCGCATCGCGGCCGGCCGCCAGCGCCACGACCTGGAAGTGATCCTCACCGGCGGCCTGGAACACATCCAGCGCCTGCCGCCCGATGGACCCAGTCGAGCCCAGAAGCGCGACGCGGATCGGAATCCGCGCGGCCGCCTCCGTCACGTCCTGGGTCCGGGCAGGAACAAGAGCACCAGGAACAGGACGGGAGCCGCGAACAGGAAGCTGTCGATTCGATCCAGCACGCCACCGTGCCCGGGGATCAGCGTCCCTGAGTCCTTCACGCCGGCTCCACGCTTCAGGAGCGACTCTGCCGCGTCCCCCGCCTGCGCCGCGATGGCGATGAGCAGGCCGATCACCGCGCCGCCGATCAGATCCCAGCCGGTGAGTCGGGACGCGAGGACGGCACACGCGACCGTACCGGCGACGGCGCCCGCGATGCCACCGCTCCACGTCTTGTTGGGAGAGAGGTGCGGCAGCATGCGGCCACGTGGGAACGCGCGGCCCACCAGGTAGGCGAACGTGTCGCATGCCCAGACGGTCAGGACCAGGATCACGATCCATGACCGTCCTCCGCCAACGGGCAGGCCCGAGGGCTTGAGCAGCAGGTCGTCAGGAGTCGTCAGGATCAGCGCCGCGAAGATCAGTCCACCAACCCAGAGGGCCCCAAAAGCACCTCCGACCCAGGTCAGAAACGCGGCTGACAGGTCCCGTTTGCGGAACGCGGCCACCGCGGAGACGCCCAGGGAAATCGCGGCGTACCCGAAGACCAGCGGCCGCGTCTGCTGGGGAATGACAAGCAGGACGAACAAGGCGGGCAGAAGGACCACGATCCCGGGATCGGCCGGCAGGCCGGCGCGCCGGATCAGCGCAGCGGCTTCACTGCCCGCCAGGATGGCCAGGGCGGCCAGCCCGATCGTCAGCCACGGGTTCCCGATCAGATAGGCAACCACGACCACGACCGCCAGCACGACCGCGCTGATGGCGCGCTGGCGCATCGGGCGTGCCGCCTAGCGTCCGAAGCGGCGAGAGCGGCGGGCGTACTCGGCCAGCGCCGCGTCGAATTCCGCGGGGCTGAAATCGGGCCAGTAGCGGTCGCAGAAGTAGAACTCGGCGTAGGCGGCCTGCCAGATCAGGAAGTTGCTGATGCGCTGGTCGCCGCCCGTGCGGATGAGCAGGTCCGGTTCCGGCAGCCCAGCTGTGTAGAGCCGGGCAGCGATCTCCTCCTCGGTGATCTCCACTGGCGAGAGGCCGTCCTCCAGGCAACGCCGCGCGGCGTCCACGATCTCCGTCCGGCCCGAGTAGTTGAAGCAGACGTTGAGCACCATGCGCGTGCCGCCGGCCGTCAGCCGCAGAGCCTCCTCGATGGACGCTCGAGACTGTGGATCCAGCTCGTCCATGCGCCCGATCAGGTTGACGCGGACGCCCTGCCGGACCAGGTCCGGCGTGTAGTCCTGGATGGCCGAGTCGAGAAGCGTGAAGAGCGTCTCCACCTCCTCCTTTTCGCGGGACCAGTTCTCGCGGCTGAAGGCGAAGATGGAGAGAACCTCGACGCCGCGGTCCTGCGCGTGTTCCACGATCGGACGGATGGCATCCACACCGGCGGCGTGTCCGTGAGCTTCCGGCACGCCGCGTTCGCGGGCCCAGCGACGGTTGCCGTCCATGATGATCGCCACGTGGCGCGGCACCGTCTCATCCGGCCCCTCGGACTCGGCAGCAGGCCGATCTCCAGGCAGGAGCGTCTGGTCCGACGTTTCCGGCACCGCCAGCGCCGTGCCGCCGCGTGAAGGTGAGGACACCTAGACCTCCAGGATCTCCTGCTCCTTCTGCTTACCGGCGCGGTCGACCTCCTCGATCCACTGGTGCGTGAGCTTCTCGATGCGCTCCTGCTCCCGCCGAGCCTCGTCGCTGCCGATCTCCCCGTCCCGCTCCTGCCGCTTGAGCTCGTCGAAACCCTCGCGACGGTGACTGCGGATCTCCACGCGCGCATCCTCCATGCGCTTGTGGACGATCTTGACCAGGTCCTTGCGACGCTCCTCGGTGAGCGGCGGGATGTTGAGCCGCACCACGGTGCCGTCCACGTTGGGCATCAAGCCGATGTCGCTCTTCTGGATGGCCTTGTCGATCGCGCTCAGGACGCTGCGGTCCCACGGCTGGATGACGATCTGATGCGGCTCGGGGACGCTGATGCTGGCCACCTGGTTGAGTGGCGTGAGCGTCCCGTAGTACTCGACCTGGATGCGCTCCACCAGCGTGGTGGACGCGCGTCCCGTGCGGACGGCCTGGAGCTCGCGCGTCATCGCCTCGATCGCACGCGACATCCGGGCCTCGAGGTTCGCACGCTCCTGATCGTTCATGCGGCGTCACCTCCATGGATGCGGGTCCCTACCGACTCGCCGAGCGCCACCCGCCGGATGTTGTCCGGCTTGTTCATGTCGAACACCACGATCGGCAGGTCATTGTCCATGCACAGCGAGACGGCCGTCGAGTCCAGCACGGCCAGCCGGTCGGCAAGCACCTGGCTGTACGTCAGCTCCTCGTGGCGCCGGGCGTCCGGGTCCAGGTTCGGGTCGGCGGTGTAGACGCCGTCCACCTTGGTGCCCTTCAGGAGCACGGTGGCGCCGATCTCCACGGCACGCAGGGCGGCCGCTGTGTCGGTGGTGAAGTACGGGTTGCCGGTCCCCGCGGCCAGGATGACCACGCGTCCCTTCTCCAGGTGCCGCATGGCTCGCCGGCGGATGTAAGGCTCGGCCACCTCGTTCATGCCGATCGCGGACATGACCCGAGTCGGCATGCCGGCCTTCTCCAGCGCATCCTGGAGCGCCAGCGCGTTCATCACGGTCGCCAGCATGCCCATGTAGTCGCCCGTGGCGCGATCCATGCCGCGCGCGGACGCCGCCAGGCCACGGAAGATATTCCCGCCGCCGACGACCACGGCCACTTCGACGCCACTGCGCACCACGTCGCGGAGCTGCTCGGCGATGAAGATGCACATGCCAGGGTCAACGCCGTACTGCCGCCCGCCGAGGAGCGCCTCGCCACTGATCTTCAGGACGATGCGCTGATAGACCGGCTTGCCGGCGGCCGGCGCGTTGGGCGTGGCAGGGCCGACCGCGACGGCCTCCTTCACAGTTCCTCCCCGAGCGCGTAGCGGGTGAAGCGGCGCACGCGGATGTTCTCGCCGATACGGGCGATCGCGGCCGTGATCAGCTGCCCAACGGTGAGGTCGGTGTCCCGGAAAGGCTGCTCGTAGAGCACCACCTGCTGGTACCACTTCTTGAGCTGCCCATCCACGATCTGGCCGCGGATGGCCTCGGGCTTCTTCTGCGTGTTCTCGTCGGCCAGCA
>CAZENL010000016.1:19516-40384 GCA_964513505.1 uncultured Anaerolineaceae bacterium
ACGATCTGGCCGCGGATGGCCTCGGGCTTCTTCTGCGTGTTCTCGTCGGCCAGCAACTCGGCGCGCTTCGCGTCGAGCACGGCCGCCGGGATGGACTCGACCGTGGTGTAGAGCGGACTCAGGCCGGCGATCTGCATGGCCACGTCACGGACCAGCTTCTGGAAGTCGTCATTGCGCGCGACGAAGTCCGTCTCGCTGTTGACCTCGAGCAGCACACCCACGCGCCCACCGGTATGGATGTAGCTGGAGACCACACCCTCACGTGCATCGCGCCCGGCCTTCCCGGCAGCCTGTGCCACGCCCTTCTCCCGCAGCCATGCAATGGCCTTGTCGATGTCGGCACCGGTCGCTTCGAGCGCCCGCTTGCAGTCCATCATGCCGGCTCCGGTTCGCTCCCGGAGCTCTTTTACCTGGTTGGGGCTGATTGCAATCGTGTCAGTCATGGATGTGCGGATTCCCTTCGTCCAAGTCGATCGGTGCCCTGGCGTTGCGATTCCGGGGCGGAGCGGTTCAGCGAGCGGCCGCGATTTCCTCTTCGGAGGCCTCTTCCGCGGGGGGCTCGCCGGGGAGGATGCTCTCCTCCTCGTCCTCGTCGGGGGCGAAGCTGAAGGTGCCGCCGGCAGCCAGGGCGGCCATCATCTCGTCGCTGGCCTCTTCGGCCTCACCGATCTCCGGTTCCGGCATCGGCTCGGCGGCCGCACGCGTGGCGCGCTGTCCAACGCCCTCGATGGCGGCGTCCGCGACCAGCCGGCAGAGCAGGCGGATGGCCCGGATGGCGTCGTCATTGGCCGGGATGATGTAGTCCAGCATGTCCGGGTCCACGTTGGTGTCCCCGGTTCCGATGACCGGGATCTCCAGCTTGCGGGCCTCCGTGACCGCGATGTGCTCGCGGTGCGGATCGATCACGAAGAGGGCGCCCGGCAGGCGCTTCATCTTGCGGACGCCGCCCAGCGTGCGCTGGAGCTTGGTCAGCTGCTCGGTGAGGACGGAGGCTTCCTTCTTGGTCAGGCGGTCGAATTCGCCGTTGAGCTGGCGGGCCTCCAGCTGCTCCATGAGGCCGAGCCGCTTCTTGATGGTCACGAAGTTGGTCAGCATGCCGCCCAGCCAGCGCTGGTTGACATACGGCATCTCCGCGCGGGCCGCCTCTTCGGCGATCGGTTCCTGGGCCTGCTTCTTGGTGCCGACGAAGAGGATGTAGTCGCCCTGGGCGGCGGTGTCCGCGGCGAACTCCAGCGCGCTGTCCAGCCGCTTGACGGTCTGGGCCAGGTCGATGATGTGGATCCCGTTGCGCTCGGCAAAGATGAAGGGCTTCATCTTGGGATTCCAGCGGCGAGTCTGGTGTCCGAAATGGACACCTGCCTCCAGCAGCTGGCGCATCGATACGGTCGGCATGGGAACGGAACCTCCGGTTTCGGTTGGACCTCCGCGGGCTTCATGATCCGTGGACCGACCGGCTTGGACTGCCGGCGGCACCCCCACGGGGAGCGGCTCGCGTGTGAGATGCGTGGCGTTTGCCACGCTCGTGTGGCCGAATTGGCCGCGCCGGATGTTAGCACGGCAGATGGCCGGCGAGCGTGCGCCACGCTCCGCCCATTCAGGTCCCACGGCGCTTCGGGGTCCCGTCGCCTCGCCGCGCCTTGCACCAAATCGGACGGTTCTGGCCGCTGGTGTGCGGCAAGCAGGTGGCCGCGGTGCGTGGTTTGAGCCAGATCGGCCGAGACGTGCCGCTTTGAGACAACCCGTGCCCGTGAACGCGGCCGGGCACGTTCGCGACCGGACGAACGTGTCCGATTTGAGGCAAAGCGGCAGCCGCGCGAACCAGGGCAGCTGCGCGAACCAGGCAGCCGCGCGAGCCAGGGCAGCCGCGCGGCGGCCTTACTCCGGAGCCACTCCCCGCAGGTGCCGCACGACCGGTCCGCCGGCATCACGGCCGAGCGACGGCCGATGCTCCACAACAACCACGTCCACGCGCCACGGCAGGCGCGGCAGGGCGGCGCCGCCGGGCAGCGTGCCGGCATGCAGCAGGGTGAACGCCGCGCGGTACGTACGCCTCAGCTTACGGCCGGCGACGGACTCCTCGGGCGCACCGAAGCGGCCACTCACGTTGCTCCGCACCTCCACGAAGACGAGGCACTCTGGCGGCCCCGGGTCGACGGCGACCACGTCGATCTCGTCGCGGCCCACGACCACGTTCGTTGCCAACACGGTCCAGCCCTGGCCACACAGCTGACGCGTGGCGATGGCCTCTGCCCGATCGCCCGACCTTCGTCGCGCCGTCCGCCGGGTGCCAGCGATCACTCGAGAACGGTAGCCACGGCCGCTGCACTGCCGCTTGCCCGGCCGTTATCCGGCGCTCAACCCGCCAGGCTGACCTCGACCATGGCCAGCGCCTCGGACGGCTCCCCGGCACCTTCGATGGGGATGGCGATGAAGCGGTCCTCGGCCGTTCCGTCGAGCCCGAAGCCGGTTTCCTCCACCGCCGAGCCACCCTCCCCTGACAGCAGGTCGAGCATCAGCTGATCGCCCTCGAGGATGGCGCGAATGCGCGCGTACGTGCGCCGATGATGGGGCGTCAGGCCCAGCTCGCGCAGGCCGGTGACGTGGCTCCGCGTGGTGTAACCCGCGTTGTGTTCCCAGCCATAGCCGGGGTAGCGCGCGGCCAGCCTGGCCATCAGGCGGTCCCGCGTGACCTTGGCGATCACCGACGCGCAGGCAATGGCATATGAGCTGGCATCTCCGTCGATGATCGAGGTGTACGGTCCGACCTGGTCCTCGAAGCCCACGATCTTGCGTCCGTCCACGAGCACGTGGTCGTAGGCCTGGATGCGAGCCAGGGCCCGGCGCATGGCCAGGTGGGAGGCGTGGTAGATGTTGAGCCGTTCGATCTCCGCGACGGAAGCTGCGCCGACGCCCCAGGCCAGCACTCGGCCCTTGATCTGCCCGACGACCCGTTCTCGCTGCCTGGCGGAGAGCGTCTTGGAGTCGCGCACGCCCGGGACCTTGTGGCAGTTGGGCTTGACCAGCACGGCGGCCGCCACGACGGGCGCACAGAGCGCACCCATGCCGACTTCGTCGACGCCGCACACGCGCAGCTTCCCCTGACGCCAGAGTCTTCGCTCGGCTCGGAGATCGGGGACTCGAAGCGGCACCGCGCCATTCTAGGGAGGCCCATGGGCTCGGTGCCGGGGAGGCAATCGAAGGCTGGGCCCGAGAGAATCAAGACTTCCTAATCGACTCCCGACCTCCACCATATCGGGCAGCGGGAGACTGTGGCTCCAAGCATCCAGCACTATCCGAGTCCACTCCGACGTCGATCCGGCGCTCGCTCCTGCTCCTGCTCTTCGGTGGCCTGATCCTCGTGGTCGGCGTGGCGCTTGGTACGCCCGCGGTACAGGGCGGCCTGACCGGTCGAACCGTGCTCCCGACGACGACGCCAGGTTCTGCGGTACGTCAGACCGCGTCCAGCGGCGGCGAGGGATCGGATTCATCTCCCCGGCCGGAGCTGTCGGCGCCATCGGCGTCTCTGCCCTTGCCCACTGGACTGCCGGCCTTCCCATTCGTGCCGATCGAGGCTGGTGGGGCGTTGTCCGTGACGCCGGACGCCGTGGCGGACCTCCGGCCCGGCTCCTTTCCCCGGCATCAAGGGGCGACGACGATTGACCACGTCACGCTGCCCGCGCCGTGGACCGGAGGCACGGCCACGACCGTCGACGTCTACGTGCGACTTCCCAGGGGCTACGACCCTGCCCACGAGCGCTATCCGACGGTCTACGTCACGCCGACGCCGTATCGCTCCTGGGCGAACGTGTTTGCCCCGCATCCCGACGGTGTGGACACGCTCGAAGAGGCCGGTGACCTGCCGTCCATGATCTACGTGTTCGCGCCGGCGATCGGCGGGCCGTACCCGATCACCCAATGCATCGACTCGCAGGACGGCCGGCAACAGTGGGACACCTTCATGTCCAGCACGCTGGTGGCCTGGGTCGACAGCCATTACGCGACGATCGCGAGCCCGGCCGCACGCACGATCATGGGTTCCTCACAGGGCGGCTATTGCTCGGCGGACCTGCTGCTGCGCCACCCCGATGTCTGGCACCAGTCGATCTCGTTCTCGGGCTTCTACGATGCCGCACCCCGCGATCCGCGCACCGCCGGCGGCGGGGCGGTCTTCGGCGGCGACCCGGCCCTGATGGATGCCTATTCGCCCATCACGATCGCGCCAGGCCTCCAGCCCGACACGCGCAAAAGCCTCTTCTGTGTGCTGGCCGGCCTTTCGTCACAGGACTTCTTCGGTCCCGAGATGGACCGTTTCAGTGCCGTGCTGGATCAGGGTGGGTACGCCCGAGCGGTCATCGAGGCCCCGTACGGACACTCGTCACGGACCGTCGAGGATTTCCTGCCGCGAGCGCTGCGGTTGGTGGCCGCGCGCATGGTCAAGGAAGGCGTGATCCCCTGAGAGTTGCGGCGGGCCCGTAGGCCCGGGCGATCAGGAAGCGGCTTTGTCCGTTGCGGCCGCGGCCGGCTTGGATGCCTTGGTGTCGGGCTTGGTCGCGGCAGCCCTGGTCGCGGCAGCCTTGGCCTTGCCACCACGTGCCGCGCCGGCTGCAGCAGCAGCCTCCTTGGGGCTCTGTGAGCGCCGCTCGCGCAGCGTGGCGGCCTTGCCGACCCGGTTGCGCAGGAAGTAGAGCTTGGCGCGGCGCGCAACGCCGTGGCGCACGACTTCGATCTTCTCGATGCGCGGCGAGTTCACCTTGAACGTGCGCTCGACACCCACGCCGGAGCGTACCGCGCGCACGGTGACCGAGCGGGTGATCCCGCCGCCGGTCAGGCGCATGACGGTGCCCTCGAAGAGCTGGACGCGCTCTCGCGTCCCTTCCACGACCTTGGCCGAGACGCGCACGGTGTCGCCGGGCGCGAGATCGGGGAGGTCACTGCGGATCTGGTCGGCGACGATGTCGTCGAGAACGCTCACGGTCACTCTCTCGATGGTGTCGGGGCGCGCGAAACGCGGCGCCGCAGGGGGAATCAGGGCTTCGGCTGACGGTGGCGGAGTATAGCAGGGGCATGAGGCTTGGCCGCCTCGTCGCGACCGGGCACATCCCGGAGGCGGTGTTTCGGCTCGTCGGCCGTCGCATCGCCGATGCCTCCCAGGAGATCCGGCCGGACACGGCGCGTGCGCTCCAGGGCCTGATCATGACGCCACCGAGCCACCTCGCCGTGGTGCCCGCTGACCAGCACATCCGGCACACCCTGGCCACGGAACTCCGCCGGGCGCGTGTACTGCGGGTACTCCAGCAATCCCTCCGAGAAGGACTCCTCGACCGGTGAGGCCTCGTCGATGGCGCCGGGCAGGAGGCGGAGCACGGCGTCGATGACCACCAGGGCCGGTAGCTCGCCGCCCGAGAGGATGTAGTCGCCGATCGAGAGCTCCAGATCCACCATTCCGCGGACCCGCTCGTCGACGCCCTCATAGCGCGGGCAGATGAGCACCAGGTGCGGCTTGGCGGCCAGCTCCCGGCAGAGCGCCTGGTCGAACGTTCGTCCGCCGGGGTCGAGCAGGATGCGCGTTGCCTGGCTCTCTGGCGGGGCCACCACTGCCAGCGCGTCCGCAATGGGTTCCGGCCGCAGGACCATTCCCGCGCCACCGCCGTACGGGTAATCGTCGACGCTGCGATGCCGGCCGATGCCCCACTCGCGCAGGTCGTGCGCGTGCAGCTCGGCCAGGCCGCGGGACAGTGCCCGCCCGGGAATGGACTCGGCGAGCGGGCCCGGGAAAAGTGCCGGGAAGAGCGTGATGACGTCGATGCGCAGGGTCACTCGGGATCCGGCGGCGCTTCGGATGCGGATGCCTCGCCGGCGCCTGTGGGGGCCGGATCGCCTGGGGTCGCAACCGGTGACCTCGCCGCGCTTAGGGCCGCTGCGGGTGACTCCGCCGCGCTCAGGGCCGCTGCGGCCAGCTTCTTCCGTGCGCGGGATGTGCGCGGTCCCGTGCGTTTGGGAGCCGGCGGTTCCTCGTCCAGTCCGAGCGCGTCGGCATCCACCACGATCCGACCGTCGCGCGGCGCGAGCTCCCGGACCACGGCACTGACCGCGGGTACGTACAGCTCTCCGCGCGGCCCGCCACGCACCACGAAGACCTCCGATTCCCCCACCCGGAACACGTCCGCCACGGACCCGAGCGCCTCCCCTGCCGTGGTCGTGACCGCCGCACCGGTGATCTCGTGCCAGTAGAACGTGCCCTCGGGAAGGGCCTTCGCGCTGGCCTCCGCCTCCAGGTATCGACCGCGCAGGAGCTCGGCCTGCTCACGCGTGGTGACCTGGTTGAAGCGCACCAGGATGCCGGGTTCGTCCGGCTGCGACCAGGCAATGGTCAGCGGCTCAGGCGATCCTTCCGCGTACAGGACGCTGCGCACGGCGAAGCGCCGCGCGTCGTCGCTGAGGATCTCCAGGCGCACGGCACCCTTGAGTCCGTGGATGCCGCGCACGAGCCCGACGACCAACCGGGGCTGCCCGGCCGGCGCCGGCCGGCGAGCGGTGCGAGCCACGCCGGGCTAGACGATCTCCAGCGAGATGGGCTCGCCTTCGCGCGTGGACACCACTTTCAGGAGCGTGCGCAGGGCCTTGGCCACGCTGCCGTTGCGGCCGATGACCTTGCCCATGTCCTCTTCGGCAACATGCAGCTCAATCAGCGTACCGCCGTCGTCCCGCTGGACGTCCACCGAGACGGCATCCGGATCATCCACCAGGGCCTTGGCGACGTACTCGACCAGTTCCGAGGCTGACACGGCTACTTGGCCTCCGCACGAGGCGCCGCCGCCGGCCGGGGAGCTGCCGCGGGCAGGATGCCGAGGTTGCGGAACAGACGGGCCACGGTGTCCGTGGGCTGGGCACCCTGCTTGAGCCACTGGTTGGCCTTCTCCTCATCGACCTTGATGTCGATGGGATCCGTGCGGGGGTTGTAGTGCCCGAGGGTGTCGAGCGAGCGGCCATTCCGGGCGTTCCGACTGTCCGACACGACGAATCGGTACGTTGGCTGCTTCTTCGCACCGACGCGGGCGAGGCGGATGTGGACTGCCACGGGTTGAATGGACCTCCTGGTTGCGCTCGATCCGGCGGGCGGGCTCAGACCGGCTGTTGGGCACGCCGTGTTGGCGGCGCCCGCATAGGTTACTTGACGAACACCAATATGTGGCCCGTCTGCGTGCCCGCATCGTCGTTGGCGCCGATGATCAGGCGGTCGAACGGCTTCAGGTACGGCTGAACGTTGGTCGTGTAGTCGGGGTTGGCAGGCATAAGGGCCTCGACGCGCTGCCGGATGCCGTCGATGTCCACGTACACCAGGGCTCCGTTGAGGTTGCCGGCTGCAGACAGCGCCGAACTGTAGCGCTGGTTGCTGGAAAGCGAATCAGTCGCGGCCCGGCTCACGGCGGCAGCGGTGAAGTCGCCATCGCCGAGGTAGAGGTGGCCGCCGCCGACGGCGACGCTGATCGAGGTTTCGATGCCGTTCGGGAACACGGCCATGCCGGGATTCGCTGGAGGTGTCACGGCAAGGGTCGTGACCGTTGTCCCGGAGACGTCCTTCTCCGTGACCGTGATGGCCGGCGTGCCGCCCGAGCCGCCGAGTCCCGCCGCCAGCCGTGCCGCAGAAACCAGCGTGTTGACGCGCTCCTTGGCGGTGTCCTCGTTGTTGACGCCGGTCACGATTCCCCAATGGAGCGTGGTGCCGTCGAACGAGACACCGATCCCGACGTCCGTGACGAAGCTGAGGAAGTCCTCCAGCTTGGTCCCGATGGCCGTCTCGATCTGCTTGACCGAAGCGTCGCTGAACGCGTCCGGCAGGGCCGTCCGCAGACACGCCACCAGGTCGTGGATGGCGCCGCCGACCCCGGGCACCTGGGCGTAGAACAGCACGTCAGCGGGCATGTGCGCGGCGAGATCCGTGGCCGCGGTGGCTGCGGTCGTGCCGGCGGCGGCGGGGCCCTTGGAGGTGGTCTGGAAGGAGACGGAATCGCCGTTGGCGACGATGGCCATGGTCGTATGCGAGTTCGAGGCGTCCGGCATGGACGGCACGACGCACTTGAGGATGGCCGCGTTCTGCCCTGATGCCGCACCGAGCATGCCCTGGAGCGAGGTCATGCTGTCCGCGCTGGCCTGGTAGAAGGCGGGACCCAGGTAGAGCGCCCCGAGCCGTTCGGCGGGCAGATCCTTGGCCGCGGCCGTGAATCCCGCGTCAGCAGCCAGCGAGGGCTGCTTGCCGTCGAGCACGTCCAGCGACGTGGTCAGGTCAGCCGGATCCGCTGCCAGCAGCAGCAGCGTGTCCGACACGGAATAGGCCGCCACGACTTTGGCGTTGCGGGTGACGGTGACTACAGTGTGGTCGCCGACCTGTTGCTGTCCGAAGGTCACGCCACTCAACAGCGGCAGCGCGCGGATGGTGGTCAGGAGCGTGTCCAGCTTGCTGCGGTCCTTGATGCCGATGCCGACCACCACGTGCGCCTGCGCCGCCGCCGCGTCCGCACCACTCGGCGTCACGCCGCCGCTCATCATCGAGCTGGTCATCGAGGACGGGATCTGCAGCAGTCCGATCGAGATCTGGCCGCTGAACCAGGGCTTCACGTCACCGGTGTAGGTCACCGCGTCCGAGCTGACGCTCTTGACCAGCTTGTCGAACGTCTCGTCCACCTTCTGATCGAAGCTGGAGGGATCGGCAAAGCCGGGGAAATGGCCGAGCAGCTTGATGACGTTGTCGCGCTGCGCCCCCGGCAGGTCCAGGCGCGCCTCCACGTACATGGGCGTGGATGCCGGCAGGAACGTGGGCCCGATTGCGGCATTGGTCTTGGAGCTCAGCGCAAAGACCGCCACGCCGGCGGCAGCCACGACGATGAGGACCGTCGCCAAGAGCGCCACGATCCAGCGGCCACGTCCACCGCGCTTGGGAGGTGCGGGTTGCTGGCCGGCCGGCGTCCAGCTGATCGGGTCGAGATCCTGGGTGCCGGACCAGCCGGCTGGCTGCCACGCCGTTGGCGTCGCGGACTGGGGACCGTGCGGCGGGACCGGCACGAACGGCGGAGGCGGGGGCGGAGTCTGCTGGGTGGGAGTGGTCGGAGCGTCGTCGAATCGCGGCCGGGAGTCGAAAGGTTCAGTCATTGTGTCTGGATGTTCCCATGAAGCTGGCTCGACGTCATTGGGACGATCGGCGGACCGGGTCAGCGACGGCGACCGGCGAGCATGCCGGGGATGCCGCGGACCCCGCCACCGGAGAACTGGCGCATCAGCTTCTGCATCTCGGCGAACTGCTTGATGAGCCGGTTGACCTCCGGCAGGCTCGTGCCGGAGCCGCGTGCGATGCGCTTGCGGCGTGAGGCGTTGAGGACGTTGGGATCCCGGCGCTCATCACGGGTCATGGACTGGATGATCGCTTCGGTGCGCTTCAACTCGCCCGAATCCACGGCCTTTTGGGCATCCTTGGCCATGCCGCCCATGCCCGGGATCATCTCGATCAGCGAGCCCAGAGGGCCCATCTTCTTGATTGACTGCATCTGCTCCAGGAAGTCCTCGAGCGTGAAAGCGTTCTTCTGGAGCTTCTTGGCCAGCTCCTCGGACTTCTTCTGGTCGAACGTCTCCTGCGCGCGCTCCACGAGCGTGAGCACGTCCCCCATGCCCAGGATGCGGCCGGCCAGCCGGTCCGGATAGAAGACTTCCAGCGCGTCCGTGCGCTCGCCCGTGCCCAGGAACTTGACCGGGACGCCGGTCACGGCCGTGATGCTGAGCGCCGCGCCGCCGCGTGCATCCCCATCGATCTTGGTGAGGACCAGGCCGGTCAGCGGGACGGTGTCGCGGAACGCCTCGGCCACGGCCACGGCTTCCTGGCCGACCATCGCGTCCACGACGAGCAGCGTCTCCGACGGGTGGACGGTGGCCGCGACCTGGTTGATCTCCGCCATCAGCTTCTCGTCGATGGTGAGGCGGCCGGCGGTGTCCAGGAGGACGACGTCCCGGCCGGTCTTCTTGGCCTGGGCGATCCCCTGCTTGACGATGTCCAGCACAGACGTGCCTGCGTCGGCGCGGAAGACGGGGATGTCCAGGCCCTTGCCAAGCGCGACCAGCTGGTCCACGGCTGCCGGGCGATACGGGTCCGCGGCAACCAGGAGGGGCTGCCGTCCCTGCTTGACGATGTACCGGGCGAGCTTGGCGGCGCTGGTCGTCTTGCCTGAGCCCTGGAGCCCGACCAGCATCACGACCGCGGGGCTCCCGATCAGGCGGAAGGTGCGATCGCCGGCGCCGAGCATGGCGGCCAGCTCGTCGTTGACGATCTTGATGACCTGCTGGCCCGCGTTGATGGATTCGAGGATCTCGTGGCCGACGGCGCGTTCCTTGACGCGCGCCACGAAATCCTTGACCACCTTGTAGTTGACGTCCGCCTCCAGCAGGGCCAGGCGGACCTCGCGCATGGCGGCGTCAACGTCCGCCTCACTGATCCGGCCGCGGCCGGTCAGCTTGCCGAGGGTGTCGCGCAGGCGGTCAGAGAGGGCGTCGAACATGGGGCGGCGATTCTAGCGGCGGCAGTGCCGGGCCGTGGACGGCCGTCTTTGGTTGCCGGCGCCGCAGTCCCCGGCCTGTTGCATACGAAGTCGTCAAACGGCCATCGGCGGCGTGGGATCCGGCCCCTTCCTGAGTTTGATCGCCCTTGAATCGCCGTTTGGTGCATCCGGCGCAACGAACGGCCATTCGAGGCTCCTTCGCCTCCGAGGGCCGCCGCAACGCTCCTCAGCCGAAGTCGGCGCTGAGCTCCCAGGTTGGGACGACGCCGTTCGGGACGGTGAGCTGCTGCACGAAGGCAAGATCCCGATCGCCGGCCACGCCCCATGGGCAGAGGCCGCAGTTCCACGTCGCCTGGCCGTCGTCCGTCGTGGATCCGGAGCTCCAGTGCTCGCACGTGACCACCGACCGCGTGGGACCCACGAGACCGGAATCGAGCGTGATCAGGCCGCAGGTCCCGGGCCCGAAATCGGTCTGGCCCTGCGAGCTCCTCGGCCACCAGGTGCCGCTGGTGGGATGGGCGCGGATCGCAGCCCAGCTGGCTCCCGTTCCGTCGGCATGGAGCGTGGCCGTGACCTCAAGACCGTAGTAGTCGTTCAGCTCATCTTCCTCGTTGAGGAGTCGGTATGCCTGCCAGCAGATGACCAGGCTGGAGGTACCGTGACGCACCGGAGCGGTGCACGAATCCGCTCCGCCACCGATGCCGCTGGCGTCGCTGGTGTCGTTTGTCGCCAGCGAACCGGCGTTCGCCGCCGGCGCGATCGTGGCCACGAGCGGCATCGCATCCGGGGCGGACGCAGGCCGGGGGTAGAGCCCAGTGCCCAGGCCAACGAGGAGTGCCATGAGGCCGAGGATGCCGAGCAACGCAGCGGGCATCTTTGGCGCGGGTTGGTACAGGATCCGGGCCGTCAGCGTCATGGCAGTCCGAACGGGGGGTCGATCGGGTGGCCGGAGCCGCTCGCCAGGCAGGTGGCCACGGCCTGGGAGCCGAACGATCCGAGGTGCTCGTACGTGACCACGATCCGGTCGATCGAGACGACGAGCGGTGCTTGCCGCGTGGCCCACCACTCCACCCGGTATCGATGTCCCGCCTTGAGCTCCTCGAGTGGGATCGGCGTTCCAAGACCTGGTCCGGCAGCCGACCCGGCCGCGAACGTGCCCGCAACAGAGTCGAACCCCGCTTGCGTGAGGTAGTTCCCGTCCGGCTCGGTGATGTCCTCCACCGAACCGCCGCTGCTCCACATCGGCTGGAATGAACGGACACCGTCGCGAAGGGTTTCCACCCCGATGGCACCGACCGCGGGCTCTCCCTGGATCCAGGCCGAGATCCAGTCCTGGGGCGAGGAGGCCGGCTGAATGCCTCGTGGCCACGGGTCCAGCCGGTCCCAGGTGAAGGTGGCGACCACGTTCAACTCGGTCCCTTGATCCGGTCGCGTTGGCGTCGCCGGACAGGTCACGCTGGCTTCGAGGTGGAGGTCATTCGGGGAGGTTGCGGTCAGCTCGGGTATCGAAGCCGGAAACGTCCCGGCGGCGATTGCCAGCATCGGGATCACGGCCACGGCGAGCCCAAGGCGATGGCCAATCGCCTCGGACGCTCGGACCCAGTTGGAGAGCTCCGTCCCGAATACGGGCCACAGCGCCAGCAGCGCGAATGCCCCGATCAGGTCGATGGTCAGGAAATGCGTCAGCAGGCTCTGGACGGCGGCCACCAGCGCGACGATCACGGCCAGACGCGCGACCGGCAGAGCCCACCGCTGTCCGCGGACCAGGGCCCGTGCGCATGCCGCCCAGATGAGCGCGGTGACGACCGAGAGAGCGCAGACCAGGACGGCGCGCGTCGGCGAGAGCGAGGCAAACGCGACTACGGCCGACAGCGCCCAGAGTGCCGCACTGATCAGCAGCAACCAGATCGTGCGGCCCATGCCCCGCGGCCACTGCCCGGTCGCGCTGGCAACCCCGGGCAGCAACGTCCCCACGGTGGCGGCGTAGAGCCGCGAGTGATAGACGGCGGCCAGGTCGCGGCCGATCTGCACCTGTCCGCCGAACGCCGCCACGGCCCGATCGGCAGCGGCTTCTGGCGTGGCTCCAGCATCCATCTCGGCTCGCCAGTGCTCCCACAGACCGCTGAACAGCTCCTCGGTGATGTCGTCCCGTTCGTGACCGGGCACGGAGCCCGAAGCGACCGCATCGGCCGCGTGGCGCCGCAGCTTTTCGACGGCCGCCTGGACGTCCGCCGTATCCCCCGCATACGACGGGGACGCGGGCGATCCCCCTTCGCCTGTCGAGGCCGGCTCGCTCATGATCCGAGCAGCGTGTCCGCTGCGGTCCGGAAGCGACGCCACTCATGCCGTCCGGCGACGAGCGCCGTCTGGCCCTTGGGCGTCAGCGCGTAATAGCGGCGTCTTGGGCCGGCGCCGATGTCCACCCAGCGCCCCCCGATGAGCCCGTCGCGCTCCAATCGCCGCAGCGCCGGGTAGACGGTGCCTTCCGGCAGATCGATGGCGCCGTCCGTCAAGGCACGCAGCTGCGAGACCAGTTCATAGCCGTACATCTCGCGACGAGCGAGGAGGGCGAGCAGGAGCAGACCGAACTCACCGCGCGAGAGCTTGGGCCCGGGCAGAGCCTCCATACCTAGAGACTCTAGGCATCAGCGCCGTCGCTGGTCAAGTGCCGAACAGCTCTAGCCGAAGAGCGCTTCCACGAACTCGTTGGGGTGGAAGTCCAGCAGGTCGTCCATCTTCTCGCCCACGCCGACGAAAAGGACCGGCACGCCGAGGGTCTTCTCGATGGAAAACGCCACGCCGCCCTTGGCCGTGGAGTCCAGCTTGGTCAGCGCGATCCCGGTGAGTGGTGACGCGACGTTGAATGCCTTGGCCTGGGCCAGGCCGTTCTGGCCCGTAGTTGCGTCGAGGACGAACAGGACCTCGGGCTGGGCGGCCGGCAGACGCTTCTCGATGGTGCGCCGGATCTTGGCCAGCTCGTCCATGAGGTTGCTCTTGGTGTGCAGTCGCCCCGCGGTATCGATGATGACCACGTCCGAGCCGCGCGCCACGGCAGCGTCCAGCGCGTCGTAGACCACAGCCGACGGGTCCGCGCCAGGGCCGTGGGCGATGACCGCGATCCCGGTGCGCGCCCCCCAGATCTGGAGCTGGTCGATGGCCGCTGCGCGGAACGTGTCTCCGGCGGCCAGCAGCACCTTGGCGCCGCGGGTCTTGAAGCGGTTGGCCAGCTTGGCGATGGTGGTGGTCTTGCCCGTCCCGTTGACGCCGACCACCAGGACCACGGCAGGTACGTCGGCCGCCGGCTTGCGCGGCCACGGCACCGCATCTCGCGCCGCGAACAGCGCCACCATCTCGTGGCGCAGCGCCAGCTCCGGCGGCATGTCCCGCCGCGCGCGAGCGCGTTTGACTACGCCGAGCGCGATCTCCGCGCCGAGGTCGGCCCCGATCAGGGTGGCCTCGACCTCCTCCCAGGCCTCGTCGTCCGTTCCGCGCCCGAGAATCGAGCGGACGCGCGAGACGAAGCCCCGGCGGCTGCGCTCAAGACCCACCTCCAACTGCTGCTCGGCCGGTCCGTGATCCACGCCGGGAGCCATCCCGCTCACGCCGGCCCCATCGCGACCAGCTCCGGCTGCGCGCCGTCCGGCCCACGGCCGCTCTCCCGGGCCTTCATCGGCCGATCGTCCAGGCGCATGGAGACAACGCGACTGACCGCATCGTCGCCGACGGTCACGCCGTACAGCGCATCCGCCGCCTCGATCGTGCCGCGGTTGTGGGTGATGACCACGAACTGGATGGTTTCCGAGAGGTCACGCAGCGCCGCGGAGAAGCGGCCGACGTTGGCCTCGTCCAGGGCGGCGTCCACCTCGTCCAGCACGCAGAACGGCACCGGCCGCACTTCCAGCATGGCCAGCAGGAGGGCCACGGCCGTCAGCGTTCGCTCGCCGCCCGAAAGCATCGCCAACGGCTGACGCTTCTTGCCCGGAGGTCGGGCCATGATCTCGACGCCGGTGGTCGAGAGGTCCTCCGGCGCGGTCAGGCTGAGCTGCGCCTCGCCGCCATCGAAGAGCTGGTTAAAGCGGCGCGCGAAGGCGCCCTCCAGTTGGGCGAACGTGCGCCGGAACTGCTCCGTGATCAGCGTGTTCAGGTTGGCGATCAGTTCGCGCGTGCCGCGGATGGCGGTCTCCAGGTCGTTGCGCTGCGCGTCCAGGATCTCCAGGCGGTCGCGGACCTCGGCGTATTCCCGGGCGGCGAAGGGGTTGCTGGCACCGAGCTCGTGGTAGCGACGACGCAGAGCCGCCAGCCGCCCGGACCCGGGCGCTTCCGGTGCGGGATCCGCCCGCCAGATGGGCAGGCAGCGGTCGAGGGCCGATTCGAGCGCCGGCCCGAGCTCCTCCGGCGAGGCGGGCTCGCTCGCTCCTGCTCCGGGATCGCCCGGGCTCAGCCGAAGCAGCGCGGCAAGGCCCTCGGGGCCGATCCCGGCCAGCTCGACCAGGAGGCTCTCCCGAGCCGAATCCACATGCAGACGCGCTTCCATCTCGGCGACTTCGTCCGTGCGTCCGCGAGCCTCGGCGGTGCGCAACCGTTCCCGGGCCGTTGCCGCCGCGCCTTCGGCTGCCGCGAGACGGACGCGCTCGTCGCGGCCGGCATCCAGGAGCGTGCTGAGTTGCCGGCCAAGCTCCTGCTCGGCGGCCGTTGCTGCGGCCAGGGCAGTGGCCACGCGTTCGCGATTCGCGGCCAGGTCCGCTTCGTTCCCGGCCAGGGCGGCCGTCCCGGACTCCACGTCTGCCAGCCGCTGCTCGTCCATGATCGCGGCGATCTCCGCCCGGCGGCGTGCCTCGTCGGCCGCCGCCTGACGCTGTCGCTGCGCGGCCAGGTTGCGGTCCAGCTCATCCCGAGCGCTCCTGAGGGACTGGACGCGGGAGTGCAGCCCCGCCACGTCCCGCTCGAGTCCCGGCACGTGCGGTGTCTCGGACGCGGCGTCGGACGCGTCAGCGGCCTCGGCCGCCGCAGCGGCGTCAGCGGCTCCGGCGGCCGATTCCAGCCGCGCGAGATCCGCAGCGACCGAAGCGAGCTGCTCGCGCGAGCGGTCCAGCACCGCCGACTGCCACGCTCGCTCACGTGCGGCGGCTTCGCTGGCACGGCTGCTGGAGCGCTCCTGCTCCTCCGCCATGCGGCGCACCCGGCGGGCCGCCGCCAGCGCCTCACGTGTTTCGCCGAGCGAGCGCGCCGACTGGGCCGTCAGCTCACGAGATCGCGTGATCTCGGCGTCCAGGGTCGCAACGGCTTCGGCGGCGCGTGCCCGCTCCGCGCCGAGTGCCCGCACCTCGGCCTGCTGCTCGAGGTGTGAGGCCGGCGAGCCGACGCGCACCAGTCCCTCGTCCGTGACCAGCTCACCCGCGCGCGTCACCAGCCGCCAGCCAGGGACCAGCTGCGGCCGCAGGGCGAGTGCGGCTTCCAGATCCGGAACCCAGAACGTGCGTGCCAGCAGCCGCGCGACGTGGCCAGCGGGGTCGCGCCGGATCGCACCCGTGAGGGGACCACCGCCGGCCGCCGCGACCGCGACCTCGATGCGCGCCGCGTCCCGATCCGCGCCACGGCCGGCCTTGGCGGGCACCTCGGGGAGCAGCAAGGTTGCGCGGCGGGTCCGCAACGCCAGCGCGGACTCGGCGTCCACGGCCAGTCCGCGAAGCGCATCTCCGAGGGCCGCCTCCACGGCCGCACGCAGGCCCGCTTCCACGTCCAGGCCCTCGGCGACCAGCTGCCCGCCGCGGCGACGGGCCGCCTTGTACGCCTCCTGGTCGACGGCGGCATCCAGGCTGGCCTGGAGGGCGGCCAGGCGCGCATCCAGTCCGTGCAGCTCTGCCATGGCGGCCGCGTACCGGGCCGACACGTCCGCGAAGGCCGCGTCTGCCGCGGACGCTGCTCCCCTGGCCCGCTCGGCAAGGATCTCGGCACGCTCCTCGCCGGCCGCGGCAGCCCGCGCGGCCTCCGCCGCAACCGAAGCTGACTGCTGCAGGCTCGCGAGGCGCTCCGCGCCTGTCCCAAGGTCGCGTTCCTGCTCCGCGACGCGCCGCGCCAGCTCTGCGTGCCGCTGCTGCGCGCGCGGCAATTCGTCCTGCTGCGCACGGCGATCCGCGAGCCATCGTGCACGCCGCTCTGCTTCCACCGCCGTGCCGGCACGGACCGCATCCAGTTCCGAGGCGGCGTCGTCCAGGGCACGTTCCGCGTCACGCAACGCGACCTCGGCCGCGGCATCCACCTCGGGGAGTGGCACGGACGCGGCTCGCCGCGCCTCGGCGATCCGCGCCTGGAGGGCCACGCGCTCTGCCTCGAGGCGCGCTCGGTCCCGGCCCAGCGACTGCGTCTCCGTCCCCAGCCGGGCCTCGGCGAGCTTCTGCTCCAGCGTGACGGCTCTGCCCGCGTCCACGCGCGACCGCAACTCGCGTTCCGCATCGGCACGCTCGCCGAGTCCCAAGGTGAGCGCGCGCGCCTCCTCCTCGGCCTCGCGAAGGATCGCGAGGGCCGCGTCCGCCGCCGCTCGGGCAGCCGCGGTGGCCTCCCGATGGCGATCCGCCTCGCGCTCCGCCCCGATCAGGCGCGCCCGACCGAACGCCACCAGCGCCTCGGCGAGCTCCGATCCGGCACTCCGGCGCTGCTCCTGCTGCTCCGCCTGGGCGGCCAGCCGGCGCGCCTGCGGCCGCAGCTCCGCAAGGACGTCCCGCACGCGCTCCACGTTGGCCTCGGCCTCGGCGAGTTCCGCCTCCGCGATCCGGCGCCTTCGCTCGTGCTTGCGAATGCCCGCCGCCTCCTCGAACAGCGGCCGGCGCTCCTCCGGCCGCAGCGCCAGCGCCTGGTCGACCATGCCCTGGCCGATGAAAAGGAACGCGTTGTCGGCCAGGTTGGCCTCGTCGAGCAGGTCCACCAGGTCGCGCAGCCGGATCTTCTGGCGATTGAGCAGGTACTCGTTCTCGCCGGAGCGGAAGAGGCGGCGCCCGAGCTCGACCTCCGCGTAGTCGACCGGCAGCAGGCGGTCCTGGTTGTCGATGACCAGCGTCACGTCCGCCATGCCGATCGCCCGCCGGGACGAGGAGCCCGCGAAGATCAGGTCCTCCGCTCGGCGCGTGCGCAGGGATCGGCCCTGCTCGCCCAGGGCCCAGCGGAGCGCATCGGCGAGATTGCTCTTGCCGCTCCCGTTGGGGCCGATGACGCAGCTGATGCCAGGCCCGAACTCCACGATGGTCCGCTCGGCAAACGACTTGAAGCCGACCATGCGGAGCGCTTTGAGGCGGCCCTCGCTCATCGTCCGGCGGGACGCTTTCGGACACCGGGCCGAGGATGCTGGTCCGCTCCGGCCGGGGCCACCGGGGCGATCGGCGTGACCGGAGGTGCCGGCCGCTGGGCCAGCTTGACCATGGCGCGGGCCGCGGCCTCCGTTTCGGCGATCCGGCGACTGCGGCCCTGTCCGCGGCCGAGCGGCTCACCTCCCAGGCTCACCTCGACCACGTAGGTGCGCTGGTGGTCCGGGCCATCGGCGCTGACCACGCGATAGGAAGGCGGGTGGCCCGTGCTGTGGTAGGCATATTCCTGGAGTTTGCTCTTGGGTGCCTTGAGGCTGCCCAATCCCCCGGTCGCCTCCAACTCGGCAGCCGCGACGGCGAGCACCCAGCGACGGGTGCGAATCAGGCCAAGATCCAGGAACGTCGCCGCCACCACTGCCTCGAAGAGGGACGCAAGGACCGAATCGCGATGCCGCTCTCCCGAGCGCGCGGCGCCCTGCCCGAGCACCAGGAACTGACCGAGGTCCAGGCGCGCGGCAATGCCGCACAGCCCTTTTTCGGAGACGATGGCGGCCCGGCGGGTGGTGAGCTGGCCCTCGTTCTCGTCCGGATGGCGTCTCATGAGCGCCTCCGAGATGATCAGCGAGAGGACGGCGTCTCCCAGAAACTCGAGGCGCTCATTGGGACCGCCGGTGCTCTCAGGGTGCTCGTTGACGTAGCTGCTGTGGGTCAGCGCCTCCTCGACCAGGTCGAGGTCGCGAAATGGAAGCCCCAGATGAGCGGCCAGACGGCCGGCAACGGAATCGCCGGCCGTGGATCGGCCTGTGCTGGTCTGGCCGCCCGGCGTCAGCCGCCAATCGGGAACGTCAGGCCGCGCTGTGCTCGTCGATGAAGTCGGCGGCGTCCTGGACGGTCCGGATCTTCTCCGCATCCTCGTCCGAGATCTCCGTCCCGAATTCTTCTTCGAGGCTCATGATCAACTCGACGAGGTCCAGCGAGTCGGCGTTCAGGTCGTCGACGAACGACGCTTCCGGCTTGACCTCATCCTCGTCCACGCCGAGCTGTTCCACGACGATCTTCTTGAGCCGCTCGTAGGTCGTAGCCGTCACTCCGCACTCCCTCTGTCGCTGGATTCTGGATCAGGTTGGCTTGGGTTGTGGCTCTGTGGCCGGGCCGTCGATCGCCGCGGAGCACGCTCCTCGGCCGTTTCCCGGGAGACCCGTCCGAGCACGCCGTTCACGAGGCGCCTGGCCGGATCCCCACTGTACGTTCGGGCAAGTTCCACCCATTCCGAGATCGCGACCCGGGCTGGGGTCGTCGGGCAGTGTAGCAGTTCACCCATGCCTGAACGCAACAGGGCGCGGTCCATTCGGGCCAGTTGGACGACCGGATAGGCAGGCGCGGCCGCGCCGATTCTGGCGTCGATGGTGTCCCGATAGGTCATCACCGCGTTCACGATCCGGCGGGCCTGTTCGGCGGCGTCGGGCGTGGCGCCTTCCTCGTCCAGGCGTCGCTCCAGGACCTTGCTGGCCGTGGATTGCCCGAAGTCCGCCTCGAAGACGGCGCCCAGCGCAAGGCGCCGCCCCTCCCGCTCGTCCCGGTGTGCCTGGTCGCTCACCCGTCGGCAGCTGCGGCCTCGAGGGCCGGTTGGGCGTCCGCGGTCGCTTCCTCATCCGCGCTCGTGGCGGAGTCGGTGGCTTTCGCGGCACGCGGCGGGGGTGCCAGTGCTGCGGCAATGCGCTCGGGGATCTGCGCTCTCGCGGCGGCGGCGCCCACGCCGACGGCGAAGCCGATCATGCGGCGCTTCGCTCGTCCGTGGGTGATCAGGACCGTGCCCTTGACGCCGAGCAGCGGCGCGCCACCGAGGCGCTCGTAGTCCAGGCGGCGCCGGATGCGGCCGATGCCGGGCCGCATGAAGAAGTAGCCCAGCGGGCCCCAGGGCGGTCGCTTGAACTCCACGCGCAGCATGTCGAAGATGGCCGTCGAGAGACCCTCGAAGAACTTGATCACGACGTTGCCGACCGAGGCGTCGCAGACCACCACGTCTGCCGGGTGATGCGGCAGGTCCTTGCCCTCCACGTTGCCGAGGAAACGTGGTCCTCCGGCAAGGAGCAGCTGCGTAGCCTCCTGCACGCGGAGCTCGCCTTTGCCGCCCTCCTCGCCGATGGACAGCAGGGCCACGGAGGGGTCCTTCACGCCCAGCACCTGTTCCGCGTAGATGGCGCCCATCCGTGCGTACTGGGCCAGGTTGAGCCCCGAGGAATCCGTGGTCGCGCCGATGTCCAGCAGCACGAACGGGCCGCGGTCCGTGATCATCTGAACGGCCAGCGCGGGCCGGTCGACGCCGGGGATGCGGCCCAGATTCAGGATCGCCGACGCAACGCCCGCGCCCGTGTGGCCCGCGGTGACGACCGCATCCGCCTTGCCCTCGCGGACCAGGCGCATGGCCACGTTGATGCTCGCATCGCGCTTGCGGCGGACTGCGGAAGCGGGCGACTCCTCCATGGTGACCAGCTCGCTGGCCGGCACCATGCTCACGTGCCCCGGCAGCGGCCCGCCGGCCGCCGCGGTGATCTGGGCCACGTCACCGACCAGGATCAGGTCCGCGTCGTCGTGCTCGCGGGCCCAGTCCAGGGCACCTGCGACCACCTCGGCAACGCCGTGATCGCCGCCCATGGCATCCACGGCGACGCGCGGCCGGATCTGGGGGCCGCCAGCGTTGCGGCCGATGGTCTGGACGTCCATGCCGGACGCGCGGTCAGCCGTTCAGGCGGTCAGCGAACAGCCGCGAACGCTTCTGGCTCAGGGCGTGCTGTCCTTGGGCTTCTGCACGCGGATGCGCACCGCTTCTCGGCCGTTGTACCAGCCGCAGTTGGGGCAGGCATGGTGCGACTGCTTCTGCTGGTGGCAGTGCGGACACTCCTCCAGCTGTGGTGTGGACAGCGCGAGATGGGCTCGGCGGTCGCCTTGCCGGGCGTGCGATACCCGGCGCTTGGGAACTCCCATGGGTCGTGAATCTCCTGTCTTGTGGCTGGTGCATGGTACGCGGT
>CAZENL010000017.1:0-11290 GCA_964513505.1 uncultured Anaerolineaceae bacterium
CGCCGAGGGGCCCGTAGTCCCACACGGCGTTGATGCCGCCGTAGATCTCCGAGCTCGGGAAGATGAAGCCCCGCCGCTTGCCGAGCGAAACGATGGTTTCCAGGTTGGCGACGGCGGGACCGGGATCGGCGGCTTGGGCCTCGTCGGGCGCGGAGAGATCAGGGCTCTGGGTCACGAGGGATTGCACTCCATGCAAGCGTCAGCCGACAGGTGGCATCGCCGGTCTGGACGGATCCCTATTGTGAGGCCTCGTGACATCGCGGCGCCGTGCGCCGCGCTCCGATCACATGCCCGGCAGGCAGGGCGCGGGGTTGGTCGTGTCCGGATTGGGCGGGTAGACACTGGTGGCGTACTGGTTGAAGAACTTGATGGTCGCCTCCACCGTGGTCGTGGAACCCGGCTTGTAGAAGCGCAGCTCCTCGTGGACCTTCCACTGGCGATTCTTGGCCGGCTTCGGTTGCACCCACGTGCGCGCGCTGAACTTGTGGCCGCTGCTGTCGTCGGCGGTGGCCTTGATCCAGCTCGAGCTGTACTCGTTGGTGTACGGAGGCACGCCCGCCGGGGCGCCCTCGATCACGAACCGCCAGGCCACGGTCTGATGGTCCACGCCGCCGGTGCGGTCCCTGGCCCACACCTTCGGACCCTTGGTCACGATCTTGATGAGGTCCTGGCTCGCCGCGTTCACGGCGCCGTAGTAGCAGGTGACACCCGGGTGGTTCAGGGTGTCATTGAAGGTGAAGGCCTCCATGAGGCCGCCTGCCGGAGATGCCGCGGCGGCCGGCACACTGCCGAGGAGGAGGCCGGCCAAGACCGCCAGCGGCAGGAGAGCTGCTGAAACGCGGAATCGACGAGGCATGGTGGAGGACTCCTTTGAGCGAGTTGCGAGCAGCCCGTCGGGCGAGCCGACATGATGCCGCGCCGGGACACGCCGCGCCAGTGGCAAGCTCCCAAGCCGCAACGCCGGGGACTCAGCGAATCGGGTACCTGGTGGGGTCGAAGAGCGCCAGCTGGCCGCAGCGCGGACAGATGAGCATGCGCAGGGACATCTTGCCCTCGCCGAGTTCGGCCAGGCCACCGAAGAAGAACGTCGCAGCGCCGCTCGAGCCCCCGACCCGGAACTCCGTCTCGCCGGCATCCTCAAGTCGCGATCCGCAGCGCGTGCAACTCCAGTCGATCGGGTCGTCGGTCATGCCGGCCGCGGAGCGC
This sequence comes from uncultured Anaerolineaceae bacterium, assembly GCA_964513505.1. GTDB lineage: Bacteria > Chloroflexota > Limnocylindria > Limnocylindrales > CSP1-4 > JAFMJV01. The sequence continues at coordinate 1,207 of CAZENL010000017.1, forward strand.
TCGTCGTCGCCTGCCAACTCAGTGGACTCCGGCCCGCACTTCGTCCAGGAACGCCAGCGAGCGGGCATCGCGCTCCAGGACGTGGCGGACGAAGCGGCGCAGCGCATTCTCCGCCTCGAGCTCCACCGCGGCCGGGACCCGCAGCGCCGCGATCGCCTCGATGTCGAAACGGCGGTACGCCTTCAGCAGCTTCAGGGCGGCGAGCGAGAGCATCATCTGTTCGGCCGGCGGCGCCGGATGCTCATGGCACAACACGCCGCCCAGGGCCGGCACCCAACGGAACGTCTCGTGCTCCTCCAGCGTCCGATCGCACTCCACGCAGCGGTCGACCTCCGGGCGCATGCCCAGCGCATCGGCGAGGCCGAACTCGTACCAGCGCGCCACGCGGCCCGGTGCCATGCCGTCGTCCAGCAACTGGAACGCGCGGCGCAGCAGCGCATAGACCGGATACGCACCCGCGCGCTCCTCGACGGCACGCTCCGCCAGCTCCCCGATGTACCACGCCGTGGCCGCCGACTCCAGCCGGTCGCGCAGCTTGAGCCATGCCTCGCCGACGCTGGCCTGGGTGATGACGTCGAACGTGCGGCCGCGCACCAGCACCAGGTGCAGCTCGGCGAACGGCTCCACGGCGCCCCCGATGCGGCTGCCCGGCCGGCGCACGCCCTTGGCGATCACCTTGATCTTGCCGTCGTGCGGGGTCAGCAGGGTCAGCACGCGGTCCGCCTCGCCGAGCTCGAACCGGCTCAGCACGATTGCCTGGGTCTTGTACATCCGCGGGGCCGGCACAGCCCTAGCCTACGCCAGCGCCGGCACGTGCCGGCGACCACCGATCCGCCGATGTTCAGCGGGTGATCCGGAAGCCCGTCTGCGGCGAATGGTCAGTAGCGCCGGTGCGGAGTGCGTCCCCCGCTCCGGCGCGTTTTCCTGCATCCGGCATGCTTTTGGGAGATTTGGACCAGGCCATCTGGCATGGCGGAATGTGCTAACGAGCGGTATCCTGTTTCGGTGCTCACCACGGCCGACCTTGACGCCCTGATCGCCGACATCGAGGCGGAGATGGGCCGCATCGTGGCCAACGCCGAGGACGAGCGCACCAAGCCCCTGTACGACATGGTCCGCTACAGCCTGGGGCTGGACAAAGGCGCCTCGCGCGGCAAGCGCATCCGCCCGCTGCTGGGGCTGCTGGCCTACCAGTCCATCTCCGGCGATTACGAACGCGCGCTGCCGGGTGCAGCGGCCGTGGAGCTCGGCCACAACTTCAGCCTGGTCCACGACGACATCGAGGACAACGGCACCGAGCGGCGCAACCGGCCGGCGTTGTGGATCACCGAAGGGGTTCCCCAGGCCATCAACGCCGGCGACACGCTCTTCTCGCTGTCACGCCTGGCGCTCCACCGCCTCGAAGAGATGGGCTACCCGCCGGCCAAGATCCTCCAGTTGATGCGCCTGTACGACGACACCTGCCTGGCGCTCTGCGAAGGCCAGTTCATGGACATCTGGACGTCCGAGCACCTGGAGTGGATCAGCGTCGACTACTACTTCGACATGATCGGGCGCAAGACCGCCTCGCTCATCGCCGGCGCCATCCAGGCGGCCGCCATGCTGGCCACCGAGGATCCCGCGATCGTGGCCGCGTACCGCGGCTTCGGCTGGGCCGTTGGCCTGGCGTTCCAGCTCAACGACGACCTGCTGGGCATCTGGGGCGACGAGGCGGCCACTGGCAAGGTGCCGTCCGACATCGCCACCCGCAAGAAGACACTGCCGGTGATCTACGCCATGGAACACGCCGGCCCCGAAGACCGCGAACGGTTGAGCGAGATCTTCGCGGCCAATCACCCGTCGGCCGCGGAGGTGGAGGAAACGCTGGGCATCCTGGAGCGCACGGGCGCCCGCGACTACGTCCGCGATCGCGCACGCTCCTACCGCGACGAAGCGCTCGCGCAGCTCGCGTCCGTTGGCGTGGTGGACGGCACAGCCATGGACCGCCTGCGCCTGATCGTGGTATCCGCCATCGCCGCCTGAGGCGATCTACTCCTCGCGGCCCTCGCCGTTGCCCTGGTTGTCGTTTCGCCGGTGGCGGACCGCCAGCAGCTTGCCAACCCGCCGGCCATCCGTTGACTCGACCGTCAACGTCAGCGCGTCGTCGATCTCCACCGTGTCGCCAACCTTGGGAATGCCGCCGATGCGGTGGTATACCAGCCCGCCGACCGTGTCGTACTCCTCGCGGTCCTCGATCTCGGACTGGAGGTCGAAGTGCTCCATCAGGTCGTCGATGCTGGCCCGGCCGTCGACGCGTGCCTGATCGTCGGAGAGCGGCACGATCATCGGCTCTTCCGTGTCGTACTCGTCCTGGATCTCGCCCACGATCTCTTCGATCAAGTCTTCAATCGTGACCATGCCGGCCGTGCCGCCGTACTCGTCCAGCACGATGGCGATGTGGACCTTGCGCCGCTGCAGGCTGTGCAGCAGGTCGTCCACCAGCATCGATTCCGGGACGAACAGCGGCGTGCGCACCAGCTTGCGGATCGGCGGCGGCTGGTCCGTGCCCTTGAGGTACGGCAGCAGGTCCTTGACGTAGAGGATGCCCACGATGTTGTCGATGCTGTCCTCGTGGACGGGAATGCGCGAGTGCCCGCCCTTGACGATGGTGTCAACGATCTCGTCCAGGGTCGCGGTCACCGGCAGTGCCGAGATGTCGATGCGCGGCACCATCACCTCGTGGACGCGGCGGTCGCCGAGCTCCAGCACCGCGCCGATCATCTGCTCCTCTTCGGCCTCGATGACGCCCTGCTGGCCGCCACGCTCCACGAGGATCATCAGCTCCTCCGGGGAGAGGCGGTCGCGGTCGATCTCCTTGACGCCGAGCGCGCCCGTGATGGAGTTGTTGATCTTGTTCAGCACCCAGACCACCGGCCGGAAGATCGCGCCCAGGATCTCGACCGGTCGCGCGAACAGCAGCGCATACCGTTCCGCGTGCGCGAGTGCCAGCGTCTTGGGCAGAAGCTCGCCGAAGATGACCGTCACCAGCGCGACGGCCAGGGTGACGATGAGGAGGCTCACCGCGCCGGCCTGGTCGGAGCCGACGCCCAGTTGCACCAGCCAGGTCTTGAGCGATTCGGCGATGCTCTGGCCGGCGAAGGCCGCCGCCAGGAAGCCGACGAAGGTAACCCCCAGCTGGAGCACGGCCAGGAAGCGAGACGGATCGCCGGCCAGCCGCTCCACCCGGCGGGCGCCGCGGTTGCCCTCGTCGGTGAGTTGCTGCAGGCGGCTCCTGCGCACGGAGATCAGCGCGATCTCGGCGGCCACCAGGATGCCGTTGAACGCGATCAGGATCGCGATGATGACGATCTCGAAGAGCGGCCCGGTCATGTGGACTCTTCAGCCGAGGGTTTGACGATGCGCTCGCGAATTCGTGCCGGCACACCCACCGCGAGCTTGCCGGCAGGCACGTCCCGGGTGACCACCGAATTGGCGCCCGTGTAGCCCCCGTCACCGACGGTGACCGGGGCCCGAAGGATGGTCCCGGAACCGATGAACGCGCCGTCGCCAATCGTCGTGGCGTGCTTGACCTTGCCGTCGTAGTTGGCCGTGATCGTGCCCGCACCGATGTTCACGGCACTGCCGACCTGCGTGTCGCCGATGTAGCTGAAGTGGTGCTGCTTGCTGCCCCGCCCAACGCGGCTCTTCTTGACCTCGGCAAAGTTGCCGAGCTGCACGCCGTCGCCGATCTCCGAGCCGCCCCGCACGTGCGCGAACGGGCCGATGCTCACGCCATCACCGACCACCGAATCCTCGATCACGCTGGACCAGATCAGGCAGCGCTCCCCCACGGTCGCGTTGAACAGCTGGGAGCCGGCACGCACGACGGTGTCGCGGCCGATGGAGGTCGTGCCGCGCAGGATGACGCGGGCCTCCACGGTGACGTCCTCGGCCAGTTCGACGGTGGCGTCGATCTGGGTGCTGGTCGGGTCGAGCATGGTGACGCCGGCCAGCATGTGCCGCTCGTTGATGTGGAGGCGCATGTCCATCTCGGCCGAGGCGAGCTGCGAACGGTCGTTGATGCCCTGGAGCGAGCCGTCCTCCTCCACCAGGAGCGCTGCCACGGGCCGGTGATCGGCACGCGCGAACTCGATCAGCACCGGCAGGTACAGCTCGCCGGTGGTCTCGGAAGGCTGCACGTCCGACAGCCGCTTGCGGAGCCAGGCCACGTCGAAGGCGTAGACGCCGGCGTTGATCTCGGCCAGCTCGCGCTGCTCCGGGGTGGCGTCCTTCTCCTCGACGACGCGCGTGACGCGGTCGTCGTCGTCACGGACCACGCGGCCCAGGCCCTCCGGATCGAAGACCTCCACCGTGATCAACGCCATCACGGCACCCGTCTCGCGACGCGCGACGATCAACTCGTCGATGTCCTCCGGCTGGATGAGCGGCACGTCCCCGCTGAGCACCACGATCTCGCCGACCCCGGCCGGCAGCACGTCCAGCGCCGCACGAACGGCATCGGCCGTTCCTCGCGGCTCATCCTGGAGCGCGAAGTCGGCCTCCGCGCCGAAGACGTCCCGCAGGGCCTCAGTGGCCGCGGAATAGACGACCAGGGGCCGCTCCCCGGTGGCCTGGCGCGCGGCGTCCAGGACGTAGGCCAGCATGGGCCGGCCGCACACGTGGTGCAGCAGCTTGGGCGTTCGCGATCGCATTCGCGTCCCGAGGCCGGCCGCAAGGACAACCGGGACGATGCGCTCTGGGCCGGCGGTCGTCATCGCGGGCGAGGCGCGCCGCGCGTGCGTGTTGTGGGCAGGTGAGACATCAGGTCGTGCTGACTGTAGGGGCGCTTCCGCGAGGGTGTCAAACCTGCGCGAAGGTGGCGATCGCCTCGATCTCGATCAGCGCGCCCTTCTTGGGCAGCTCGCCGACGGCAAACGTGGAGCGGGCCGGGAACGGGTCAGGCATCAGGCGGGCGTACGCCTCGTTGAATGCCGCGAAATCGGCGATGTCCGCCAGGAAGCAGGTCGTCTTGACCACGTCGGCCAGCGACAGCCCGGTCGCGTCCAGCACCGAGAGAAGGTTCTTCAGGGCGCGCTCCGTCTGCGGGCCTACCCCGCCCTCGACCAACTCACCGGTGGCCGGGTCCAGCCCGAGCTGTCCGGCGCAGAAGCAGAAGCCATTGGCCACGATGCCCTGGCTGTAGGGACCCATCGCCCTGGGGGCACCATCGGTCTCGAGGCGTCGCTTGGTCATTGCATCCTCCCTGCGTCCTGGCGTAATTCGGTCCCGGTCGCGAAGACGTGCGCGCCGGCGAGCTGCTGGAGTCCCGTCGAGGAGAGCCGTCCGGCCGCCTCTTGCGCCTCCCCCAGCGAAGCATAGAGAGCGAACAGCGTCGAGCCCGATCCGCTGAGCAGGAACGGACGATCGAGCGCGCGCTCGAGCTCCCCGCGCAGGAGTTCCAGGCTGGGCAACAGGCGAACGGCCGGGGCCCAGAGATCGTTGGCGTCACGCAGGCGGAGAGCCCAGCCGGCCAGCGAGGCTGCGTCCAAGCCCGATCGGAACGCTGCCGAAAATTCGTCAACGGCATGGCTGGCGTCCGGTGCCGCTGGGCGACGGTCGAACTCGGCGAAGACAGCAGCCGTGGAGAGGCGCTCGATCGGAGTGACGAGCAGCAGGCCGGGTTCGCCGGCAACGGCGTCGAGCGGCTCGATCTGCTCGCCGATCCCGCTGACCAGGGCCGCGGGGTAACCGGCCATGAAGAACGGCACGTCGGCGCCGAGTTGCGCGGAAAGAGTGACGACATCACGTTCAGCGAGAGTCACCGACCAGAGAGCCATCGCAAGTGAGATTGCGGCCGCGCCGTCGGACGATCCACCTCCGAGGCCGGCTGCGATCGGGACGCGCTTCTGGAGCCGAAGGTCCAACGTCGGCAGCGGAGCAGACATTTCGCGCAGCGGGAAATGGAATGCACGGAGCAGCTTCACCGCACGCAGGACCGTGTTGCCCTGCACCGGGCAGTCCTCGTCACCGTCGATGGCGAGGCGGTCCCCATTGAGCGGCTCGTCGGTCGACCCGGAAAGTCGATCCGCCAGTCCGATCCGCAGGAAGACGGAGCGAAGTTCGTGGTAACCGTTTGGACGCCGACCTATGACGGCGAGGCCGAGGTTGACCTTCGCGCGCGCGAACTCGACGATCCGGACTGTCACGGCGACTCAACGACGCCCATGGGTGCCAGCGGCCCGAGCGCCTCCGACAGCGCCAGCCACTCGCCCACCGACACGGTCTGCGGCCGGCGGTCCGGCGCGATGCCCACGGCCGCGAGCGCCTCCTCGAAGCGCTCGCGTCCCACCTGTGGCAGCTGGCGCGGAAGGACGTTGTGGAGCATCTTGCGGCGCTCGCGGAAGCCCGCCTGGACCAGCCGCCAGAGCGCCTCCTCCCCTTCCGCGTCGAGCGCGCGCGGCCGGGTCTTGCCAACGAGGATGGCCGACTGGACGGCCGGCTCCGGCTCGAAGGCCGAGGCTGGCACGACCCTCGCCACGCGGACGTCCGCGTGGTATTGCACGAACACCGAGAGGTAGCTCATGCCACCGGGCGGCGCCGCGATGCGCTCGGCCACCTCGCGCTGGAGCATCAATACGAAGTGCTCCGGGCGGGGTTCCTGCCCAAGCACGTGGTGCAGCACGGGACTGGTGATGTGGTACGGCAGGTTGGCGACCAGGTCCCAGGGCGGGCTGACGAGGTCCGGCGTGGGGATGTCCAGCGCGTCGTCCTCGACGAGGTGAAACCCTGGTGAACCGGCAAAGCGCGATCGCAGGTGTTCCGCCAGCCGGGTATCCACTTCCACCGCGGTCAGGTCCGCGCCCGCGGCGAGCAACGGCCCGGTCAGGATGCCCAGGCCCGGGCCGATCTCCAGCACGTGCCGCCCCTCCGTGACGCCCGCCTCCTCGAGGATCGTCTCAAGGACCGTGCCGTCCACCAGGTGGTTCTGGCTGAACGTCTTGCGGGCCGCGAGGCCGTGCCGGCGCAGGTAGCGCGAGACGCTCTCCGCGCCAAGGTGCCGGGCGTCCAGGTCTGTGGCGTCGTTGTGGCGCGTCTCCGGGGTCTCGTCAACGATCCCATAGGTCGGCGGCGGCTCCCGGCGCGGGCGCGGTTTCGCCTGCCGGGACCCGCCGGAGACGTGTGGCGCACACGATGGGCGGCTCGGGCTATTCCGGCGCGGCATCGCCTAGACGGCCAGTTTCAGGGACGGTCTCGCGTCCAGCTCCACGCCCGCCCGGGCGCCCGCGTGGAAGCGCCACCAGCCGGCCGCGCCGATCATCGACGCGTTGTCCGTGCACAACCCGGGACGCGGCACGACCAGCGGCACGCCGAGCGCAGCCGCGCCGTCCGCGATGCGCTGGCGCAACACGCTGTTGGCCGCCACCCCTCCGCCGATCACGATCGAGCGCGCATTGATCCGCTCCGCGGCGCGGATCGTCTTGGTGGCCAGCACCTCCACGACCGAGTCCTGGAACGCGTCCGCCAACTCCGCGATGGCCTGTTGTGGCAGCGCCGCGCCGTCCGATCCGGCACCAACCGATTCTGCCGGCACGCCCAGTTCGTCGGCCACGGCGCGGCGCGCGGCCGTCTTCAGGCCGCTGAAGCTGAAGTCGGAGCTCTCCCCGAGCCACGCGCGCGGGAAGCGCCGCGTGTGCGGCCCGGCCCCCTCGGCGGCCTTCTGGATCGCGGGACCGCCGGGATAGGGCAGGCCGAGCAGCCGGCCGACCTTGTCGAAGGCCTCGCCGGCTGCGTCGTCAACCGTCTGTCCGAGCAGCCGGTAGTGCAGGTGGCTGGTCATCTCGACCAGGAAGGTGTGACCACCGCTGACGACCAGGGCGACCAGCGGGAACTCCGGCGTGGGCTTCTCGGGCTCGTCCGGATCCAGCAGCCAGGCGGCGTAGATGTGCCCCTCCAGGTGGTTCACGGGCACGAGCGGGAGGCCCTCCAGCCAGGCCAGGGTCTTGGCCATGGTGATGCCGACCAGCAGCGAGCCGGCGAGCCCTGGACCCTCCGTCACGGCGATGGCGTCCAGCTCGGACCAGTCCGTAATCTCGGCACGCGTGCGAGCCTCGTCCAGGACGGGGATCATCCAGCGCAGGTGCGCACGTGCCGCGACCTCGGGCACGATGCCGCCGGTCGCCGCGTGCAGCGCCACCTGGCTGGCCACCACGTTGGTGACGATGCGCCGGCCGTTCTCCACCACGGCCACGGCCGTCTCGTCGCAGGAGCTCTCGACGGAGAGGATGCGCCCGCTCATTCGGGCGGGCCCGCCGGATGCGGCAGGTCGGCGGTGTTCGCCGGCTCCTCGTCCGTCAGGACATCGCCGCCGTAGCGGTCCGAGAGCGCCTCGATGCGGTTGCGCATGGCCGCCGAATTGAGCAGGTCCGTGGTCATGATCAGGGCGTCCTCGCCGTTGTCCGAGTAGTAGCGGGGCCGAACGCCAACCGGCCGGAACCCGAAGCGCTGGTACAGCGTGCGCGCGCCCAGGTTGCCGAGACGCACTTCCAGCGTGGCGACCGACGCGCGCATCTCGACCGCCAGCCGCAGCACGGCCAGCATGAGCCGCGCGCCGATGCCGCGGCGCCGCCACTCCGGCAGCACCGCGAACGTGGTCACGTGCGCCTCGTCGACCATCAGCCAGATGCCCGCGTAGGCCACCGTCTCCTCGCCGATTCGGACGACGAGATAGCGGGCCATGCGATTGGTCTCAAGCTCCTGGCGGAACGCGTAGATGGGCCAGGGAATCGGAAAGCTCGCCCGCTCGATGTCATGGACATCCGGGATGTCGTTCACGGTCATCGGGTCGATGCGGACCCTCAGCGGAGGTCGGGCGACCATGCCATCCCTCCAACGGCCGGGGCGATGCCGCGCGGCAGCGCCACGTACACCGGTACCAAGGCCGCTACGTCGTCCGCGGGGCCTGAGGCGACCCGCTCGTCCAGCAGCGCCAGCATGGCATCGCCGAGGCCGCGGAGCCCGACCACGCCGCGTCCGGTCGCCTCCGGCCCAAGGTCCGTGCCGGCAAGATCGACCGCGACGGCCACAAGGTCCGCTCTGATGGCAGCCAGGTCCGTGCCCGGCGCCAGCAGCCGAGGCTCGTCATCGGGGAGTGCCAGGTAGTGGTCGCGGGCTCCGGCCGGCAGGATCACCGCCAGCTGCGAGGCGTCCGTGCCCTCGGCGTCCGCCACGCCGCACGCGATGGCACGTCCGGTGGGGATGCCGAAGATGGGCACGCCCAGGGCGTACGCGAGCGTCTTGGCCGTCGCCAGGCCCACGCGCAGGCCGGTGAAGCTGCCCGGTCCGGTGCCCACGCCGATCGCGGCGATATCCCGGCGGGCGACTCCGGCCCGCTCCAGCACGTCGGCGATCTGCTCCAGCAACAGCGCGCCGTGGCGGTGTTCGGAGACGCGAATGCTCTCCGCCAGCATGGTCCGACCTCTGCCGAGCGCAACCGTGCTCTGACGGGTCGCCGTATCGATGACCAGCCGATGCGCCACGGTTCCAGCTTCGTCCAGCTTCATGGCCGCCACGCCCGTGCCGCGGCCAGGTACGCCTCGTAGGCGTCCGTCGGCACATCCGGGGCGACCAACGTGATCCGCCGCTCGTCGTCGCTGACCAGGCCGATGCGGACCTCCAGGCGCAACGGGTCCAGGTCGGCATCGAGCCGTTCGGCCCACTCGCTGAGTGTCACACCGGCGTCCTGGCGCTCGTCGAGCAGGCCGCCCTCAAGCGCCTCGCCGGTTCCTGCAAGTCGATAGAGGTCCTGGTGGAACAGCGGCAGGCGGCCCTGGTACTCGGCCATCAGCGTGAAGCTCGGGCTGTTCACTACGGCCCCGATGCCCAGGCCGCGCGCGAAGCCCTTGGCGAATTGGGTCTTGCCCGCGCCAAGCGGCCCGATCAGGGCCAGGCGATCGGCAGGTCGCGCCGCGGCGGCCAGCGCGGCTGCGAGCGACTGTGTCTCAGCCGGCGAGCGCGTCGCCACCTCGACGACGCGCCGCCGCACGCGGAGCGTCTCCGGGGGGGTCATGCCGCAAGGTTACCCAAACCGCTCCAGGTCGGCGAGCGG